>NZ_JAKVLR010000001.1:333368-666737 GCF_022484265.1 Companilactobacillus sp.
CATCAGGATATTTAGATCCTGATGATGACTATTCAATTGGTCGTGTCGGAGTTCTTGCTGAAGAAATGGACTTGTTGGATTTTGCCAAAAAGGTTCGTGATACTTTCAAACTTCAGAACTTACGTTATGTTAAGTCAGAACGCGGGCAAAAAGTTAAACGAGTAGCACTAATTGGTGGCGATGCAGGCAAGTTTTATCCTGAAGTTATCAAAGCTAATGCGGACACCTTCATCACTGGCGACGTTTACTATCACACTGCACACGATATGATGTCTAACGGTCTGAATGTAATTGATCCTGGACATCATATTGAAGCAATCTTTATTGAAAAAATGGCACATAAACTTTCGGATTGGTCAAACGACTACCACTGGGACCTCAACATTATTCAGTCTCAAGTTAATACTGAGCCATACAACTTTATTTAGGGAGAATACAGATTATGACATTGAAATATGACAAATTGATTCCTCGTTTTTTGAGTTATGTAAAACAAAATACTCGTTCAGATGAAAACTCAACTACCATACCTTCATCCGAACGTGAAACAGTATTTCTAAACGCATTGAAAGATGAGCTAGTTAAAATTGGATTATCTAATGTTCGTATTCATCCAGTAAACTCGTATTTGATAGCCGAATTGCCATCTAACTTGGATCATGATGTTCCAGTCTTAGGATTAATTTCCCATGTTGATACAGCAGATTTTAACTCAGTTGATATTAAACCTAAGATCGTCGAAAATTATGACGGTAAGAGCGTTATCAAATTAGACAAAGAAGGAAAAATTACTTTGGACCCCAAAGTATTTCCATCATTGACCAAATATGCCGGTCAGACGCTGATTACAACTAGTGGCGATACTCTGTTAGGTAGCGATGATAAAAGTGGTGTCAGCGAAATTGTGACGACTATGGAATATTTGTTAGATCATCCTGAGATCAAGCATGGCAAAATCGTTATTGGCTTAGGTCCAGATGAAGAAATTGGAACCGGTGCAGATAAATTTGATGTTAAAGATTTCGGAGCTGATTTTGCCTATACTGTCGATGGTGGTCCGGTTGGACAACTTGAATACGAAACTTTCAGCGCTGCTGGTTTGAAAGTACACATTACTGGTAAAGATGTTCACCCTGGTTCTGCAAAGGGAATTATGATCAATGCTTTGACTGTAGCAAACGATTTTCAAAATGATTTGCCAAGTGACGAAGTTCCTGAACAAACCGAGGGGCGTGAAGGTTTCTTCCATCTATTATCTTTAGATGGAACTGTAGATGCTGCAGAAATGTCATACATCATTCGTGATTTCGAACGTGATGGTCTGGAAGCTCGTAAAGATAAAATCAATCAAATCGTTCAAGAACTCAATCAGAAATATGGCGAAGGCACAGTTTCGATTGATATGAACGATCAGTACTACAATATGTATGAAGTTATGAAAGACCACATGGATGTCGTTAAAATTGCTGAACAAGCCATGAAGAATCTGAACATCGAACCTGACGAAGCAGCAGTTCGTGGTGGGACAGACGGATCAAAGATCTCATTTATGGGTCTTCCAACCCCTAATTTATTTGCTGGTGGAGAAAATATGCATGGTCGATACGAATATGTGTCAGAAGAGGCCATGGAACAAGCAGTAAATGTTATACTAGAAATTATTAAACTTAATAATGATCGTCAAAAATAATAAGGAGTGATTAATATGCCATTAGTACATATCGATTTAATTGCAGGACGTAGTCCTGAACAACTTAAGAATATGGTTAAGGATGTTACAGATGCCATTGCTAAAAATACTGGAGCACCTGCTGAGCATATTCACGTTGTACTTAACGAAATGGAAAAAGAACATTACGCAGTTGGTGGAGTTCTTGCCAGCGACAAATAAAAAAATCAGCCAAATGGCTGATTTTTTTTATGGTTTGATTTTCAATTCTCGAATATTATTTTGTTGCATCAACTGGTTGATTTCATCAAGCAAAGCTTGATTGTGATTATAATCTGCGAATGCGATTGCCATCGTCAAGTCATGGCTCAGAGTTGAGCGGTCCGTCAGGTTGTCATTTAGAGTATTTAGAGCGGACAAGTAATAGAGTCGGTCCGTAAACTGCGCAGATAAAGCACCATTTCGTGGGACTAATCCAAGGTCGATCCATTTTCTGGCTGTTTGCCAGTCATTTGACTGAGTGTAAAAGGTTGCCAGTAGGGTCAATGATTCTAATGAATACCAGTAGGTTGAATCACTTTGGAAGTGTTGAGACTCAAAATTTTGACTAGCTAAACCAAAATAATAATCAACTTTATCAGATGCAGCTTTAGCTTGATAAATCTTTCCTAGGCCGATCAATGCCACAAATTTCCAAAATGATTTTTTTCGGTTATCTAAAAGTTGCAAGACATAATTATATTGAAAAATACTTTCGTCAAAGTCAGATTGATTGGCAGCAATTCTTCCTAGTTGATAATGAATGTGGGCTTGAGTCGCATTTGAAAGATTCTTTGGATTGATTGAATCGATCAATGACGGGATATTTTCAAATTGTTGATTCTGGATCAATTGGTCGATCTCTAGAATTTTATCGTTGACTAGGTTGTTTGATGGTAAATTGGTGAACTCTGAAAAAACATCGTTTAAAGTCAAATTTAGTTTCACAACCAGCTGACTCAAGATATCAACGGAAGGGGAGATATTCTGATTTTCTATTTTACTAATGACTGCTTGAGTACAGATTCCTGCTGAAAGTTCTGCTTGACTCAATTTTAGTTTTATTCGTTGCTCTTTAAATTTTGATCCAATTAACATTTCATACGCCTCTAATAATCATATATGTAATAATTAATGTTATTTACACTATGATTATAACATATAGTAATATTACATTGATTTACAATAACAAAAAAAGCCGATCATCAATCGACTTTTCCAAATCATATCTGAATCTCAAAATTAACTATGAAGCTTGATGTATTCGAGAATTGTCTTTTCTTCTTCAGGAGTTGCCTCATATTCACCAGATTTGAGATTGTGAACTCTTTCAACTGAAAGGTGACTCTCGAATGCAAATTGTGTATCATTCATATCTTTTTTCTTTTCGTACTGAATAATAGTTTCTGAAATACTTGGTTTGTCCATTTTCACGACCTCCATAAGTTCATCATAGCATTAAGATTTTAATTCCGTACAATTTTTTAAAAGACTGTCCATTTGTTAAGAGGCCAATAACGCCATTTAACTTCACCAACAACTGATCCTTTTTTAATGAACCCAATCAAACGACTATCTTTTGAAACTGTTCGATGGTCACCCATTACAAAGTAAGTTCCAGCGGGTACTTTATTTGTCTTCTTAACTTTATTTAGATAACTCTTACTGTATATCTGTTGATATTCAGGTGATTGAGCCAACTGACTTAGTGTAAAGTTGTAAGTCCAACTATATCCCTTACCGGCATAGATATTGGTATCATTTTCCTTTAGCTTTGAACCGGCGTCGAGGAAGGGTTCTTTATATCTTTTTCCGTTTACGTACATTTTATTGTTCTTTGATACGATGGTATCTCCAGGCATTCCGATAACACGTTTAATGTAAAATGCACCCGGTTCATCAGGAGCTTTTAAGATAATTACATCTCCACGGGATATCTTAGAATGCTTCACTGCAAGTAATTTTTGACCATCTTCAAAGGTTGGCTGCATTGACGGTCCGGAGACTCGCTCATTCGCTAACGTAAATTTAAACGCCAGCATTATGACAGCATACAATGCAATGGTCAATGCAATAGTCTGCAGCCAAAACTTCCAACCTGATTCTTGTTTCTCGGGTTGTTTCTTTTTATCATTTCTTGCCATAATTCACCTCAAACTTGTACTACATAGAATATTACACTTTTTGGCAATTATTGGAAATAAAATGTAGTATTAAGGAATGATTAAATTGATACGCAATATTAAATGGGGATAGTAAATAGTGAGTTATCTAAATAATTTACGGGAGCTTGCATCCAAACTCCCAAATTCAAGTATTTTCAATGCACGTTTAAATTTCATGCAGCATATTGATGAAGCCTTATCTAAAGGGGAGCTTCCTAAGCACCAATTTATACAGTTTGAATTGACCTCTGAGCAAATCGAGCGCCACCTGCAAAATAATGTTGATTTTGAGAGTGATGAATTTGAATCAGTGGTCGCGCAATTACAAGAATTTGATACCCAGTTGGGAGACTTTAGAACTTACCTCCAAAATAGCTACGGTTATTGGGCAACGATAACGCAACCGTTAATGTCAACATGGTCAAAACTTTTTCCAAACGAAAAATATTTAGAGCTAATGGCAGGGAACGGCTATATCTCAAAAGGATTTCGCGACAATGGGATAAAATCGATCTGTACCGATAATTTAAGTTGGTCAAAGCAAAGTCCTACCGGAAATGAGAAAATTACTAACGTTGAACAAATTGACGCATTAGACGCGATCGATAAGTATCAGACTCAAGTAGATGCAATTGTCCTAGCATGGAGTCCCGACCGTGAAGAAATTGATTTTGAAATTTTGGAAAAAATCCGTAAAACTGAGCTAAAATTTTTCTTGGTCGGTGAAAAATATGGTGCTACAAATTCTAAAAAATTCTGGGATCATGCGAAGATAATTTCAGATCAACGAATCGATGAATTGAATCAGGTTTATCCCCAATATGATTTAGTTCATGATAAAATTTTCTTAATACAATAACAGGTGAATTTGATGAAAAAATTTATTTCCAGCGTCATTATATTTTTAGTAGTTCTTTTGGCGGCCGTCGCAATTTCGAAAAATGATGCGATCAAGTATAACAACACAATGAATCGTTTAGGCATGAGTGATGATGCTACAGTTTTAAGAACGAATTCCAAGAAAAATCTTACTAATACTGTTAAAAAACTTAGTACAATGGATCTATCTAGCTACCAGTTAATATTTTTTGACAAGAATAACAGTAGTTTTGGTTATATTTACAGCAATCATACTTTGCACAAACTACCAACGATCTCTGGAAGATATTTCTCAAAAACTGATTTTCAATCTGAGACCCCATTTGCAGTTCAAGGTCAACAATCAGACATTCCAAGCTATAAGCCGCAAAGTCAGGAATATATCAAATCAGATAAACGATATATCTCGGTGATTGGAAATATCGGATTCAACAATGCTGATATTTTGAACGAACAGACCTTGGTTTCGATTTCTCCAACGCAACCAAAATCAAATAAAACCCTGAGTGATGTGGTGCCGGTGATCGACGGAAAAATCACATCATCCAAACATGATTTGAGTCAGCTAAAAAAAGTTATGCGAGTAAGTTCGACTCACAAATATAGTCCTCAAACTGATGACTTCAGCGAAGTACAAACTAACAGCAATGGCAATTTATATATCATTTCATTATTGCTGACGTTCTTAGTTTCGATAGCAGTGGAAATATACATCTTATTGTCACTCAGATTTGATATCAAAAAGACGAAACTGACTGGTGATCTGAAGAATAATTACCGTAATGGCTTATTGATCAGATATTTATTATTCACGATGATTCCATATGCGGCAGCATTTGCGTGGAGCAATTGGAAAATTGTGATCATCAGTCATTCAACTTTCAATATTTACTTGATCCTATCCGTGATTGCAGCAATCGCGGTTGGAGTTTACCAAATCTATTTTGTAAAAAAACGGAGTGACAACTAACCATGACAGTCGTATTGAGCGAAGAATTTAAAAATAAATATCAACAGTTAATGGGCGATAGATCAAAACAGCTTTTTGATGCAATGGAATCTGACAGTCTTGATGCATTCAGATTAAATCCGCTCAAAGCCAACTACAAAAATGTCAATTTGAGTTTAGACAATCCAATCGAATACTCAAAGATTGGTTATTACGGAAATGTTGATGGCAATGATATCGACCATCTGGCGGGATACGTTTATAGCCAAGAACCTAGTGCCATGTATGTAGCCGAGCTGTTAGCTCCCACGGAAAACGATACGGTTTTAGATCTCTGCGCAGCACCAGGAAGTAAAACTACCTATTTAGCGAATATAATGCACTCTGACGGTCTTTTGGTCAGCAACGAGATAAACTACAAGCGTGCTAAGGTATTGTCGTCTAACATCGAAAGAATGGGAATCACCAATACCGTTGTGACTAATAATTCACCAAAGGATTTTGAAAAAGATTTCGAGAACTATTTCGACAAGATATTGGTTGATGCTCCTTGTTCCGGCGAGGGCATGTTTAGAAAAGATCCTGAATCGGTTAAATATTGGTCGCAAGAATACGTTGAATCTTGTGCTAATCGACAAAAACATATTTTAGATTCAGCCTATAAACTGTTAAAACCGGGTGGCACATTAGTTTATTCAACATGTACATTTTCTCCGGAAGAAAATGAACAAAACATCGACTACTTTTTAAACGAGTATTCAGACATGTCATTAGCTGATGTCAAAAAATATTCAGGTATGGAAGATGGCAAGCCGGAATGGGGCAATGGCAATCAAGAACTCACAAAGGCTCTACGGATGTTTCCAGACCAGTTCAGCGGTGAGGGTCATTTCATGTGTAAATTGGTCAAGGATGGAGAAAGTAGCGAAAGCAAAATCAAAACATTACCCAACACTATCAAAAAAGACGATCAAAAACTGATTGAAAAATTTTCAAAAGAGAATTTGAATTTTGTTCCTGACAAAAATCTCTTCAAAGTTAATGAATTCTTGTTCTCAGCTGCTAGTCTTGACCGACGCTTTAAGAAACTTCATGTGATGAGAAATGGTTTAAAACTAGGAGAATTCAAAAAAAATAGGCTTGAGCCCGATATCGCAATGATATTAGCTACTAAGCCTGAACGATTAAAAGCAATTTATGATTTAGATGAATCACAATTTAAAAAATATCTTCATGGCGAAACAATTATTCTTGACCACGAGCCAGATTTTTCTAACAAATGGATCGGATTAACTTATCAAGACAAATTGTTTAGTTGGGGAAGATATAGCAATAAGCAAATAAAAAACGTCTATCCCAAAGGATTAAGACGTTAAATCAATTTTACGTTGTTTAGCGTAATTTATTAAGTCCGTATCGTAAACGATAGGGGCTTTTTTGATATCTTGAATCGTCTTTGCACCGATTGCAGCCATGATGATCTTGACCTGCAAAGCCGTAGTTTCAAAGAATATCTTCGTTTCTTCTAACGAGTATTTCTGCAGATGGTGCAAAGCTAGTCCGGATATTCCAACTGCAGACGCGCCCATTCTCAGAGCTTTGACAATGTCTAAAGCTGTTCGGATACCACCAGATGCAAAAATATTTAATTCTGACTTAAACGCTTGTGCTTCAATCAGCGATTCAACTGTTGAAAGCGACAATTGATCTAAATAAGTAAGATCAAGGTCGTGATTTCTGGCACTTTCGATCTCAGCAAAGTCTGTACCGCCAAAGCCAGAAATATCAATATTTTTGACACCAAGATCTTTGAGTTGTTGAAGATTTTTTTGACTCATACCAAAGCCAACTTCCTTTACGATCACGGGAACATTTAGATTACCGACAATATCTTTGATGTTATCAGCCCAATAAAATTCTCGATCACCTTCAGGCATGGCCAATTCTTGGATGACGTTCAAATGAATCTGCAATGCGTCAGCATTGATCAAATCAACAGCTTGTTGTGCTTGTTTTGCGTTTGCCTTTCCAGACAGGTTAGCAATCACAAGACCTTTGGGATTTTTTTCTCGTAAAACGGTAAAACTTTTAGTTGTCTGTGGGAGTCGGAAATAAACTCCCATCGACCCACTAGAAACAGGTATGTCCAATTCTGCGGCTAAAGTGGCCAGCTCTGAATTAAATTTTTGAGATTGGTTCGACCCTCCAGTAATTGCATTGAAATAAAAGGGTAGAGCGATCGGATTACCCAAAAAATCTGTCCGTAAGTCTACTTCTGGAGTTTCCAATTCAGGCAGAGCATCGTGAAGAAGGCGAACCTGCTCAAAACCAGCAAAAGATTCGTCGGAATAATATTTTTCAGCTAAAAATAAATGCTCAACTTTGCGTTGCATTTGTTCATCCTGTTTAGGCATGATCGATTATGTCTCCGATTTTTAGTTGTAAGGGCGTAATGCCAACTTTTTTCCACTCAGATTTAAGATTTTCAATGTTTAAATTCTTATTGCTGATAACAATGCCACAATCTCCGCCACCAGCACCAGAGGTTTTTGCGGCACCACCCAAACTTTCAGCAATATCGCATAATTTGGTCAACATCTTTGTTTCTATATGAACGTCACTGAATCGAGCTAAGTCTGTCAACACTTGACGATAGCTGCTGATCATTTGTTTGATCATTTTGGCATCGTTGTCTCTAAATCCTTGGATCAATTGTTCAACGCTTTGGCGACTAGATTTCAAGAAATGTTGATATTTATCCACCTTTTGAGCCTTAGTCAAAGCAATTCGATCGACCAGGATGGACGTTGAAGCAGGTGATCCTGTCCAACCAACTACCATTTCTAGTTCCTTTGGAAGATGCAAAGGTTCGATCCGTAGATTTGGCCAATCAAGTTTGAGTAATTTTGAAAGGCTATGATTTCTGACCATGTTAAAGACCCAGTTTCGGTCAGGAGAACGATAGGCAATAATACCACCAAATGCGCTGGCCGCAATATCGCCTAAACTGCCGTTTCCTTGGACAGATAAATGAGCAATCGATGCCAGTTTATAGACGTCCATTTTGCTCAAATTAAGACCATAAAAGGAGCCTAGGGCTTTCACAACTGCAACCGTAACGGCAGCTGAGCTTCCTAGACCAAATTTTTTGCCGTCATGAGAATCTAGTTCACTAGTAACTAATAGATCATAATAGGCAAGTTTCTTATGTTTTTCGAGTGCATATTTTTCGACAAATTTGATTGCGGTCAAGATATACGCTAATTGACTTTCGGTATCGTCAAATACTAGATCAGTTCCCTGACGATCCCAATGGATGAGTTCTTTGTTGAGGTTTTTTGATTGAATCGTGCCACCATTTTCAGATTCTGTAACTGTGACAGTAACGTATTGATTAACAGATGCAATCACTGCAGGAAAGCCAGTTTCAACTACGGCATATTCTCCTGCTAAATATAATTTTCCTGGTGATTTTCCTATGGACAAAATATCATACCTTTCCAATATCAGAAATATTGTATACCTTTTCCAATATGAGCTTCAAATGTGGAAACATTTTGGACATTCTTGTCGAGATAATCCTTAACTGCTTTAACAGATTGCTTACTACAGATTATTTTAACATTTGGACCGGCGTCAATGGTGACATAGGCTAAGAAACCTTGTTGACGCAATGTTTTGACAATTTGGATAATTCTGATCGTTTCTGGAGCGAAATAAGTATAGGGAGGTTGTGCAGATAACGTTAAAGCATGCATTGACAATGCGTTGTGTTCTGCGATTTCCCCGATTTGTTGTAGATCTTTATTTGCAATTGCTTGCTTAATTTTGATTATCTCTGAAGCCACTAGTGTACTCCAATTTGAGTAAAATGGGGAAGTTTTTACTGATAATTCCATCCCTTTTGTCGATGAAATCGATTTTTCTGCTTCAGAAATGACCACTGACAGCAGCACGATATCAATATCAGGGTTTTCGTCAATTGGTTCTGCAAAGGAGGTTTCATTGCTATTTCCAGCAATCCATTCGACGAATCCTCCATAGATTGAACGCGTGGCGGAACCTGATCCATTACGTGCCAAAATTGAAATTTCTTTATTTGACAGATTTAGATTCATAGTTTCATTGACTGACGCAGCAAGCGCAGCAAACCCAGAAGCAGAAGATGCAAAACCAGCTGAAAGGGGAACATGATTGGTGGAGTTGATTTGGAGATGGTCGTTAAAACCATACATTTTTCTGACGACATCTAAATAATTTCTGATTCTCAGTGAACTAGAATCGTCTAACAATTCATCATTTAAATACACCACGTCGTGGTCATTATCGATAATTGTAGACTTGGTATCGGTATAAAACTTATCCAGCGTTAAAGAAAGGCTGCTAGTCCATGGTAATTTTAAGGCTTTGTCTTTTTTGCCCCAATATTTGATCAAGGCGATATTTGTATATGCTCTAGCCGTCCTAGCCAATGTTTGATTCCTCGTTTTCATAAATAGATAGTGGTTGGATCCAAGTTTGCTCAGCACCGTTTTTTAAGAGTGCCTTTTGGACCATTTGTGCGCTCGTTAAATTGCGGGCAAGGCAAATGATGCATCCGCCACGACCGCCACCGGTGATTTTACTTCCCAATGCACCAGCATTGTTGGCCGCTTCGATCATTGCGTCAACTTTTGGCACCGACAAATCCAGTTTGACTAACAAGTCATTAGCATTGGTAAAGAGTTGGCCTAAGCGTTTGAGATTGTTTTCTTTAATAGCTTTGATTGCTTCTTCAGTATCTTCACCTAGACCAGCTAGTTCTGGGCCGACAACTGATGGATCGTCATCAAAACTTTGTCGAACATCACTGACAGTTTGTTTCGTTTTGCCTTTGATACCAGAGTCAGCAATTACGATGAATCCATCTGATTTAAACGAAAAATGTTCAACCGATTTATCACGGCTGAATTCGATCGGAAAATCAGAGATAACAGTTCGAGCATCTAATCCACTGGCTTTACCATGAGTGATGGTTTCAGACTGATTAATATGATCGAGCAATTGTTTTTCGGTTAATGGTTGTTTGAAGAAATCGTAAAATGCACGAGTGATTGCTGCGCCGATGGCAGCTGAAGACCCTAAACCACGCTCAATTGGTAGGCCACTTTCAATTGAGATTGCATAATGCAATTTCTGCTGATTCATTTCTTGATCAAGAACATCAACCAAGTACTTCACGCCTGATAAAGATTCCGGTAGGTCAGTAATTTTCCCGACAAAGTAACTTGACGATAATGTGTTGTCTTGACTCTCTTTGATCCTTACGATCACTGGGATGCTAACGAGTGGCAATGCAATTGCCGGATATCCATAGACTACTGCATGTTCACCCATCATTATCATTTTCCCATGACTTTTTCCAATACCATTTATCACGGCATTCACCTCAGTTTCTCTAAGAATATATTTTATACATACTTGGAACTTATTTCCACTGTGTACCGGTTTAACTATGATAGAATTTTTTTATTAGGAGACTTAACATGACACTTAACTTTATCTTGGGTAAAAACCAATTTGACCATCACGAAAAAATGATGGAATTATTCAAAAACGATTTTGAAAAAGATCCACAAGGAGAATTCTTTTTCATAGTCCCAAACCATATCAAATTCGAGTCAGAAATCATGATGTTAAATGACTTTGGAAAGATCCAAGGCAATGAAGAATTAGTTGCCAGCAATCGTGTGCAGTGTTTTTCCATTTCACGACTAGCTTGGTACTTTTTGCGTGGGACAGATATTTTTAATACTGAGACTTTGACTGATACTAAATCGGCGATGATCATCAGAAATATTATTGACCAACATCGTTCAGATTTAAAAATATTGGGTGGAATGGCCGACAAATCAGGATTTATCGACCAGCTAACTAGTCAATTCACCGAATTTCAAAATGGTCAAGTAACGCCAGATGATGTTCAAACAGTTATGCAGAACAAATCGGATGATATATTTACGGGAAAAATCGATGAATTGAATTTGATCTACCGTGAATATACTGAAAACATTGACCAATTTGCCACCAACAACTTTAAGCTAGATGCCTTAGCAGAATTTTTTGATGAATATGCAAAATCTAAGCATTTGTACTTTTATGTTGAAGGATTCTCAACATTTACCGCGTCAGAATTAAACGTTGTCAAATCAATCATCTTAAATTGTGGAAACATCAACGTCTCGTTAAATCTTGACCAACCAGCACTAAAGCCGGTCGAAAAAACAGACTTTTATGCACGACCTGCAGGGACGTACAATCAGTTGTTCAATTTAGCAAATGACAACAGTATTGCCTTTCACAACTATTTTGCTGATCAAGAACGTGTCAATAAAGATATTGCTAAGCTAGAAAATTATTGGGTGGAGTCAAGCGGCATTGGACAAATCCAGGCTAGTCAATTAGATTCTCGAAACTCAGTCCAAATTTGGAAGAGTACAAATAAACAAGCCGAATTATCGGCAGTCAGCACATATATTAGACAATTAGTGGCAAATCAAGACTATCGATACAAGGATTTTCTGATCTTAGCACGTGACTTGAATCAATATAGTTCATTTGCTGCCGCATTCATGGACGAAAACGAGATTCCTTATTTTATTGATCTACAAAGAAAAATGTCAGATCATCCCTTCAAAAAATTGATTGACTTGCTATTTTCTTTGATCAATAAGGGACTACAAAGCGACGATGCCATTGCTTTATTGAGAACTGAACTGATCATCCCTGAACATTATCAAACTGAAGATATTGCTGATTTTCGTGAGGCAGTAGACCTTTTGGAAAATTATGTTTTAGCTAATGGTACAACTAGAAAAAATTGGCTCGGAGAAGAATTTACTAGCGATGCATCATTAGATGAAAAAATCGATGCCCAGTTGATTAAGGATTATCAATTGATAAATGAAATAAAAGAGTTCATCAAACAAATTTATCAATCACTGGATGCATTTTTTAAAGTTGATCATACTGCACTTGAAGCAGCTGGATTCTTGTACAGTTTCTTGGAACAATATGGCGTGTTCAAACAAATGGGCAACTGGCAACAACAAGCAGTCGACCAAAATGATCTAACTAGTGCTGGACAGCCTGAACAAGTTATCGAGGAATTCAACACAGTTTTAGATGAATATGTGAGCGTATTTGGAAGCGATAAATTTAATAGTCAAAGTTTCATTGAGATTTTAGACGCTGCTTTTGAAAGTTCCCAATATTCGCAAATTCCATCGACTCTAGATGCTGTCAACATTTCAGAAATAGGTATGGTGCAGCCTAACAATCGAAAAATAACCTTCATTTTAGGTGCCACAGTTAACAATATGCCTGGAACATCGGTCTCTAATGGCATAATTGCTGACGATGAAAGGGAATTGATCTCTGAAAATCTTGAAGATGGAAAGTATCTAAATGCTTCTGATGAGGTGATGAATAATTCGGAGCCATATTTGCATGATCTAACTTTTACGACGCCTTCCGAGCGCTTGATTTTTACCT
This sequence comes from Companilactobacillus sp., assembly GCF_022484265.1. Taxonomy (NCBI): domain Bacteria; kingdom Bacillati; phylum Bacillota; class Bacilli; order Lactobacillales; family Lactobacillaceae; genus Companilactobacillus; species Companilactobacillus sp. Next base: position 346,603 of record NZ_JAKVLR010000001.1, read on the forward strand.
ATCCAAATTACACGGAAGATAATAAGCAGCAAGACCTTTCTAGCTACGTTGTAAGAATTGCGGAGCATTTTAATTTGCATGAACAAGATATCTTGCTGAATCCTGATCCTAACGAAGAACAAGAAAATGAGATCCTGCGCTATGTAGGTTCTCCAGAATCAAGCTTGAACTACTTGATCAGAGTTTCTCGTTCGGCAGCAGATAACAAACTTCAACTGTCTAATCAGTGGAAGTATATTCAAAATCGTTTGTTAGACCAAGATCCAGAACAATCTCGATTTGCTTTAAGTTCGTTGGATTATCAAAATATCCCAGTCGATTTGAAGCCAGAAACAGTTGCTAAACTATATGGCGACAATATCAACGTTTCAATTTCTCGACTTGAGACTTTTTATCAAAACGAATACGAATACTTTTTGAAGTATGGATTAAGGTTGCAGCCACGTTCGATTTTTGAGATCAATTCTGCACAAACGGGATCCCTGTATCATGCAGTCCTAGATGGTCTAGTTAAAGTTATCAATGAGCAAAAAGTAAATATTAGAGACTTAAATGATGAACAGTTGTTTGCCTATGTCAAAGACGTTTTTCAAGAACAAATGGAACGTTCTGAAAACAGAATTTTTCAATCGTCAGAACGAATGGGTTACATCTCACAAAAAGCTCAAGATACATTGTTGCAGCTGGTTAAAGCTATTAAACAACAACTAAGTCGCAATAATTTTATTCCTAGAGCAACTGAAGTAGCGTTTGGAAAAATGAATAATACTAAACAAGATCTTCCTGGACTCTCATATCAGATTCCGGGAAATCATTGGATCAACGTCCGTGGAAAAATTGACCGGATCGACGAGATGGAGTTGTCCGATGCAGACTATTTAGCAGTCATTGATTACAAGTCAAGTATGCATGCGTTTGACTTTGACAGCTTTTTAAATGGATTAACCATGCAAATGCCAACTTATCTTGAGAACTTGGTCGCAAATAAAGATAAGTTCTCGACCAGAGAACAAGTGAAAATCGCCGGGGCATTTTATTCACATATTCAAAATCCGAAGATCCAATTGAAAAAAGGAGTTAACGTTCAACAAGAACTGTTGAAGAAATTCAAATTGGATGGCTTGATCGTTGACGACGAAGAGCTTTTGGATAATTTAGACAATTTGCTTGAAAGAACCTCATTGATCTTGCCAATCAGCCAAACTAAGTCCAAAGGCATCACGATCAACAAAAAGAATGCCATTTCTAATGATGACTTATTTAGGATCTTAAATTACAACAAGCATTTAATTACTCAAGCTGGTGAAAAAATTTATTCAGGAAAACTACGGATAAATCCATATCGAGATAGTAACAATCGTACTGGTTTGCAAAACAGCGATTACAAATCGATCTTGCAGTTTGATGCGATGTTGCCTGAAAACGAATATCACGAAATCATTAATCATGGTCGTGAAGCTAAAAAAGAAGTCCTAAAACAAATCCAACAAATTTTAGAGGAAGAAAACAATGCCTGAGTGGACAGAGAATCAGAAAAAAGCAATCTATCATCGTGGTCATGACATCCTAGTTTCAGCCGCAGCAGGTTCTGGTAAAACGACAATTTTGATCGAACGCATCATCGAACTCATCAAAAGCGGCGAAAACGTCGATAATTTACTTGTCGCAACCTTTACCGAACCCGCCGCTCAGGAAATGAAAGACCGTTTGGTCAATCGGATCAAAGAATTAGTGACTAGCTCTGAATTGAACCCTGATGAAAAACAACATATGCAGTCGCAAATTTTTAAAGTGGCGACCGCTAACATCAGTACTTTGCACGCATTTTGTCTAAGCATCATCAAAAAGTATTATTACGTGATCGACTTAGATCCTAACTTCCGATTATTAAGCGATGAGACTGAAACTTCTTTGTTGAAGGATCAAGCTTTTGACAATGTTAGAAACAAATATTATGAGAAATTCGATCAAGATTTTATCGATTTGACTGAAAACTTTACCGATAACAAAAGCGATGACGGCCTTTACCAGACAGTTGACCGCTTGTATAACTTTGCAATCACGAATGAGAACACTTCTGCTTGGTTAGAATCATTGACTCATTCTTACGACATAGGTGACGATTTGATAAATTCTGATTTTTATCAGACATACGTCAAGCCCCAGCTACTATCCGATTTTAATAATTTAATCGAAGAACTAGACAGTTTGCGTGAAATCGCAGCTGACGATACGTTGAGCCAAAATTATGCCGATGTCCTAAAAGAAGGTATCGATAAGTTAAAAGCAATCGAACAAGAAATTCAATCAGATGCTGATTATGATTCTGTGCGTGAGGAGATCGATAAATTCAAATTCGCCCGCGTCAAAGCATTGCCGAAAGACATTCGGGAAACTTCAGACGACGATTCGATTTTGAAAACGGTCAAAGCTCAAAAGACTGACTTAAAAAAACAACTGGACGAACAAATCTACAATGGTTATTTTGTTCAAAATCAAGCCGATACGATTCAAACAGTCAAAAATGCCCGTCAATTGATCGTTAAACTAGTCGAAGTGGAACGCGCATTTATCAAGGAATTCGACCGACTTAAAAATGATGGTCATACTTTGGACTTCAACGACTTGGAACACAAGGCAGTTGAGATCTTAACAACAGAAGTCGATGGCCAAAAAATTGCTTTGGATTATTACCAAAACAAGTTTCATGAGATCATGATCGATGAGTATCAAGACGTAAATGCAATGCAAGAACAAATCATTCAAAAGCTTTCAAACGATAACAACCACATTTTTATGGTTGGTGATATCAAGCAATCGATTTACGGATTTCGCCAGGCAGCGCCTTATATCTTTACTGGCAAATATCAAAGATTTCAGGAAGACGACAATCCTGATGAATTGATCCAACTGTCGAAAAACTTTCGTTCTTCGGTCGCAGTTGACGATTTTGTCAATTCAATTTTTGAACGAATCATGGACCAAAATATCGGTGATATTAATTATGACAAGAGCGTCCAACTGATACCTGGTACAAATTTCCCAGAAGATGTCGATGATCGTAACGAGATGTATGTTATCAACGAAAACCCTGATGATGATGAAGAAGAGTCAGTCGATCTTGAAGAGGTAAATACTGATAAACGGGTCGCAAAAATCGAATTCGCAGCCAAAAGGATCAAGTCCTTAATGGCAAACGATTTTCAAGTTTACGATGCTAAAAAAGGACATTATCGGTCTTTGAAGTATTCAGATATCGCCATCTTGATGCGAAACAAGAATAGCAATACGGATTTGATTTCTTATTTTGCAAACGCCGAAATACCTGTCATGGTAACCGACGCACAAAATTATTTTCAAACTACTGAATTGCAGATCATCATGTCGATGCTAAACATCATTGATAACCCAAGACAAGACATCCCACTAGTTGCTGTCTTGCGTTCGCCGATTGTCGGCTTGAACGAAGAAGAACTAGCCGAGATCAGAATTGTCGATCAGGGCATAGACTATTATTCAGCAATCATCAAGTTTATTAACGATGATAATTCAAATGAAAATTTAACCAAAAAATTGATCTCGTTTATTGAACGTCTTGAAGGTTATCGCGACTTTTCGAACAAGAATAGTCTCGTTAAACTGATCTGGAAAATTTATCAGGAGACTGGGATCTTGGAGTACGTTTCAGGCATGCCTGGAGGAAAACAACGTGCTGCCAATTTACATGCCTTGTATCAACGTGCAAATACTTATGAAAAAAACAATTTCATGGGTCTTCACAAATTCATCACTTTCATTCAACGAATGCAAGATATGAATCGTGATCTTGCACAACCAAATAGTATTGAAACAACTGACGACAGCGTCAAAGTCATGACGATCCACGCTAGTAAAGGTTTGGAATTTCCAGTCGTGATGGTTCTAAATATCGATGATAACTTTAATAACAAGGACTACACAGCCGACACACTCTATGACGTCAAATTAGGGATGGGAATCAGCGTGCTGGACCAAGAGACACGTGCCAATGTCAGAACAGTTCAGCGTGCAGTTATCAGCGACAAAAAACAAATTTCATCAGTTTCTGAAGAGATGAGATTGCTGTATGTCGCTTTGACTCGTGCTAAACAGAAATTGATCTTAGTAGGATACACCAAGGACTCTGTCAAAATGGTCAACAATTGGGAACATGTCCAAAAAAATCAACAAGGAATCATCAATGAAGGCTTTAGATTATCAGCTAAAAACTACCAAAATTTAGTTGGAATGAGCATTTTGCCTGAGTCTGATACTACTAACGAAATTGACGGGTCCATCTATCATAATGAAACTAGTCAACTAGATCTATACCTGGTTAAACCAGGGGATATCGAGCAAACAGTGCTCAACAAACCTCAATTGTTGACTGAACAAAAAGCTGCTAGCGATATTTTTAAAAACACGGTCGATCATACTTTGAACTTTGAATATCCTCATCAAGAGGCAGTCAAGACGACCGCTTATCAATCTGTTTCTGAGATAAAAGGATTGTTCGCTGATCCGGATGAGGCCGAGATGGCAACAGCTGAGATCATCGATCACGGCCGTTATGTCACCAATCAATTTAAAAAGCCAAAGTTTTTGGCTGAAAATAAAAAGGTCTCCGCAACCGATATCGGTTCAGCAACTCATTTGGTATTGCAAAAAATTAACATTGAAAACAAGCCTAGCTTAGATGATTTTGAAGAATTGCTATCAGAACTAGTCCAAACGAAAGTAATCGATAGTGAAGTGGCCAAAAAAATCGATTTAAGTTCCTTAGTCAGCTTTTATGACAGTGAATTGGGAGACGAAATTATTGAAAATAACAACAATGTTGCACGTGAATATCCATTTTCAATTTTGGCCCCAGCTCAAAAGTTATTTAAATCTTCAAAAGATACGTCGACAAATGACGATAAAATACTAGTTCATGGTATTATTGACGGAGTGATTGAACTAGAGGACGGAATAATAATTTTTGACTATAAAACCGACAATGTTAATAGTCAAAACTTAGATGAAAAAATCCACGATTATTCCGGTCAATTAAATTTATATGCTAAAGCTATTTCCATAATCAAAAACAAACCGGTTATCGGAAAATATCTTTATTTCTTAAAGATCAATCAAATAGAGAAATTAGATTAGTGGTGAATTAGTATTGAAAAATTCTTACGCTGTTGTTGATTTAGAGACAACAAATGCCAACTGGCATGACAACGGCCGTATTATTCAATTTGGTTGTGCTTTGATCGAAAATGGGGAAATAACAAAGATATTTAATCAAAAGGTAAATCCAGAGGTTCCAATACCAAGTCGGATTACCGCACTGACTGGATTAAGCGATGAGGACGTCAAGGATGCTCCGACGTTTAAAGAAATTGCACCAGATATATTCAAATTATTAAAAGATAAGATTTTTATCGCCCATAATGTTAATTTTGATCTGCCGTTTTTGAATCGTGAATTAAATCGCGTCGGATTAAATGAATTGAACGTCAAGGCAATCGATACAGTCGAACTTGCGCAGATCATGTTTCCGACTGTTAGCAGCTACAAGCTTCAAGATTTGACCAGCTATTTAAGCATTGAGCACGATAATCCACATAGCGCTGATAGCGACGCTTTGGTGACTGCTAAACTCTTCTTGATCATAGAAAGTCAGATTCGAGACTTGCCAATGACGACACTCAAAAGCTTAGTTAATTTAGGCACACAAACAATTCGTGAAACCAATCTTGTTTTCAAAAATATTTATGAGCAACGTAGTGGCTCGCAAAAGTTGTTGCCAGATTATTTATATGAGAAAAATGGACTAGTTTTGCGCAAAAAGAACTTTCATATCAGCGACCAGATCGATAAACGGAGTTCATATCCAAATACAGAGAATAAAAAACGTGCTGCTTTAAAGGGCAAGCTTGATTACCGTCAAAACCAAGCCGATTTGATGGATCATATCTACAAAACAGCTAACTTGCGTCAGAAGAACAAAAAATGGAATTTGATCGAAGCTCCAACAGGATCAGGAAAAACTTTGGGTTATTTGTTGCCACTTTCTTATATGATCAACAGTGGTCAAAAGTTAATAATTGCAACGACCACCAAAGTATTGCAACAACAAATAATCGAACAGTCCATCCCTTTATTGAATCAAGTTACCAATAATAGTTATCATGCTGAGATCGTTCGAAGCAGTTACAACTTTATCGATCTTGACCGCTTTTATGAATCCATCGAAAATTATCAAGGCCATCGTCACACCGCATTACTGAAAATGAAGATCATGGTTTGGTTGACGATAACAACTACTGGTAATTTAGATGAACTCCATCTGACCAATTACAACAATCCGTTATTTACGATCATTCGTCACCGTGGCGAGGTCAAAGAAAATACGATTTTTGCAAAAGACGATTTCTGGTACTATCAACAAAATCGTTGCCAAGAATCGTTGATTTTAGTAACTAACCAAGCTTATTTAGCTAGACATTTAGATAGTACTCTGTGGGGAGATAACTCTTATTTAGTGATCGATGAGGCTAATCATTTTGCCGATAACCTTCGCAATGTAGCATCGCCAACAGTCGATTTCTTCAGACTAAACGAATACGTCAAAAAATTGAGCGACATCTTATATCAAAACCGAGTCACTCTAAGATATGCGTTTACTGAAGTCACGACTCAGCTTTGGAATTATCAAGATCTCCAAGACATGGAGACTCATTTTGAAGCTATCGATGAATTGATGCAACGTTTGGAATTCAATTTGTTTGAAAACAACGTTGAGAACTTCGTTGGCTTTGAAGATCGAAGCTCATTCGTTCATCTTTTGCTGCAACAGGCAGATTTTCAAAAGGATAATCCGGATTTGATCAATTTGTTGTCAGATCTTATTGTTGAATTGTCGATGGTGGTCAATCGGATCGACGTCTTATTCGACCAGTATAATTTCCAACGCAATTTTATTTCCGTTGAATTATCACGCGTGATTTCGAACTTGATCATTGAAAACGCTAAAATCCGGACGACCTTGGAATCGATGGATGAGTTATTGCAAGTGATCCAAGAACCCGATGCTGCATTTGGTATCGAGATCGATATGAGAGATTATTATGAACCCAACACTTTGAAATTAAGTTGGCGCCAATATGACATCACTGATTTGATCACTGAGACTACCGACTCATTCAGTCAAATTTTTGCAATTGGTGCAGCTATAACCATTCAAAAAGATTTTTCGCATTTTATTTTGGATCTGCAGCTCGATGAGGAACAAATCAATGAAATGCTGATTTTACCAGATTCAAATGATATGGCTCATAACAGCAAGATTTACATTCCAAAAGATGTACCTGACGTAACTAAATTATCCAATGATGATTACTATTCAATGGTCACCAAACATATCGTTGAAATTCTTGATAACATGGATCATCAAACCATGATCTTGTTTAACTCGCTCAGCACGCTTGAGGCAGTCTATAACAAGTTGATGGAAACAGACGTCAAAGAAAAATGGGAGATCTTGGCTCAAGGAGTTACCGGTACCAACGAAAAAATCAAAAAGCGTTTTGCCATTGGCAATCGTTCGGTACTCTTAGGCGCCAACTCATTTTGGGAAGGCGTAGATTTTCCTAATAAATTACTAGAAATTTTGATTGTCACACGAATTCCGTTTGAATCTCCTGAAATGTTGGATGTGAAAGTGCGCCAAGAAGTCATGGCAAAAAATGGATTCAATGTCTTTCAAGCTGACACTTTGCCACGAGCCATCTTGCAATTGCGTCAAGGTTTGGGACGTTTAGTCAGAACGCCACACGATCGTGGTGTGATTTTATTGCTTGATAATCGGATCCTGACGAAAAATTACGGAAAAACGATTGTTAATTCTTTGCCAAGTGGTCTTCCGATTGTTGAGGACAACATGCGTTCCATAAAAAAAGATATAAATAAGTTTTTGAAATAATCAAAAATTGCTATACTATGATTGTTAACTAATTCAAAGGAAAAATTTATGAATAGAAGTACAAAGATTTTACTAACTATTTCATTGGTGATTTTGGCTTTGGTTTCCATGATCACATATGTTAATTTGTCATCTGCCCCGTACTCAAGTGCAAGATCGCAGTCAAACAAGATTGCCAATACGAGCGCCGGAATCGTCAATCCAGATTATTTTGGAAATTATAGTCGGACTGACCAATATTATGCAGTTGGTGGTTTGACACAAAAGAAACAGTATCGCTACGTGATCATCAATGCTAAAACTGGTAAGACTCAAACAGTGAACAAAGGTAATGCGCCAATGAGAGAATCAATTATCAATGGCGTTTCAGAACGTTACGATCCTACTAAGATTTTACATATCGATCTCGGTTTATATAAAAAGAAACCAACTTGGGAAGTAGCATTCAAAAACAAAAATGGTACGATCGGCTATAATTTGGTCGATTTTAAAACAGGCAAGAGCGTACAAGTAATAAACAATATTTAAAGGTACAGGCAGCAATGTCTTGGCCTTTTTTGTTTGGAGTGTATTTATGGACGATAAATTATTCAACCGCTTTTTAAATAGCGGCAGTACAAATATCAGCAATCTGATTATTGAAAATTATCGAAAGCTGGGAATGACCAATCAGGAATTGATCATCTTTTTAAATTTACAGATGTATGCCCAACAGGGAAACCAATTTCCCATGGTGCAAAATATTTCTAAAAATACTGGATTTGAAGAACCAGCAATCTACAACAGTATTCAAAATATGATCAAATTAGGCATTGTTGAGTTGCAGACAGTGGTCGAAAATCACCAGCAACGTGACATATATTCCTTAACTCCAATTTTTGAACGAATCGATGCTCTGCTCAAACAGGAAAATGATTCTAATGCTGAAAAGAAATTAATGAGCGATACCGAAGAATTATTCAAAAAAATCGAAGTAGAATTTGGTCGACCAATCTCGCCAATTGAGCAAGAACAAGTTCATCAGTGGATCGATGACGATCATTACAGCATCAAGCTCATTGAGCTAGCCTTGCGAGAGGCCGTCTTAAATCAAGCTTATTCACTCAAATATATGGATCGGATCCTGATTAGTTGGGAAAAGAGTAATATTAAAACAGCTGAACAACTACAAGAAAGACGAAAGAAGTTGGGATATTAATGTTAAATGACGAACAAATTGCTTGGGCAATCCACCAAATGGAAGACGATATTGGACCTGTTGGTCCTTCACTAGACTCCAGAACACCATTTCAATACTTAGTTTCGGTAATTTTGAGTGCTCAGGCAACTGACGTCTCCGTCAACAAGGTCACGCCTGTTCTTTTCGAAAAATATCCTGAGCCTAAAGATTTAATGGCAGCGGATATTTCCGATGTTGAACAAATTATCAAAAGCGTTGGTTTATTTCATAACAAGGCCAAAAACATTATCAAAACTGCTGCGATAATCCACACGCAATATAATGACGTTGTGCCAGAAGTTAGAACTGAAATAATGAAGTTACCAGGAGCAGGTAGAAAAACTGCTAACGTTGTTTTAAGCGACGTATTTGGTCAACCCACGTTTGCAGTCGATACTCATGTTTCAGCAATTTCAAAACGCCTCCATTTTGTAGATCAAAAGGCTACGCCGATTCAAGTTGAAAAAACCATTGTTAATGCATTAAACCCTGAAGAATTGCACCAAGCTCACCATACGATGATCGAGTATGGGCGAAAATATTCGATGAAGACGCCAGTAGAAAAAGAAACCAATCAGTTGATTTTGGATTGCGATAAATTGAACGAACAGAACGAAGATAAATAAAAAGCTCGAAGTAGGAAAGATTCCTTACTTCGAGCTTTTCGTTTATTCTGGATCAAATGTTTGAGTTGATTGTGTGTTACTTCCTTGAGTACCACCAGTATTACCAGTGTTGCCAGTGTTTCCACCGGTATTCCCGGTTCCACCTGTATTGCTACCAGTATTATCAGTATTTCCACCAGTGTTGCCAGTACCGCCAGTATTTCCGCCTGTAGCAGGTGGGGTAGTAGTGGTACCAGAATTATTATTGGAATTGCCATTATTAGTAGAATTTCCGTTATTCAACGTGCCATCCCCAGTATTGGTATTTCCATTGGTTTCATTAGTATTTGTGTTGTCTTCAGTATCATCATCGTCAGTATTAGTTCTTCTGTTTGGAATTACTTCTTCTTCAGAACTTGAACTTGATGATCTGCTGGAGCTATAAGATTCACCCTTATAAGGATTGTTTGGTGCATGTCCACGAACGAATAGCTCAGTAGTGTACATATTCGATGGAAGTCGTGGGGAAGCTACGATTGGAGTTGCTGATCCGCCTGTTCTGATTGGAAGTGAAACGACCGAACTAGGTTTTTTCCAATTTTTGTTCGTAACTTGTTTGCTGAGATATTGCATCTCAGCTTTATAAATTTTACCAGCGACGTCCTGGTAGTTTGCGGAAACACCGTGAGCATTTGGCGAATCGTAACCTGTCCAGACACTTATAGAATAGTTTGGCGTGATTCCGTTATACCAAGAATCTTTGGCCGTATCGTTCAAATCTGGATTAGCTTTTAGAGCATCATCAGAATAGTTAGTGGTACCAGTTTTACCAGCTTGGTGCAATCCTGAAATTGCTGCATATTCTGCAAATCCTTCACTAGTAGGTACACCCTTAAGAACGTCAGTGATCATGTAAGCAGTTGAAGCCTTCATAACACGTTTTGGTTCTGAGTGATAAGAATGGGTGATACCATCGGCTGTTTCAATTTTTGAAACATAAGTTGGCTTGTAATAATTTCCACCATTTGAAAAGGCTGCATAAGCAGCTGCACCCTGCAAACTAGAGGCATCGGTACCAATACCTGCAGAAGTACCTGAGGTATCAGGGATAGTAATGCCTAATTTTTTAGAGAAGGCCTTGGCTTTTTCAAAACCAACCGCATCTAAAGTCTTAACAGCAGGAACATTACGAGATGTGACTAAAGCTTCTCGTAAACTCATTTGGCCTTTGTAAGTCTGATCCCAGTCCTTTAAGACGATATCAGTACCAGGGTAGACGTAACGTTCATCATCCAATTGATGATAAGTTGACCAGTTCAGATATTCAAAAGCTGGACCATAATCAAGAATTGGCTTATTAGTTGATCCATTACTACGAGAAGTTTGAACTGCTCGATTAAGTCCAAATTGAATGTTTGAGAGTTTTCTACCACCGATCATGGCAATGACTTTACCATTGTTAGGATCAACGATCGAAGCTCCGACCTGCATTTTTGAGTCGGGGAATTGAACGTAATTAGAAGAATTTACGATGTTATACAAACGTTTTTGAGCATCGTAATCCATATTGATGGTGATCTTTAAGTTGTCACGGTAGGGGTCAAAACCTTTATCGTGAACTTCTGAGATAGCTTCTTTGATATATGGATCGGTCATCATCTTATCAGCATCGTTGCCAGTAGTATTTTCTTTGAATGGCTGCAAACCATCATCGATCGGTGTGGCAATGGCTTCCTCAGCTTGAGACTTCGAAATTTTATCGTTATCATACATTGCACGAAGGACCAGGTCGCGACGTTGCTTAGCTTCTGTCGGATGAGTGTATGGATCATAATCGCTAGGCGCATTAGGCAAACCTGCTAGTAGCGCCATTTGTGGCAAGGTTAGTTCCTTAAGAGACTTGCCGTAGTAGTATCTGGAACCAGTTTCAATGCCGTAAATACCATTATTCATATAAACCTTATTAACATAAAACTCAAGAACTTGTTGTTTTGAATAATCATGGCTGACTTTCATTGCTAACCAGGCTTCTTGCATCTTTCGCTTGAAGGTCTGATCTTTAGCATCCGTCGAAAAAGCCGTTAATTTGATCAATTGTTGCGTTAAGGTACTTCCACCTTGCAATGTTCCTTTAGAGACATTGTTGAAGGCAGATTTGACGATTCGGACTGGATCAATTCCGAAAGTTTCACTATAGAAATTTTTATCTTCGATTGAGATAACTGCATCTTGCATTTGTTGCGGAACTTTGTCGATCGTCACGTAATTTCGTTTATTGGATCCCAAAGAACCAATTTGATTTCCTTTAGAATCTACAATTGTTGAAGAACCTCCGCTTTGGAGTGTTTCTTGACTAATTGCAGGTGCTTTGAAGGCGTAAAAAACAAATATTGCTAAAAAAATAGTGACTAACGTTCCTAACAAAATACCGATCCACTTCATCAGGCTTTTGAAAGGAGAAGAAGCTTTACGAGTATTCGGATTATTAGGTGTATTATTCATTATTTCTCCTTTCTGCTTTCAATTAATTTATTTATAGTTTCAATGTAAGGCAAAGTCGGATTGTAATTTGCCGTAATTTCATAAGAATCGTTTACCACTTCTGACAATTGAATGGATTTCGGTCCGTCATTTCTCTGGGCTTCCCAATGAACGAACAGTTTTTGGGCAGGCATGATAAAATATCTTTTGAGAGTGACGTATTTGATAATTACGAAACAAATCCCACCTTGCTTTTCACAAGCACGCAAATGATCGATTTGATGCTGATGAAAGTTCTTGAGAGGAAAAGTATTTTTGTTGGTCGTTTCCTTGGCCTCAAAATCTAAATAATGTCCTTGATAGACTCCATTGTAATCAGTCGTTGACGCCTGGCGAAAATATGCTTCCTTTATTACTGCTTTACTTCGCTTGGGATAATCAACTTTCACAATTTGAATCGGCGTCGGTTTCTTGTAGATGACTGCAATATCGTGTGCTCGATAATACTTATTGCTTTCATTTATCTCATCTTCTAAACGCATGCCACGGTCACCAAAGATGACCTTCTTAGCACCTGTAGTAGTGAGATTTGACGGTTCTGTATGTTGTTTAAACTTACGTCCGTCAGGGTAGTTAAATTTCAATATATCAACTCCTACTTTCAGAATTATACCATGATAGAAGAAATATAAATTATTGGAGCGATCTAGATGATCAAGAATTTGTGGGTCACGGGTTATAGATCCTATGAACTTGGGGTGTTTAAACCAGATGATCCAAAAGTTGAAGTAATTAAAAAATTCTTATATGAGCGATTGATCAATTATGCCGAAGAGGGCACCGAATGGGTTATTACTGGTGCTCAACTAGGGACTGAACAATATATCGGTCCGGTGGTTCAGCAAGTTAAGGATAAGGGTTATAATATCAAACATGCTGTAATGTTGCCATTCGCAAATTTTGGAGACCAGTGGAACGAGTCAAATCAGTCATTACTAAATATTTTTTTAAGAAATGCCGACTATGTCAATAAAATTACTACTTTAGGTTATCATTCAAGTATACAGCTCAGGACTTGGCAGAATTTTATGCTGCAGCATACTGATGGCTCATTGATTTTTTATGATCCAGACAGTGGTGGAAAACCTAAGTATGATTATTCAGCAATGAAAGATTACATTGATAGGGGGAATGATTACTCCTTAGAGTTGGTAGACTTCGATGCAATGCAGGATTTTGCAAACAACCTGTCAGAAGAGTAATTTTACAAATACAAGAATACATAAATACAATTGGGGTGCAAACAATGAACAATATGAATCAAATGAACGGAAATGGATTTAATCCACAACAACCACAAAATAACGCCGGTAAATTCTTCTTGAATTTCCAACCTAACGATATCTTACAAAAAGAATTCAAAACTAAGATGCGTGGATATGACCAAGCTGAAGTTGATCAATTCTTAGATGGCATCATCAAAGATTATGAATCATATTCTGGCGAATTGAATCGTTTAAAGGCCGAGAACAATCGTTTACAATCACAATTGAACTCAATGCCTCAAAACAATCAAGCAGCCAACAATGTTAACCAAACTCAAAACCAAACAACTAGAAGAACTAGCAGAACTATTCCAGTTCAACCAAAAGCTTCTACTATGTCAAACATGAACAATACTGCATCAAAGACTGATGCCTCAACATACGATATTTTAAGACGTATCTCTAATCTTGAAAAACATGTTTTTGGTCATGACTTTGCTAACGGTGTATCAAATCAAAATGTGAACACTACTAAGAATGACGATACTGTGAAGCAATTTGCTTCTGCCGCTGTTCCAAATAACAATATGAACAATAGTAATGTTCATAATCCATTTGAGAGCGGACATAACGAGATCAACCCAGATATGTCAAATATGAACAATAATAATACCACTGATCCTAATAATTTAAACCCAAATCATTTTGATGCAGGACGTCAAAATATGGGAAGTTTCAATCCAAATCTAAATAACAATGGAAATGTAAGCCAATTTTAGGTATAATACTTGCATTGGTAAATTTTGAGTAATCGCGGTCTAGTTATCTAGGCTGAGGAAGGTCCACGCCAGCACGAGCTGAGATGCTTGTAGTGTTCGCGCTTAGCCTAATAAGCTAAGGTACCTTATGGTAACGGCAGTGAAAGCACTAAGGTTAATTCTATGTGTTAATAGCTTGAAAGTGCCACAGAGACGAAGTATCAAGGGAAACCTTGATAGTGGAACGAGGTAAACCCCACGAGCTGGCAACCCAAACTTTGGTAGGGGCGCTTCATAACGAGAAATGAATCTACTGTGAAGGCTTAATTGTAGATAGATGATTACTGACTGTATCGGAAGACCGAGCCGATACTCGAACAGAACGTGGCCTATAGAAATTTATCTGGTGAGGGACGACTTGCTCGTCCTTTTTTTGTACGTAAATTTAACTTTCTTAAAAAAGAGGACAAATATGAAATTAATTGCGACTATGTCGAGTGGTTTTGAATCAATTACTAAAAAAGAACTACAAGATCTTGGTTATGATGTAACTACTGAAAACGGAAAAGTTTATTTTGAAGGCGACTATGAAGACATTGCTAAGACTAATCTTTGGCTACGCAGCGCTGACCGTATCAAAGTAGTTATTGCTACATTTGAAGCACGAAGTTTTGAAGAACTTTTTGATAAAGTCAACGACATCGACTGGGATTATTGGTTGCCACTAAATGCTGCTTTTCCAATTAAAGCAAGGACTGTCAAGTCGCAATTGCATTCTGAACGTGATATCCAGGCAATCACTAAAAAAGCTATTGTCAACAAAATGTCTGATGTTTATAAACGTCGTGGTCGCTTGCCTGAATCAGGTGCAACCTTCCAAATTGAAACGCGGATCCATAAAGACGTTGTCGAAGTTACACTAGATACAACTGGCGATTCATTATATAAACGTGGATACAGAATTGAACATGGTGCTGCTCCTATGAAAGAAAACTTTGCGGCAGCATTGATCATGCTTACAAACTGGCATGCAGATATGCCTTTTGTCGACCCTACCACAGGTTCTGGTACCATCGCGATTGAAGCAGCATTGTTAGCAAAAAATATTGCTCCAGGGATGCTCAGACATTTCTCGTTTGAAAATTTTGATTGGTTTGATCCCAAGATTTTAGAGAAAGAAAAAGAAGCGGCCAAAGAATTGCAGGTCGCTCCTGAATTAAATATTTTTGCTAGCGATATTGATGGTTCAATGATCGATGTTGCTAAACTCAATGCTCATGGTGCTGGAGTATTGCATGATATTAACTTCAAGCAAATCGCAGTCAAGGACTTAAAAATCGAAGGTGAAGATGGCGTAATAATCTCTAACCCTCCATATGGACAAAGAATGAGCGACATGGAAAGCGTCCGCGTACTTTACAAACAAATGGGGGACGTCTTTGAAGCAGCCGGTCCTTCTTGGAGCAAGTACATCGTTACTAGCGATTTGGAATTTGAACAATACTACGGTAAAAAAGCTACTAAGAAACGTAAATTATATAATGGCTCAATCAGAACTGATTATTATCAATATTGGGCTACAGAAAGATAACATCATAAACTATTTCGACGATGAAGGTCCCAGAGTACGAAAATTATCATGGCAATTGTAATGATAATCGACAGTACCCAGGACCATTTTTTGTCTGCAACAGGAAGTCCCATATTCATCCCATAAAAACCTGAAACGATCGTTGGAATACTGAGAACGATCGTGTAGATGGTTAATACTTTCATGGTGTTGTTGACTTGGTTGTCCAAAATGTTATTACTGGTGTTTGATACTCGGTCGATAACATCAGAAGCTAAATCAGCTTCATCTTTGATTTGTTCAATTTCAACCACAGAGTCATGCAGCCGTTCTTTAGTCTTGTCAGTCAAATTGACCGTTTCAGCTTTGCTATTGGCAATCGTATCGATCTGTCGAGCCACGCTGTAGTCGCTGTTGATTGCAGAACTAACATAGATCACTGAATCTTGTAAGTTGGCTAAATCAATGATCTGCGTGTAATTAGTTTTGCGTCGTTCGATGTGAGCTTGGATCCTATCTCGGTGATTATTGATGTCATTGATGGTATCGCTAAAATCATCTGAGATCCGGTCAAACGAATTGAACATCAAGGCCCAGATTCGATCCTCGATATCAGCTGGAAAGTGATTATCAGCACTCATGATATAGTCTTTAACGTAATGCGTGTATTTATTGGTAAATAAAAATAATTTATTCTCTTTGATTACCAAGGCAACTGGTCGGGTAGCCTTTGTAGAATCCTCTTTGGACAACTCATTTTGGACATAATATACCACGAGCCAGATTTGGTTAACATCATCAAATTCCAAACGAGCGCGCTCATTTTCGTCATCAGCGTAATCTAAAATTTCATTAGTCAAATTATATTTTTCAATCAGTTTGGTTCGGTCTTCACTATCAAGATTTACTTTTGAAGAAATATCTATCAATTGGATATCTTGTTTTAATTGTTCTATTTTGATCATAATAAATTCCTCTCAACCAAAATATTATCATAGTTAACGGATACTCCTACGTGTTTATGAACGAAAAAATCTCACCTTCTTGAATTCAAGAATAGGTGAGATTTTTTATTTGAATAAGTCTATCACATCAGATGCGGGGATCCCGCTGAAATATTGATCTAAGTCGATCGACTCGAGTAGCTGAGTAATTTTATCTGAATTATATTCAGTCCCGACTAACAAATTTTTAACATCCTGCGAATCCTTTTTGCCAAAATAATCGCCATAGATCTCAACTGATTCAATCTTTCCGTTTGATACTAAATATCTAACGTCGATCGTACCCATCGTAAAATGTTTACGATTCTTGACCGTAAAATCAGGAGATTTTCCATAGACCCAATCCCAGTTGTAATAATAGTCGTCGTTTAGTTTCTTGATTGCTGCCTTATCGGCATCGGTTAGTTGATATTCCTTGTCGGCAATCTTTGACAAATCATCAGTATGGAACAGTTCCATGATCAAACGGTCTCGAAACTGCTCAGTTGTCAGATCCTGAAATTCTGGCTTCAAGTAAGGCTTTACGTTAGTAACTCTTGATTTAACTGACTTGATTCCTTTTGATTCGATCTTGTCCTTGGGGACATTTAAAGCTTTTGCCAAAACAGATAGATCCACGTCGTAGGCGAGGGTACCATGAGAAAACATCTTTCCGTTTTTAGTGTACATAGCATTTCCAGAAAATTTCTTGCCATCGACCATCAAGTCGTTTCGTCCTGAGACTTCGGCGGTCGTTGCACCCATATCCTTTAGAGCATCGATGATCGGCTTGGTAAGTTTTTGGAAATCTCCAAAATTGTCATCGTCTGAATTGACTACAAAGCTGAAACTAACATTGCCCAAATCATCGTAAACAGCACCACCACCGGAGAATCTCCTCGTGATGGTAATATCGTGCTCTTTGACGTAATCAGAATTTATTTCTTCAAGTGTATTTTGATTGTGGCCAACGATAATGCAGGGCTTTTGAATGTAAAAAAGCACTAGTGGCTCATCAAAGTCGACGTTGTTCATCAGATATTGTTCAGTAGCTAAATTATCACGGATATCATTTGATTTCATTCTATAAAAATACATATTTGCCATCCTTCAAAAAAAGCCTGAGTTTTAGAAAACTCAAGCTGCGGTTAAATTTATGGAGTAAATAATTTGCTTAATTCATCTTGTGGGATGCCCTTGAAGTAATCGTCTAGGTTAAATTTGGCGAGGACGGATAAAATTTCGTCTCGGTCGAATTTAACGCCTAAAAGAGCTTTTTTGATATCATTGGCATCTTTCATTCCAAAGTAATCGCCATAGATCTCAGCATTTTCGATCTTGCCATCTTCAACGTTATATCTAACATCGACTGTACCCATATCGAAATGCTTACGTTGTTTGGCAGTGAATTTAGGAGATTTTCCGTAAACCCAATCCCAGTTGTAGTAATAATCTTCTTTGATCTTGTCGATTGCTTTTTGGTCTTCGTCAGTTACGACGTATTCCTTGTCCTTGATATCTTCAATATTGTCAGCATGGAATAGTTCAAGCAATAGACGGTCTCTGAATTGTTCAGTCGTCAAATTTTGATACTTTTCATCCAGATAAGGCTTGAGGTTAGTAACACGACTTCTGATCGATTTAATACCCTTTGAAGCAATCTTGTCAGCAGGGACATTCAAAGCTTCTGTAAGGACGCTTAAATCAACGTCTAGTGAAAGGGTACCGTGAGAGAATGTTTTGCCATTCTTGGAGTACATTGCGTTACCAGAGAATTTCTTGCCATCAACAAGTAAATCGTTACGACCAGAAACCTCGGCAGTAGTTGCACCCATATCGTGCAATGCATCAACGATAGGTTGGGTGAATGACTTGAAGTCACCGAAGTTTTTGTCGTCAGAATCAACCACGAAACTAAAACATAAATTGCCAAGGTCTTGATAAACCGCGCCACCACCAGAAATACGGCGAGTAACAGTAATATTATGATCCTTTACGTAATCGCTGTTGATCTCTTCCAAAGTGTTTTGGTTATGACCAACGATAATACAAGGCTTTTCAATGTAAAAAAGCACCAATGGTTCATCGAATTCAACATTGTTCATCAAATATTGTTCAGTAGCTAAATTATCACGAATGTCGCGATCTTTCATAAGAACATAGTACATGACAAAAATCCCTCCTTGCTTATATTTGTAAGCGATTTAATATTATCACAACAAAAAAGGATTTGATAATAAGTATACTTATGATTTTCTTAAATGAATTAATTCTTGATGTATTAATGAATGTGCAGCACGATTATCCTTATCAGAAATATGCTTCGCAAAGTACATCGGAAATTTTTCTAGCATGGGCATAATCACATCCACTTGTGCTTGATAGTGCTTCGAATATTTTTTATTGATGCTGTCGATCACGATTTTGCTATCAGAGTGTAACTGGATAATGTCATCTTGCAAATCTTTGTCTAAAATATCTTTTAAAGCGACCTCGACTGCCAAAAATTCTAGGTAGTGATTATCATTGCTATCTTCTCGTCGAACGAATTCTTGAGAGTCGTTTTCAGTTTTGTAAACGTAGGCGATCGCAGCTAAGTTTTGATTAGTATTTAATCCTGCGTCGGTGTACAATTTAATCATGTCAATTAAACCTTTCGGGGGTATTTTATGTCGAAAAAGTACTACATTCAGCCCACTGGGGCATGGGGTATCATACTTTGGTCAGTTGCACTCATTATCATCTTTTTCGGGGTGATTTTGCAATTGGAAATATTTAGCTTAAATGTTATCCCCATTTTGATTTGGATCATTGGGTTAGTTTACATTTTTTACATCATCAAGAGTTCCTGGATCAAGGTCTCTGATAATCAGATAATTATCAAAGCGCCAAATTACCACCGCACGCGTAGCTTTGATCTAAAAAATGTTTCTGTCAGATCAACCAACAAATTTCAGTTGGAATTTGATTTTGACAACCATGATTATTTTCCAGTCAAGATAACCTCAACCACTAAGGTGCTTGAAGAAATTAAAAAAAGAGTAGGTGATCAATAATGGCATTTCCTAGCGATATTGAAATCGCACAAATTAATGAACACGATAATATGAAAGATATTAACGAGATTGCCGAAAAAGTCGGCTTGGACTCTGCTGATATTGAACCTTACGGACACTATAAGGCAAAAATCGGCCGTTCAGGTATCAACAAAGCAATGAAAAATGACGATGGCAAATTGATCTTGGTAACTTCGATCAATCCAACTCCAGCTGGAGAAGGTAAATCCACTGTAGCAATTGGTTTAGCTGATGCATTGCAACGCTTAGGCAAGAAAACTATGCTTGCTTTGCGTGAACCATCATTAGGTCCAGTAATGGGTATCAAAGGTGGTGCTACTGGAGGCGGTTATGCTCAAGTAGTTCCAATGGAAGATATCAACTTGCACTTCACCGGCGATATGCACGCCTTAACTAGTGCAATCAATACATTAGCCGCATTGATCGACAATCATCTTCATCAAGGCAACGAACTTGGGATTGATCCTCGTCGGATCATTTGGAAACGTGCGTTAGATATCAACGATCGTGCATTGCGTGGAACTGTCATTGGACTTGGCAGCCCAATCAATTCAATTCCGCGAGAAGAGCATTTTGAAATTACCGTTGCCAGCGAATTAATGGCGATCTTATGTTTAGCACAAGACATCGACGATCTAAAGGAACGCATCGCTAGTATCTTGATTGCATATACTTATGATCGAAAGCCGATCTTTGTTCGTGACCTTCATGTCGAGGGCGCAATCACGATGCTATTAAAAGATGCTTTAAAGCCTAACCTAGTCCAAACTCTTGAAAATACACCAGCTATTATTCATGGTGGACCTTTTGCCAATATCGCTCACGGCTGCAACAGTATCTTAGCTACAAAATTGGCCATGAAACTCAGCGACTATACTGTCACTGAAGGTGGCTTCGGTGCTGACCTTGGTGGCGAGAAGTTCATGGATATCGTCACTCCTAAACTCAATCACGCACCAAATGCCATTGTTATTGTGGCTACGATCAGAGCACTTAAATACAATGGCGGTCAAAAATTAGCCGATCTCAAGGGTGAAGATCTCAAAGCGTTGACTTTAGGATTTAAGAACTTAAAACGTCATATCCAAAATATGCGATATTACAACGTGCCAGTGGTTGTTTCAATCAACAGATTTGAAACAGATACTGATGAAGAAATCAAATTATTGACAAGTCTCTGTGATGAGGTTGGCGTTGATGTTCAACTCACTGAGATCCATCATAAAGGTAGTGCCGGTGGAGTTGACCTAGCTAAGGCCGTTATCAAAGCGACTGAACAAGAAGCTAACTACACGCGTCTTTATGAAGATGAACAAACTACTGAAGAAAAGATTGCAACAATTGCATCAGAGATTTACGGTGCCAATAACGTTGAGTATTCCGATAAAGCACGTAAACAACTAAAGACTTTGAAGGATAACGTTTGGGATGATCTGCCTGTATGTATTGCTAAAACGCAATATTCATTAAGTGATGATCCAAAACAATTGGGAAGTCCCAAAGACTTTACGCTTCATGTTAAAGAATTGATTCCAAAGCTTGGTGCAGGATTTATCGTTGTATTAACTGGAAATGTTATGACCATGCCTGGATTGCCAAGCAAGCCTGCAGCATTGAATATGGATGTTGACAATACTGGAAGGATAAGTGGATTGTTCTAATGCCCTTTGTATATTTAATTGTATTGATCGGCCTGATAATCGGAGATCAAGCCTTGAAGTTTTACGTATTTTATAATGTACCGTCATTAGGGGAACAACAATTTATCCCTGGTATTTTGTCATTAACTAACATTAGAAATACTGGTGCTGCTTGGAGCATGATGGAAGGGAAGATGTACTTTTTCTACATCATTACCGCGATTGCTGTAGTTGTACTGATCTATCTATTTATCAAATCTGAAAAAAATCAGTATTTGTATCGTTTCTCATTGCTGTTCCTATTTGCAGGAACCATCGGCAATGCAATTGATCGATTCACCAGACAATATGTTATTGATATGTTCAACTTACAATTTATTAATTTTCCAATTTTTAACTTAGCAGATACTTACATCACCGTTGGTGTGATTTTGCTACTGATTTACTTATTCCGTTCGACAGCAGGTGAAAAAAATAGCAAATAATTTAATTACTTTAAAATTTGAGGACGAAGGCAAAATTCGTTTAGACAAATTCGTTGACCAAGAAATGGACGAGCTATCTCGTTCGCAAATCACAAAATTTATTAAAGATGGCGAAATTTCAGTCAACGATAATGTTGTCACTAAAGCTGGCTATAAGTTAAGTTCTGGGGATGTCGTAACATTTACCATTCCAGAAGAAAAACCGATTGAGGCAGTTCCTGAAGATATCCCGATCGATATTGTTTATGAAGATCAAGACGTTTTGGTCGTTAATAAGCCGCAAGGGATGGTTGTTCATCCAGCAGCTGGTCATCCAGATGGAACACTAGTAAACGCCATTTTGTATCATAGTCAAATAAATGACGATGATATGATCAGACCAGGAATCGTTCATCGGATCGATAAAGATACCTCTGGTTTGTTGATGATTGCCAAAAATAATCTCGCAAAACAATCATTGATGAAACAATTGAAAGATAAAACTAACCTCAGAGAATACGTGGCAATCGTTCATGGCAATTTCAAGGAAAAACGTGGGGTGATCAACGCTCCACTGGGACGTGCCAAAAACGACCGTAAGAAACAAGCAATTGTTGATGATGGTCGTCATGCAGTCACGCACTTTGAAGTCATCGAACAATTTGAAGGCTATTCGCTGGTAAAACTAAAACTTGAAACTGGTAGAACTCATCAAATTCGTGTTCACATGCAATACATCGGCCATCCGGTGGCAGGAGATCCTCTATACGGACCTAAGCATACATTGCCAGGACATGGTCAGTTCCTGCATGCAGAGACTTTAGGGTTTGATCACCCAAGGACGCATGAATGGATGCAGTTTTCAGTTGAACCACCTAAGATCTTTCAAGATACTGTTAAAAAATTGCGTGGTTGACACGCAAATCAACATAATTTAATCTAAAAACGTTAATATGATTTTGGTAAAATTATTTATAGCTTACGTTAAGAGAATTTTATTTTGGTTAATACGAAAAAATAAAGCTGGGGCAGTCGTCCTAGCTTTTATTTAGGATAGGGAGTTTTTCTATGGCAAAGGAAATTATTGATGGTCAAACCATGACTCGTGCACTAACACGGATCACATATGAAATAATTGAACGTAACAAGGGTATTGAGGACTTGGTGCTAGTAGGTATTAAAACACGTGGAGTGTTCGTTGCACATCGAATCGAATCTCGACTTAAACAACTCGAAAACATCAGCATTCCAGTTGGAGAACTAGATATCACTCCATATCGGGATGACGTTAACGAAGATGATAAGGATGGCAAGGAATTCAAAGCTGCACCTTTAGACTTCGACATCACTAATAAACACGTAATTTTAACTGATGACGTCTTATATACTGGTAGAACTATCCGTGCTGCAATGGATGCACTTATGAAATCTGGACGTCCTAAAAAGATCTCATTGGCAGTCTTAGTCGATCGAGGACATCGGGAATTGCCAATTCGTGCAGATTTCGTTGGCAAGAACATTCCTACTTCTCAACGTGAAAAAATTAAAGTATTCATGAAAGAAATCGATGGAGAAGACAAAGTCGAAATCGAGTAATTAATTGGAGTTGGGAAAATGAAACGTTATTTAATTTTAGAAGATGGAACAGTTTTCCCTGGCGAAGGTTTCGGATCGTCAGCTATTACCACCGGACAGTTGGTAGTATCAAATAATCGAACTGGAATTGAACAATCTGTTACCGATCCGGATGCAGAAGGACAGATCATTGCCTTTACAATCCCTGGAATTGGCAGTTCAGGTATTAATCGTGACTTTTATGAATCAATTAACTACCAATGCAAAGGCGTTGTAATTGGTTCAAGCAGCTCCGATAGCGTCGATGGTTCGATCCCGTTTGAAGATTGGATCACTAGCCTAAATATTCCTGGCATTAAAAACGTCGATATTCGT
Source organism: Companilactobacillus sp. (assembly GCF_022484265.1). Classification (NCBI taxonomy): domain Bacteria; kingdom Bacillati; phylum Bacillota; class Bacilli; order Lactobacillales; family Lactobacillaceae; genus Companilactobacillus; species Companilactobacillus sp. The sequence goes on from NZ_JAKVLR010000001.1 coordinate 370,602, forward strand.
GCCTTGTCAAAATATATTTTTGAACATGGCGAAATGAAAGCATCAATCATGGACACTCATGATGAACATGCTATCGACCAGATCAAAGCTCTAGTATTGCCATCAGATTTAGTAAAACAGGTTTCAACTAAACAATCATATCCAAATCCAAATATTGGTTTGAAAATGGTTATCGTCGATCTGGGATTGAAATATTCCATTCTACGACAGTTATCGTACCGGGATTGTAATTCAGTCATTGTTAACTACAATTCAACACCTGAAGAAATTGCTAATTTACATCCTGACGGAATAATTTTTTCAAATGGGCCTGGTGATCCCAACGATCTTCCCAAGACCATTGAAAACATCAAAACGTTGCAAAAACAATTTCCAATCTTGGGAATTGGACTTGGAAGTTTTCTTGTTGCTTTGGCAAATGATTGTCAAATCACTCGATTGGAACAACCACACCACGAATCCTCATTGGCGGTCAAAGAAGTTGCCAGTGGCAAAATTGATTTTGTTAATCATAATCACTCGTATACGATTGATCAAAAGTCAATTGGATCATCAGATTTTATCGTTACCAACATTTGTGTCGCTGATGGAAGCATTGAAGGTATTCGTCACGAGTACTTGCCAATTATCAGCGTTTTATTTGAGCCGGAAGCTGCACCAGGACCAACTGACGGCTATTATGTTTTTGATGAATTTATCGATTTGATACATTCCATCAAGAACCAAGATTGGAGTAGGTAGTTTGGTTACAAGTGGAATTCATAACATTTTGATTATTGGTCCTACCAATAGTGATAAAAATGTCGATCTTTCTACTGCCTTGTACGATACTGCAGAGATTTTGCATAAATTAGGGTACAAAACCACGATCATGGTGGAAAACCCGACATCTTTATTATCTTCTAGTGACTTTTTCGATCGAATTGTCGTCGAAAAAGTTAATGGAGAAAATATCTTGGCATACGTGGATCAATTTCATCCTGATGCGATATTGCCAACCGTCGGCGACAAAAATGCCTTAGGTATCATTTCTGGTCTGAACGGAAAGATATCTTCGACAAAAGTATTGGGGACCGATTATTTTGCTTCGCTATGTACTTTTAAACGTGAAATGTTCATTAGTAAACTGAATGAAAATGATCTGCCGGTCATCAATTTTATTTCTTCAGACGATGAAGACGAATTGTATGACTTCATTCGATCAATCGGTTTTCCAATCATTGCCAGAAGAAGATTCTCAAATCGACATTCAAGTGGATGGACCAATATTAATAACCTATTTGAATTAGATAATTTTATGGCTTTGGAAGATTCTCAAAATGCCAAAATTGAAATTGAACGTAGTATTCGTGGATTTAGCGAATATTCTTGCACAGTTGTCCGTGACCGATTCGACAACTCGGCATTGATCGGAACAATTGAAGACGTTGAACCGATCGGTATCCATCATCTCGATTCCAACCTGGTTTCGCCCGCACTTTCATTAAATGATTCTAAACTTCAGAAATTACGAAATTTAGCAATCAAATTGGCTCGAGTTTTTAATATTGTTGGTGTATGTACAGTTCATTTTGCTTACAATCATAAGTCTGGAGAATGCTATATCACCGAATTTATTCCCAGACTGAGCGAGGAAACAAAATTTTTGGAATACGCAACTAGTTATCCTTTAGCAACGGTCAGCGTTGAACTCAATTTAGGATATCAACTAGACAAGTTGCAACTAGATTCTGGAAATAGTTTTAATGGTGCCAGTGAGCCTTTTATGGATCACATTACTTCAAGATTCCCACAGTGGAACACTACTGAACAAAGATATATTGGACCTAGCAAAACTTCAGATTCGAGTATCATTGTCAGTGGTTTTAGCATAGAAGAAGTTTTCAATAAGGGTGCTTTGAACGACAAATTGAACGACACCTTAAATCGCTATGAGAAATTGCATCAAATGGACGATGACCAACTTTTTGAAAAAATTATTCATCCAACTAATTGGATGCTCGACGTTTTAGTCGAAGCCATCAGGCGTGACTTTGAATTGCCAGTACTCTCGGAAGTCACTGGAATCACAATTCCTTATTTAGTGGCTTTAAAAAATATCAAAGACAACAGTGCTTTGATCCGTGACGATGAGATCGATGAAGATAACATCGAAAAACTCGTTAGCATGGGAGTCAAAGGTGTAGGGTACAGCAAATTACTGTTGGATCGCGATGATGTCGTTACTAAGACTGTTGTCAAAAGCAAAAAATCTGTATCGGTAAATATGGATAAACTGCATCAACAGAACTTTTTCGTCACTAGCGGCATTAGCAATGACTTAAAGTTTTCTGAACGGAATAAAATTGTCGTTCGTTCACCGATCATTACTTCTAAACGAAACATCATGGTCAGACAATTTGTGCTGCTGCAGTTAGTCAAATCAATCACTCAAAATGGATTAGAAGCAATTATCATCGGTCGCGAACCCTGGAGTGCACCATTAGAAATTCGCAATGTTGCATATGAAATTGCCGACCCACATATGGAATTGCAGCATCTCAATTTGATTCATGAAAAACAAATTTTTAAAATAATCGATTTTTCGAAAACTCTCAGTGAAGAAGACACTGAAAATAACGAAGTATTTCAAATCAGTACTAAGCCTATCAAGTCGCTGGACTTAAAAGCTGATATCACGATGCGCGTCATTGTGGTATCTGACGGCAAAAGTTTCACCGTACCATCAGTAATCTTTCGGAAGATGGTTGGAGATAAGAGTTATGAAATCAGTTCATACAACAAATTTATGTCCGAATCCGGTAAAAGAGAAATTCGTGAGATCATTGAAAATGAACTGTCCGAGCAAAATCAGATCAACACTTATAACTTTGACTTTGCCTACAGTCATGATCACTGGATGATCACGAAAATATCTTCAGGAATGAACCAAGATATTATTCGTCACGAATTAGCTAGCTCGGTCCATGTTATTGATACATTGGTTAAACTGATACTTGGTAATAATCTTGGCAAAGATTTGAGTACCGATGAAATTTTTGAAAATGACGATACTGATTTTCTAGTAACGATCAATGACCAAAAATTCACTACTTATGATGAACAAGGTATTTTAGATTTATTGGAAAATACTATCCGTAAGTAAAAATATTAATTAAGCTATAAATACAAAAAGTTCAGAACCTGCATCGATGGCAGATTCTGAACTTTTATTTTTGTCTCAATTTATCTACTAAATTACGATCTGGATCAACTAAGATCGTTGTTTGTCCCTCAAAAATTACGAAACCAGGTTTTGCTCCATTTGGTTTACGAATATTTCTAACTTGCAAATAATCAACAGGGACTTTGGCTGATTCCCGTGCTTTAGAATAATATGCAGCAATCGAAGCTGCTTCAACAATTGATTGTTCGTCTGGATCACTCGATTCTAAGATCACGTGAGAACCTGGCATATCCTTAACGTGGAACCAATAATGATTTTTTTGAGCTAATTTCATCGTTAATTGATCATTTTCAATGTTGTTTTTACCAACAACGACTGGGATACCATTAGAGGTTTCAAAACGTTCTCCGATAGTCTTCTTCTTTTTACGACGGGCGTGTTTCTTCTTCTTCTTGATATAGCCGGATTCTTCGAGTTCAGCAATGATTCCGTCAACATCTTCAATATCAACGTACTCAAGCGATGCCAGAACTGATTCCAAATAGTTAACTTCTGAAGTAGTTATTTCCAATTGCTCATTAATATGCGGAATTGAATTTTGCAACTTCCGGTAACGCTTGTAATAGCTTTGAGCATTTTCAGAAGGCGAAAATTCGGGATTAAGTTTGATTGTTACTTCTTCATTGTTGTAATAGTTAGTCAAAGTGATCGATTTTGAACCACGTTGAATTTGTGACATGTATGTAGTCAACAATTCTCCATACAGATTGTATTCGTCCATGATCTTGGTTTGTTTAAGCTGTTTATTAAGCTTTTTGATCTTGGATTTATCTTTTTTAAGGATAATACTCAAGCGATGGGTGACGCTTTTAGTCTGTTGTTCAATTCGGTCGATCCTGGCGCGATCTAAATAATAATTATCCAGTAATTCGGCTAGGGTAGGGTAGAAACCAACTAGGTTAGTCGTGTTTTTGTATTCGACTGGGAAAAAACCGAGTTTGTTGTTTTTTGATTGTTTAGCAGTATTTGGAGAAACCACCTCATCAAAACTATTAATAAACTCTTTTGGATCCTGTTTTGCCTGCATAATGCTAAGCAACTCATCTGAAGTATCTAGTCCGATACCTTCAAATTTATTTCTAATATCTGCTGCGGTCTCTAAGCCCTGAAAATCTCCATCTTCAGCCGCAAACGGATTCTGCTTGTGTTGTGAAGGTGGTAGTTGATACGTATCTCCCGGCAGTAAGCCTCTAAAACTATTGTTTTCGGGAGAAACACGTTTTACTAAATCAATAATTCTTCCATCGTCATTATTGACTAAGAAGATATTGCTGTGACGGCTCATGATCTCGATCGTCATCGTATAAGAGTGGATATCGCCTAATTCATTTTTAGCACTCAAATCGATGCTGACAACTCGGTCGTTGTTGAGTTGTCTAAATCCTTGAACGATGGCACTAGTAATATATTTTCTTAGCGACATGACAAAAGTCGATGGTTTAGCCGGATTTTCAAATGGTTGATTGGTTATTTGAATTCTGGCATAACTTGGATGTGCAGATAATAATAATTGTTGATTCTTACGTTCGCTCCGAATCGTTAAGATCAATTCGTTTGCAAAAGGTTGTTGAATTTTAGCAATTCGACCGCCTTTTAATTTTGTGTTTAATTCGTTTACCATTGAATGAGTAAACATTCCATCAAATGACATTAATTGTGACCTCTTAATAATTCTTTTTTTAATATGGAGATATTATAATTTGTTGCTATGAATGTGTTAATTCTTATTTTATACTTAATTTTGAATTAGGCATTGATTTTAGAGTGCGATAAATATATTATGCCTTTCATATGATATAATCAAATGGTTATACATCCATTATACGTGAGTAAACGAGGAATTGATAAATTTATGAAAATTGCCATTGTAACTGATAGCACGGCTTACTTGCCAACAGAAATAGTCGAGAGATACAACATCACTGTTGTGCCAATTGAAGTTGTGTTTGATACAAAGTCATATCGTGAAGATATCGACATAACAACGTCAGAATTTTACGATCTTTTACAAAAATCACCGGAATTACCTTCAACAGCACAGCCTCCAATTGGCGAAATGTTGAAACTTTACGACAATTTAGCAAAAGAAGGCTATGATGCGGTTATTTCAATTCATCTTGCCGCTTCGATCTCAGGATTTGTAAATAATCTTAAGAGTGCCGCCGAAACAGTCGAAAACATCAACGTAGTTGTGTACGACTCATGGATCACAGTTCGATTAATGGGTTACCTAGTTCAAGAAGCTGCCGAAATGGCCCAAGATGGAAAAGCCTTAAACGAGATCATCAAACGACTAAATATTTTACGAAACACCATCGACGAATCATTTGTTGTGAGTGATCTTAAGAACTTAGTTAAAGGTGGAAGACTTTCAAATGCTTCTGCCGTGATCGGAACAATGCTTAATATCAAGCCACTTTTGGAATTTGATTCAGTTAGTCACCACATTATTGCTTATGACAAGGTTCGTTCCTTGAAAAAAGCTAAGGGTAAAGCTGAAGACAAACTGAAAAAGGCAGTCAAGGAATCTGAATATCCATTACGTCTATTAGTGATTGATGGAGATGATAAGGAAGCTGGAGATGAATGGGCTGACCATTTACGTCAAAAGTATCCTGATCTAACCCTTGACCGATCATACTTTGGACCAGTCATCGGAGCTCATCTTGGTCGAGGAGCACTGGCAATTGCTTGGATCAGAGATTTTGATAAATCTTAATTTTACGGGATTATTTAGTGCTTAAATTTTATGGGGGATATTATGAAAATTAATAAGAGAAGTATTGCTGTACTTTTTTCAACTGCATTATTAATAACAACAACATTTGGCACAGCTGCAACTAGTTTTGCTGATACTACTACGTCTGACGCCACAACATCTACCGAACAAGTCCAAACAGCTAATCAAAGCTCAGCAAACGATTCTGCAACAACTGCCAAAACACAAGCAACTACAGCTGTTGATGCATCTGCAATCAAAACTGCTATGCTTTCTGAGATCAATGACCTACGTGCACAAAATGGTCTCAATGCTTTAACGGAAGTTGGCGTACTAAATAACTATGCGCAACAAAGAACTGATAGTTTTGCAGGTAATGGTACCGGTATTGACAACCATGTTGGCTGGGATTCAAGCAATATGGCTCCTTACAATTTAACAGCTGAAGAAAATATCGGCCAATTGCCATTGGGCACCTTATCAAATGATCCAACTGAAATCGCTAAGACGATAACTCAAGAATTTTATAACGAAAAAAATGACACGATTCCTAATTATGGACATCGCAAAAATATGCTGAACCCATACGTAGGTTATATCGGAATTGGTGTAACTATTGGTACTAACGGCATGATTTATTTTAGTCAAGAAATTGGAAACGATGCTACATATGCTGCAAAAAGTAGTTTTAATGACCGTAATGTATATTATTTAACTACCAAAAACGATTATGCAAATGCTTCTAAATACGCTTCAGTAGATGCTGAACGTAATAACTCGAATGCTGCTGCGGATTACCAAGCAAAGAGTGATAACAGCTATGTGTTCAGCGATATTCGTGGTGGAGCAAGCACACGAAATAGTTATGTAAATATGTACGATCGCGATGGCAAACTATATACTAACCTTCGACTAGCACCTGGAACCGATTGGGGATCTGACATTGTCGCTGTTATTAATGGTTCTTATTACTTACACGTCTCAAATAACGGTTTCGTTAAAGCCGCTGACGTGTTGCCTTGGGCAAGTTTTTTAGCTGGAAAAGTTATCACCGCAAACAACAACGCTGTTATTTACGATGATTACGGCAACCCAACATCCAGAACTGTTTCAACCGGTTCAAGATGGGCCACTGACCGTAGATCGATTGACTTTAATACTAACGTTAAATATTATCGAATCGGTACGAATGCCTGGTTACTCGAATCTGACTTAGTAAATACTAAAACAAATCCACTTGATTAAGAGATGCTGATGCATCTCTTTTTTAGTGAATCAATTATAGGGGAGATTTATTTTTGACTGAAATATTCGATGATTATATCCACAAAAGCGTAACAAAATATCGACTAAATACGAAATTATCCGATTGGTACCTTGCTAACAAATGGCCTTTGATCGTATTTTTCATTTTTCCAATCATTTTAGACTTAATATTCAATACTTTTGCTGTTTTTAGCATAATCAAAGGTATAATTATATTAATAATCATTTCCGTTTGGGTCTACTTGAAGTACCTTTTTATCAAACATGTACTGGTAGACCGAGACAAACTAATAAAGCCTTGGAAATACAATTTATATAATGCATTATTATGGGGATTAATAATTGCAATTTTAGCTATTCCTTCAACCTTGCAAGATACCTTCAATGGAAGTTTTATCTTAAATCTAGTTATTGTTTATATCTTTGGTGGCCTGTTTTCACTCATTTTTACTAGTTTAGAAATTCCAAGATTTAGAATCTATCTCAACGAAGAATAGAATAAGTTGTTTTTCCAAACAGGGGGATCTATGCGGAAAAACAACTTTTTATTTGCCATAATAATTTTATTTGCTACTTTTACATTCTTCTTGAATCACAATGAGTCACAAGCTAGCAGTTATTCGATCGACCAATATCAGACATTTGTGACCGTTAATTCTAATGGCAGTGCTGATGTTCGCCAGTTGATCAAGTATCACGTTTCCGGCAGCAAGAAGAATGTTGCCTTTAGTCAAAGTCTAAAAAAGGGTTCCAATCCTAGTTTAACGTCGATTCAACTTTTTGATGGGAAAAATGAGGTCCCTTTACGCTACGAAACCTCAGGGGATAACACTTATGATTCGGTGACTGGCGACCACCTGCTGGCGGCTAATATTCGGCATACTATCACTAACAATTCCGCAACTGCCATTTACAAATACCATGTTAAAAAATTCGTGACGAATTATTCCGATACTGCTGAAATATATTGGAGGGTAGTTGGTAATGATTGGGAAAAGAAGATCTCCCACGTAAAAGTTACTTATCAATTCCCAAAGAAAACTCTCAAATCAGTTAATATGTGGGTCAGCGGTCCGAGTGTGTACAATTTGAATAAGAACGAAAAAGCTGGTCAAATGAGTGTTTATATCTCTAAATTGACTAATCATCAACCACTAGACAACCGACTAATTTTTCCGGTGAGTTGGGTGCCTCAAAATAAAAATATCGTTCACCAAAACAAACGTCAGAACATTCTCAATCAACAGCATAAAATTGCACAACGAATAATTTTTAAAAAAGTCGTATTTTGGATGATTGCTGCTGCTTTTATCATTGTGACCGCCATAGTCTATCGGAACCGATTTAAACATTTAAATTACGATAAGTTTGATACCGATTATCAGCTAGGTGATTTACAAAATTGGTTTGATACACCTGACGTTTCTCCTAGCATGGCAAAAATAATTTTGACTAAAAATGAAACTGCTGATCTTTCTAGCTTTATTGGAGAATTAATGATTCAAGTAAAACGAAACCATCTGGGATTAAAACAATTATCTGATACTTATGAAATTTCTTTGATCAAAAAGCCTGATGATGAATTTTACGAATTTCTAGTCACTCGTGTTGGTGACGGAAAATCAGTAACGACCAAACAAATTGCTGAGTATCAAGGATTAGACCTCTGGTATGAATTTCAAAAATGGCGCCGTCGAGCAGCAATTGGTCGTTCAAAATACATTGACGAAAAAAATGATCATGTAAAATCAATGTTAGCTAGCTTAGCTTTGATGACGACTACGTTTGCTGCGATCCAGTTCATTTTAGTGCCGTTCTTGGCTCCTAGTTATTTGATTGCTACTGGAATAATTTGTGGCTTAGTAATAATCCTGAGCTGGTTTATTTTCTATCGTATAAATCGAAAAATAACCGTCTACACCTCCTTAGGACAACGCGAGGCAGCCGAAATAAAAGGATTCAAACATGTCTTGAAATCTATCTCATCTTTAAATTCTGCAAAAATAGGAGATTTGACGCTTTGGGAAGATGTTTTACCATATGCTGTCGCATTTGATCTATCATTAAAAGTCCTTGAAGATCTGCGGATAAATTTTGACACGTCACAATTGACTGATTCACCGTTGAGCATTTATTACGATACCAATCCTGCACTCGGATATGGCTTCATGATAAGCTTGGCTGACGCATTTTACTCCAACGATTTTATCAATCTTGGCGGTTCAAGCAATGATATCTCATCGATGGGTGTACCAACCGGTGGCCTCGGAGATTCATCTGGAATAGGTGGAGGTTCCAGTGGGGGACTTTCATAAGACACTTTAAAAAGCGTGCAACAAAACATGGTGCTTGATGGAATCAGCACATTGTTTGTGCCTGAGCATTAATGTAAAAGAGGATCTAATTCGTATTTTGAATTAGATCCTCTTCGTAGTTAAGCGGAGGGCGCTTTGTTTTGTCGCACGTTTATGCTGCATGTTTGTAGAAAATAGCAGTTATGTCACAGCCCTTTTAGAATACTTATAAATTTTGTAGAACTGCAGCACCCATGGCTTTAGCCGCAATAATTAAACAATCCTCATCCATATAGAAATTGGGACTATGATGCGGGTGATTGGCACCATCTTTAGTTTGACATCCAACGTAGAAAAAGCAGCTCGGACGATCTTGCGCAAAATAAGCAAAGTCTTCAGAGGGGTCTTGTGGACCGCAGTCAAAAATCTTCGTCAATTCAGGAATCTTTGCACCGTCTATTGCTGAAACGACCCTTTGCGTTAAATCAGGATCATTGTATAAGACGGGATAATTGTCATCGTAATCGATTTTAGATGTGACATTGAACATGTCGCAAATGCCATCCGCAATTTTTTCAATCCGTTCTCTGATCAGTTTTCTGGTTGACTCTTTCATGATCCTAACATCGCCTTTGAGTTCAACAGAGGCTTTGATAGCGTTATTTGATCCAACTCCATCAAATGATCCTATTGTTACGCTAGCTGTATCAAATGGGTCAATATTGCGTGATACAACCGTTTGTAATGCGGTAACAAAATAACTTCCCGCTACGATGGCATCTTTTGCTAGATGAGGCATTGAAGCATGTCCACCAGCCCCGGTAAATGTAATAGTAAAGCTGGCTCGTCCAGTTTGGGTTTCTTTTGTGTGATATGCAATCGTACCAGTGGGCATTGACGACATTACATGAGCCCCAATTACATTATCGACATCTTCTAAAACTCCAGCATCGATCATTGACTTGGCGCCACCTGGTGAGATCTCTTCAGCTGGTTGATGGATAATTCTAATTTTTCCATGCAGCTGATTCTTTAATTCATTTAATGTTTTCGCCAAAACCATCATATAAGCTGTGTGACCGTCGTGACCACAAGCATGCATAACACCAGAATTTTCTGACTTGAACGGCAAATCATTGTCTTCTTGGATAGCTAAAGCGTCAAAGTCGGCTCTTAGAGCAATCGTTTTGCCAGGTCGTCCAGAATCGATATCAACTACGATTCCGTATCCAGATCCATAGTTCTTAGTTTCAATTCCTAAATCGTGATAATAATTTTTGATATACTCAGCAGTATGCTGTTCCTTAAATGAGACCTCTGGATGCTGATGAAAATAACGTCTCAAATTGATAATTTCATCTTGATACCCATCTAATTTCGTGAACAATTCTTCCTCTAGTTTCATCTAATGTCCTCCTTGAAAACACCATTACATATACCCTAACACTACTTGATAGTAGAGTGGGGGGAACAATTATAGGACTTATTACTTCGCTTTTATTACAAGACTGCTTATATTCATGGTCAATATAAAAAGAAATATTGATGGTGACTAACAAAAAAATTTAATTAGCTCTGATCATGTTATTCCTGATTGGACTACAGCACTAGATATTGAAGGTTTAAATGCATTTTTAAATGACAATCCAATATTTTATACATACTCAAAATTTACCCAACTGTATAAATTATTCGTTAATGCTTATTGGAAATTCATCAGGGATAAAAACGTACATACCAGAAATGTGTAAAAAATTGCAAACTTAAAAAGGATATTTCTCAAATGTATAAAAGGAGAAATACCCTTTTATTTTTTATTAATATATTCATTGGTTGTTGCTGTAGTTTTGAGATAAAGTGGCATATTCTTATTACGAAACATGAATCATTATCGTTTTTTAGCTGGTGATTCTACTTAATAAGGGGGGGTTCCATTAATAAATAAATTTGGTAAAAAAGAACCCGGTTTTGTAATTCCAAGTTGAGGTAATCATCCCAATGGATGAATCAATTTTATATGTTATAGCTTCAAAATACTTGGATATAATGTTTTAGCGCTTAATTAATGATAGGGAAAAGGGAGAAATTTATATTATGTTTAATACATTACAAGGTAACAACGCTAAGAAAGCTGTTAAAATCAGTGTCATTACATTAGCATCAGCAGTCGTACTTTCAGTCCCATTTGTTGGAACCACCGTTAAAGCTGCAACCGTTGATGGTGCAGCCGCTAAGACAGAACAAGTATCACAAGAACCAGTACAAAAGCAAGAAACATATAAATCAGTATCAGTAACACCTAAAGCAACACAAGAAGTTACACCAGAACAAACAACACCTAAAACAACGGTAACACCTGTAACTTATAATGTTAATTATGGTTCAATAGCTAACGAAACTGATGATGTAAATGGTGGCGTATTTACAGGAGAATCACAAGATACAGGAGAATCACTAGATAATGGTATGGTAAAGAACCAAGATGGTTCATATGGTGTCAAACCTATTGAAAGTGACTTTACACATCAATGGGCACTTCCACATGATTCAGAAGGTTCAGAACCTGTCCAAGGTGCTGCTGCCCCAGCAACTAATTCTTCATCACGCGCAATAAAATCATCTACTACTCCTTCAGTTACTGGCCAATCAACATCATTATCAGCCCCAGCTTCACAATCAGGAATGAAGACGTTCCCTCAAACTGGTGAAGATCACAATCCCATCATTGGTGCTTTTGGTGGTTTATTAGCTGTTATCGCTTCAGTACTGGGATTCAAGAAACGTAACGCATAATTGTATATTAAAAACTTTTCTACAGACATTTTAAAACTTCAAAAATTAACATTAATGAGATTGGGAATACCCGGTCTCATTATTTATTTAAATTACTTAATAACTTTTAGTATTATGGGGATCGAGTGTATACAGATCCATTATTCATTTAAACGACAATTCAATCGATTTAATGGAAAGTACAAATGATTTTGTCAATAATTCCTGCTATAATTTCATCTAATTTTCTGCTTATTAAACCCATCGTATGTGCCCTAACAATTCTTGATAGTAGAGTGGGGGGACACCTTTTTAGAACTTATTACTTCACTTTTATTGTTAACCTGCTTATACTCATGGAGCAATATAAAAAAGGAGTATTGATGATGACTAACGAAAAGAATTTAATTAGCTCGGATGATGTTATTCCTGATTGGGCAACATCAATTGACATTGATGGTCTAAACGATTTTTTAAATGATAATCCAATTTTTCAAAAAACTAAACATCACACTTATACGCAGACAGAAATGGATAATAAACACAAGCTCTTAGTCAGTGCTTATTGGAAATTTCTCTTGGATAAAAAGGATCACACAAAGCAAATTTAAAAAGCAAATGAGATTGAATTTTACGATCTCATTTGCTTTTTTGTTATTTTAATTCATTCCAAGGTATTAGATGATTTTTGAAATAATATTTTTGATCATGCTCGTTGACTTCACGAAGCACTCGAGCTGGATTACCAACAGCGACAACATTGTCAGGCAGATTTTTGGTAACGATTGCTCCAGCACCAGCAATCACGTTATCACCAATTGTGATGCCTGGTAGTACGATTACGCCGGCACCAAGCCAACAATTTTTTCCAACATGGACAGAAGCATTGTATTGGTAGCCAGACTTTCTCAAATCTGGTTGAATTGGATGTCCAGCGGTAGCAATTGTCACATTTGGACCAATTAAAGTATAATCGCCAACATAAATGTGCGTATCGTCAACTAAAGTGAGATTAAAATTAGCATAGACATTTTTACCAAAATGCACGTGGCGACCGCCAAAGTTAGCATAAAATGGCGTTTCGATATAGCAATTTGGACCAATGTCAGCAAACATCTCTGACAAAAGAGCTTGTTTTTTTGCTGATTCTGAATGCCTTAGCTGATTGTAATCAAATAGTTGATCCATGTACTCAGCTTGTTTGTTTGATAATTCCGGATCATCTGGTAGATATAATTCTTCGGTGTGGAGTTTGTCGTGGTTTTCAGTCATAAATTGATCCTCTCAACAAAATTATTTGTGTTCTATGTTTTTTATTATCTCATGAGTTAGTGAGGATTGCGTCAGAGATTTTTGCTTGAGGGGAGAGCTAAATACGATGTAGATTCAATAATCATATTCAAGGTTACATAATATATATTATACGAAGTAACATTTTTGAGAAAAATAACCGACCTCGCGATCAGTTATCTGCCTAATATTAAAAATGATGTTTCCGTAACTTTTTAAAGTAATTAATAACGTCTTCTCGATATCCATATTGCTGATTATATTTTTTCAAGGAATCTAAATCATGTGTACTAGCTTTACCTGTATGCAGCAAATAATCATATAACTCGATATATGGCAACTGCAATTGCTTAGCTAAATCTAGTTCTGCTTTGACGTCGTATGAGGCGCGTTTAAAGGACACGTTCGAATATCCAGACGAATCAATGTCCAAGATGGCGTATTCTGCACGAAGATCATCGCTAAACTTTTGCCAACGTGTGTATGGTTCGCCAATCGATCCAGGGTTGATGATCATCTGGTCCTCAGAAGTCGTACGCATAACTTGATGATGCGTATGACCATAAAATGCCATATCGACCGAGTTATTTTCCACGAGCTCATCAAAGTTTCCTTGGATCTCGTAAGGCAACAGTTCATGTCCAGAATTCTTGAAGGTGAAGTTATGCGATAACTGGAGGTTCAGACCGTTGATCGTCAAATTTTTGTAGGTCGGTGCATTCTTTAATTGCTGATAATTTGCTACGGTCATGGTATCGGATAAGTATTCGACCATTCTAGCAACATGGATGTACCCGTCATTGTCAAAGTCGAGATACTTTTCATTGTCATGCATGATATGAATTACGATATCGTCCCAATTTCCACGAATAAACGCCGTTAAATTAAGGTTATTGAGCCGATCAAAGATATCATTTACTCCAGGTCCAGGAGTCAGAAGGTCGCCTAAAAACCAATATTCGGTAATATTTTCGGTTTGCAGCTGCTTTAAAACTGTATCCAATGCAGTCACATTGCCATGTATGTCAGATAAAATTGCAATTCTATGGTCCATGGTTCTTCCTCCTAGGTGTGGGATTTGTTTGTTTTAGATGTTTTCGTAAAACATTTATTCAAACAAATACTACGAAGCTTGATATTCTTTGATCTCGTGAATGAATTTGTCGCCATATCTTTCTAATTTGGCATGACCCACGCCAGAAACTGTCAAAAATTCTGAGCTATTTTTAGGCATGATCTGCGCCATATCACGTAATGTACGGTCAGAAAAAATCACAAACGGCGGAACGTCAGCTGCATGCGCCAAATTAAGTCGCAATTTACGGAGGCGTTCGAATAATTGTTGATCGTAATTGCCATCATCATCCATGATCGGACGTCTAGCTTGTGTGATTTTCGTCTCTCGACGTTTAACTTCTAACTCGCCCTTGAGTACTTTTAATCCCTTGTGCGTCAACTGGATCAACGGATAAGGTCCTTCAGAAGTTCTCAAATAATCATTGGCAGTCAAAAAATCGATGAACTCTTCAATAAACTTCAAAGTTTCATCGTGCATTAGCCCAAAAGTACTTAATTTACCGAAATTGCGCCAGTCATTTGCAACATCAGGCTTGCCTGCTAACACGCTTGAAACAGTCTTTTTACCATACTTTTGGTCCATTCTGACGACACAGCTCAAAGCCTTTTGAGTTTCTGAAGTCACATCATGTTCTGGCCTTTCATCCAAACAATTCGAGCAATGGCCACAAGGCTCAGTTTTGGTTTCACCAAAATACTTCAGGATATAATTCATCAAACAAAGTTCTGTTTGAGCATATTGATTCATTTCGCGAAGTTTCTCAGTCAAACTTTGCTTGTACTCATCATCTGCATCTGACTGTTCGATAAAGAAACGGTGAAGTCGCAGATCTGCTGGAGAATACAGCAAGATAGCCTCAGATGGTAAACCATCACGCCCTGCCCTACCTACTTCCTGGTAGTAACTTTCGATCGTACCGGGGATAGAATAGTGGATCACATAGCGGACGTTAGTCTTGTTGATTCCCATACCAAACGCATTAGTAGCAATGATCACATCAACTTCATCAAATAAAAATGCTTCTTGCATTTGGTGACGCACATCATCGTCTAAACCGGCATGATATTTACCAACTTTGACACCCTTTTCTTTTAGATCCTCGTAAATTTTTTCAACATCTTTTCGCTTACCAGCATAGATGATTCCCGCTTCTCCAGGATGAGCTTGAACGTACTCTAAAATATAACGTGGTTTATTGACTCCACGTTCAATTTTCAAAGCTAAATTAGACCTTTCAAAACCAGTTTTGACAACATCAGCTGCATCGATGCCTAAAATATTCATCAAATCCTCTTGCACACGGTTAGTCGCAGTAGCCGTCAAAGCTAAAATTGGTGGATTCGTTGGCAATTGATTCAAAGGTTCAATGATATTCAAATAGCTCGGACGAAAATCATGTCCCCAAGAAGATAAGACGTGAGCTTCATCGACGGCAATTAAATCAATTGGCAGATTTGTCAGCCAATTAGAAAAATCCGGATTCTCGATCCGTTCAGGAGCAACGTACAGTAGTTTGACGGCCCCAGATTCGATATACCGCATTCTTTCATTTGCTTCAATGTAATTTAACGTACTATTAATAAAAGTTGCTGGAATATTCATTTCGTTAAGTCCATCAACCTGGTCTTTCATTAACGAGATCAATGGCGAGACCACTAAAGTAACACCTGAAAACATCAAGGCTGGGATCTGGTAGCAAACTGATTTCCCGCCACCAGTTGGCATAATGCCTAAAGTTCTTTTACCATCAAGGACGTTTTGAATTATCTGGAGTTGTCCAGGTCGAAATTCATCGTATCCGAAAGTGTCTTTTAATATTTCATTTGGACTGCTAATCATGAAGACTCCTTAAACATAATTCTTCGTCGTTTGAAAACAACGCCATTGGTTGCATGAAAACTGCAACTATATAATAATAGAATATCATTAACCGACGCAGTTAGTCGACGAAGTAAACTCATCAAAATAATCGAGGTAATCAAGATCCAAACTCAAATTGAAAAAGCCGATGTTGGCGACTTTATGAAGGTATTTGCTTGTACAGCAGTTATCCTCCAATCTGTCCTAGCTTTTGGGATCACGAAAGATCCTTCACAGTTAAGTCAAAGTCTGATCGGCATTATTTACAACTTAGTCAAATTTACGGCACCAGTCTTTATCTTTGGCATTTTATACACCACGATTCGTACCACGCCGGATCAAGAAGAACGTGACTGGATAAATTACGCTAAAAATCAGTGGTCTGCTTTGTTTGTCCCGACGATTTATTGGACATTGATCTATCTAATACTGATACCATCAGTTCAGCAAAAACATCCCTACAATGATCTAGTTAGCTTTTTGTGGCAATTCGTTAATGGCAATGCTGCACCGCACCTTTGGTACAACACGATGATGTTGCAATTTATCATCTTAATGCCGCTATTTGTCTGGATCTACGATCAAAGTATTCGCTCAACCAAATTTTCTCTAATATTTTTCATTGTGGCTACATTGTTGTTCTTGACCTGGATCGGTTTTTATTACGAAAACATCTTTACTGGCAAGCTATCTAACGAGCTGTACTTGTTTGATCGAGTCTTTATCAGCTTTTTCATTTATGCGCTCTTAGGCCTAATGTTCGTCAGATACCAAAATTTCTGCAAAAAAATTTTGACAAAATATTTATGGCTAGTCGTGATAATATTCGCAGTATCATTTCTGTACATCAACTGGGAACTAGCTAAATTCGGTTATCCAGTCAAATTGTCAAATGCACCGTATTACAAATATTCGATGGTTGTTTATGACCTTTCGATAATTTTTTTGATAGCGGGACTAGCCTATTACTTGATCGAACGACAGAGTAAAATTTTACCTCTGATCCATTTCCTCAGTCAATACGCATATCGAGCCTATTTATCCAATGTCTTCTGGCTTTTTATTATCTGGAAATTGCTTGACCTAAATACAAAGTCAACCAACGTCTGGTCAGCAATCATCGTCAGCTATTGCTTTACTTGGCTGTTGTCATTTGCTTCAGCTTACTCATTTCACGAAGCCTGGCAATGGCTCAAACAGCATTTATTACAGATCAAGATTTAAGACGGCGTTTAAAATGCCGTCTTTTTTAATATCAGAAGTAACATAGTCAGCCGCCTTTTGCACATATTCATCAGCATTGCCCATGGCAACTGAATAACCCACGCAATCAAACATTTCTAGATCGTTTTCCTCATCGCCAAACGCAATTGCATTGTCTGGGTCAATTTGAATCTGCTGCAAAAATTTTCTCACGCCGACAGCCTTATTAGATTGAGCCTTGGTAATATCGTAAACAGTCGGAGCAACTTTGACAGCTTTTGCACCAACAGTTTTTAATTGTACCTGTTGGTCTGGTTTGTTTTTGCGGTAGATCATCTGAATGACTTTTTCTGGCAACGTCCCATCAGCAATTTCGACTAGGTCCATGGAACTATCAGGTTCAAACGTATTAGAGCGATGTTTGTACAGAATATCTGCTGTTTCAAAACAGAATGGCACTTGTTGTTGATTCAGTTCGGAGACGATAGACCTTAATTGTCCGTCCTCAAAATAATCCTCCATGATTATTTGACCAGATAATTCAACGAATCGGCCATTATTGGCGATCAAATTATTCAACTCTAATTCCGTCAATAATTCCTTGATCATCCCTCGATTTCTCCCGGTGGCAATAACTGGCAATATCTGATGTTTTTTGAGGATCTTGATAGCCTTTTTGGCAGAATCTGGAACTCGATCTAGTATCGAGGTATTTTGACCATGATTATGAGTAGCCAAAGTTCCATCCACATCAAAAAAAGCGACTTGAATTTTTTTCATGTTTTTCCTTCATCTAAATAATATTAATTCAATTATATCCAAGATTAAGAGTAAATTGTATTTTTTCAAAATTAGTTTCCCCCTAATTTAGTTGACATTTTATTAAAAATAGACCAAGATATTTTTATTCAGCTTTAATATATCTTCTAAGGGGTGCTTTTAATGAGTAAAGTTGCAATTATTGGTTTAGGCCATGTTGGCAGTACAACAGCCTACACTTTGGTCAGTCGTGATTTGATCGATGAACTAGTATTATTTGATAAACATGAGAAAATCGTGACCGCCCAATATAAAGATCTTAAAGATGGCCAAGTCGGATTAAATTCACATGTTGATATCATCCGTCCTGATTTGTCAGAGCTAAAAGATACCGACATTATCATTTTTTCAGCCGGAAAAATTGCTGTTCAACAAGGAAGCGGAAATCGTTTCGACGAATTGAACTATACTAAAAAAGTTGCTGAAGAATGGGGACCAAAGATCAAAGAATCTGGCTTTAACGGCATCTTGATCAACATCACTAATCCTTGCGATGTAATTGCCAGACATTTGCAAGAATTGTCAGGACTTCCTAAAAATCATGTCTTCGGAACTGGTACTTCCTTAGACACCGCTCGGATGAAACAAGCCGTCAGCGATAAGTTGGGCGTGCATGCCAACAGTGTTCACGGTCATGTCTTTGGTGAACATGGTATGACGCAATTTGTTCCTTGGACAAAGGTCAGAATTGAAAACACCATCCTGTCAGATAAGTTGACTCAAGAAGAACAAGATGATCTTGAGAACCAAGCTAAGCAAAACGGCGTAGATATTTTCTTCGGCAAAGGCTTTACTTGCTACGGAATCGCTAATCAAGCTGCTTTGATCGTCCAAACTGTGCTTAGCGACAGTAAAAAAGTTATGCCAGTGTCTGTCTTTAATGAACAAGAAGGCATTTACATTGGCGAACCTGCTATGATCGGTGCAGATGGCATTGAAAAGATCTATCCACTCGATTTCACAGATAAAGAACAAGCCAAATGGGACGCATCAGTTGCCAGTATCAAGGAAATGTATGCTGCAATTTAATTGATTTATTTAAAATATAATGTACGTAGCTATCAAATCAGGTCGATTTTTCGACCTGATTTTTTTTGCGTAATAATAATATTTCATAATTTAATATATTTTTAAACAATTATTGAAATATTGTTTCTTAAGGAATATTCTGTCTTTGTTAAAACGCTTACAGGGGTGATGTTTATGCTGGGATTTTCGTATTACTTAAATGATCCAATCGATACAAAAGCACAAATGTACTTTCAACAGATGGCCGATCACGGTTTTGAAGAAGTTTTTACTTCTTTGCATATACCAGAAGATGATCCGCAAGTTAAAACCAAACGCATGCAACAATTGATGCAGCTGGCTGAAAATGATGGTCTGAGCGTTGTCGTCGATGTCGATAAAGATTCATTGAAGTACTTGCCGCATAATTTAACGGCGAAACTAACCTTAAGATTAGACGATGGCTTTTCACCTGAGGATATTCGCGATATCAGCCAAGAAATGCCGATTGCGTTAAATGCTAGTACCATCAACAAAGATTTGTATTCACAGCTGCATGAATATCAGGTGGATTTTTCACGAATAGAGGCCTGGCACAATTTTTATCCGCGGCCAGAAACCGGTTTGGGGATCGACTGGTTTGCTAAAAGAAATCGTTGGCTAAAATCGTTGGGCTTTAAGACTCAAGCATTCATACCTGGTGACCAGCATTTGCGAGGACCATTAAAGCTCGGTCTCCCTACCCTAGAATCGCAACGAAACAAAAATCCTTTAGCCAACACGATCCAACTACTTGAACTCGGAACTGATAAAGTCTTTATCGGAGACCCAGGACTTTCAACCTCGATGCAGCATAAGTTCAAACAATATTTCGTTCAACACTGCCTAGTTTTGGATTATCAAGCATTTGACGAAACTGTTTTATCTGAGTTGCCAGATATCTTGCACAATCGCTTAGATCCCGCATTAGACGTTATTCGTATTGTTGAAGGACGACAAAGACGGGTTCCAAACATCCCTGCTCAAAATAACGTTGAACGGTCAATCGGTGCTATCACTGTCGACAACGAATTATACGGTCGCTACATGGGAGAATTACAAATTGTTAAAACCAATCTGCCAGGTGATGAAAAAGTCAATGTGATTGGATCCATCACCAAAACCGATCAGTCGCTTTTACAATATGTTGGCGCAGGTCAAAAAATCTTTTTAAATAAATTATCAGGGGGAAATGATGGATCTATCTAAATTATCAACCGAACAAAGAAATCCGAAGTCAATGAACTTAGATCAGATGAGTACCAGCGAGATCTTGCACGTGATGAATCAAGAAGATCACAAGGTCCCCCAGCAGATCCGAAAATCATTGCCGCAGATCGATGAAGCTGTAAAACAGATTATCCACAGTTTCAAACTTGGCGGCAGATTGATTTATTTAGGTGCTGGGACTAGTGGCCGTTTAGGTGTTCTAGATGCTGCTGAATGCGTACCGACTTTTGGAACTGATCCAGACATGGTTCAAGGTCTAATTGCCGGAGGTCCTACTGCGATGACAGTCGCGGTCGAAGGTGCAGAAGATTCGCTGACACTAGCACAAACAGATCTTGAAAAAATCAATTTGAGCAGTACGGACTGTGTCGTTGGTATTGCCGCAAGTGGCCGGACGCCTTATGTGATCGGCGGATTAAAGTTTGCCAATGATTCTTTGGCAACAACGATCAGTATTGCTTGTTCCAATGATTCCGAGATCGGAAAAATTGCCAAATATCCGATCGAAGTGGTATCCGGACCCGAAGTTTTGACTGGATCGACACGTTTAAAAGCTGGTACGACTCAAAAGTTGATCTTAAACATGCTTTCAACTACGGCAATGATCAAGATCGGCAAGGTCTACCAGAATTTGATGGTCGATGTCAAACCGACCAACGAAAAATTAGTTGAACGCGCCAAACGGATCATCGTCACTGCTACTGATTGCGAGTACTCTGACGCAGAAATTGCGCTTAAACAAGCAAACAATGATGTTAAAGTTGCGATCATCATGATCCTAACTGGGAGTTCGGCTGAATCAGCTAAGAACAAATTATCGAAAAACCAAGGCTTTGTTAGAAAGTCGATCGAGGGGGAATAATTATGTCAGAACCAAAAGAACAACGCTTAGCGCGTGAAATATATGCTGCTGTCGGGGGACCGCAAAACGTTCAAAAATTGATCCATTGTATGACTCGTGTTCGAATGACTATCAAAGATTACGATAAGGTCAATATGGACCAATTAAAGGCAATTGACGGGGTTATTGGCGTCATTGAAGAAGATACGCTTCAAGTGGTCGTCGGTCCTGGTATCGTCAACAAAGTCGCTCAGATCATGGTCGATCAAGTCGGCGTGAAATTAGGAGAAGATTTTCCAACAGATTTAAAGGACGATTCTGCTGAACCTGCAAAATCTGAACATCAAAAAGCTAAAGAAGAAGTTTATCAAAAAGCTGCAGAGGTCAAGGCCGAGCATAAGAAAAATATCAAGCCTTCAAAAACCAAGGCTGTATTGAAATCAATCTCGAACATCTTCGTTCCACTGATCCCCGCCTTCGTCGGTGCTGGTTTAATTGGTGGTATTGCTGCCGTGTTATCAAACTTGATGACCGCAGGAACCATCGGCCAAAACTGGTCTGAATTTATCATGGTACTTAAGGTGATCCAAAATGGATTGTTCGCCTACTTAGCCGTTTATGTTGGTATCAACAGTGCCTCTGAATTTGGAGCTACTCCAGGTCTTGGTGGTATCGTCGGTGCAGTTACTCTATTGACCGGCGTTGATCCAAAAGCTCCATTGACCAATATCTTTGACGGTCAGCCATTAGCTGCTGGTCAAGGTGGTATCATCGGTGTTATTTTTGCAGTCTGGATCCTTTCAATCGTTGAAAAACGACTACATAAGATTATTCCTGATTCGATCGATATTATTGTTACGCCATTTTTATCGCTATTAGTTATTGGCGTTTTCACCATCTTTATCGTCATGCCGATTGCGGGTGTAATTTCTAACTCATTAGTCGGTGCAATTATGTGGGTCTTAAAAGTTGGCGGAGCTTTCTCTGGATTTATTCTGGGACTGTTCTTCTTACCAATGGTTATGCTTGGACTTCATCAGATCTTAACTCCAATCCATATCGAAATGATCGACAAAACAGGTTCAACTTTGTTGCTGCCAATTCTGGCTATGGCTGGTGCTGGTCAAGTTGGTGCTGCCTTAGCCTTATGGGTTCGTTGCCATAAAAACAAGAAATTAACTAACATGATCAAAGGTGCGTTGCCAGTAGGATTTCTAGGAATCGGCGAACCACTGATCTACGGTGTTACTTTGCCACTAGGTCGTCCATTTATTACTGCCTGTATTGGTGGTGGTATCGGCGGTGCTGTCGTAGGTGCCTTTGGAAATGTCGGGGCAATTGCCATTGGACCATCTGGTTTAGCTTTGATCCCATTGATCACCAACGGTCATGTTATGGGCTACATCTTTGGTTTGTTAGCAGCTTATGCTGGCGGATTTGTCGTAACGTACTTCTTTGGCGTTCCTAAAGATGCCAGAAAGGCAACTGAATTAGATTAATGCAAAGCGTCTTATTAAATATTCAGCAATCAAGATCTGACCTCACGAAGACCGAACAGACAATTGCAGATTATATTTTGAAAAATCCGCATTTAGTCATCAAAGACAGCGTCCAGGAACTAGCGTCTAAGATTCCTACTAGTCCAGCCTCAGTGGTCCGATTCAGTCAAAAATTTTGTGGAGACGGTGGCTTCTCTGAACTAAAGATCCGACTCTCCGCCGAATCTGGTCTAGAGACTGAATTATACAAAGAGCTATCTCCAAATGATTCGTTTGAAGAACTGGAAAAAAAGCTATCTTTTCGGATCAATCAATCGATCAGTAAGACTAGCGACATCTTAGACGAATCAGCCTTGGAACAAGCTGTTAAATTACTAGATAATCACGAAACTATCCTAGTATTTGGGATCGGTGCTTCAGCTCTTGCTGCCAAGGATCTGCAACAAAAATTTTTACGGATCGGCAAAACTGTTTTAGTGATGGAAGATGTGCATCTATTAAGCACTACCCTACTAGGGCATCCAAGTTCGACTGCGCTGATCTTGATCTCAAACTCTGGAGAAACCGCCGAAATTATTTCTTCTGCAAGTTTGGCCAAAGAACAAGGCGTTCCGTTGATAGCAATCACACAAGCTTCTCAAAACACGCTAAATTATTTGGCTGACGTCAAATTAGAGACTGACAACAGCACCGAAAACGTTCATTTAAGAAGTGCTGCCACCACTTCATTGATTGCTCAGCTTTACACAGTTGACCTTTTGTACTACCGCTTTTTTGCAAACAGTTACGACAATAACGCAAAGTTAATATCAGCTTCACAAAAATTTATCATGAATAATTTCAGGAGATAATAATTATGGGTTTATTCTCTAAAAAGAAACTTGAAACAACTTTAACAGCCCCAATCGATGGACAATTGATCCCGTTAGAAAAAGTTCAAGATAGCGTTTTTTCACAAAAAATGATGGGCGACGGCTTTGCAGTTGAGCCATCTGATGACAAAATCGTATCACCAGTTTCTGGGACCGTGGAATCGATTTTTCCTACCAAACATGCCTTAATGATTCAATCTAAGCGCGGCTTAGAGATCATGGTGCATCTTGGCATTGATACCGTGGAATTAAACGGCGAGCCTTTTGAGATAGAGGTCAAAAAAGGCGACCAGATCGAACAAGGCTCAGCAATTGGCGAAATGGACATTGATGCGATCAAAGCCAAGCAAAAATTACCAACTGTGATCGTTATCGTTTCAAATATGGATCAAGTTAAAAACATTTCTGAAATCACTCCTGAACAAGTTTCAGCCGGGAAAGATGTCCAAACGATCCAATCAAAATAAGTTATTTAAAAATCGAAAGTGAAGACTTTCGATTTTTTATTGCCATCATTAAGTTGAACAAATGTTCTCATTACCCTAAAATTGAACTATCAACTATCGAGGTTACTTATGACAAAAATACCTTTTATCCCAGGCTTTAATGCTTACTTACGGACTCGACGGATCTCAAAACGAGCACATGATGAGTATTTAAACTCGTTGCACGATTTTTTTGATTATCTAGTCGAACACAATAATCAGTTCAAGGCGACATTAAATGTTGCAAACATTCATGACGGCGATATCGTTTCATACAAGCAATACTTGGAGCATGAGCTTTCATATAGTCCGAGTACTATCAACAAAATTCTCAGTAATTTGAATGTTTATTTTGCCTACCTATTTTCTAATAAGATCACCAAAGAATTTCCAACGCTAAATATTAAAAGCCTGACCGTCGAAAAACAATCGGATTTTCCCACTGATGTATTTATGGATTTGCCAAAATATCTCAACGATATCCACCTGCACATCTACACGAGATTATTGATCTTGATCATTTCAAAGGGCTTTAATTACCAAGAGGCCCTATCCAGCGGATTTTATCAAACGTTCGAACAATTAACTTTTGATAGTGATGAAAAATCATTTTTATCAGAATACCGAGAATTCATTGAACCCTGGCAAAGTTTTTGGGGTACCAAAAATCTCTTTTTGAGTCGCAATAAAGGTGCTCAATCGCCGCTTCTTAGCGTCAGTGCCCTTTATCGAAGCTTGAAGGCAGATAGTGAGAAATTAAATTTGGATCTATCAGCTAAAAAATTATCAACCACCATCGTTTTGATTGCACTGAGCCAAAAACGTCCCAACCAAGAGCAATTAAAAATGATCGATAAATTGGATGCTAATTCGTTGCTCTACTATCGCAGACTGCTTCGGGAAACTGACTTCAAAATTTAACAATCATTTAATTAATAGGCAAGGAAAAATTATTTCATTTGAATTATAATATTGTTATCAATCTCATTAATGAATTTATTTAAGGAGCTCATCTATGTTTAAAAAAGCATTATTAAAATCAATTGCCGTATCAGTCGGACTTGTTAGTCTTTCAATCGTTTCACTGGCCCCTCAAGCCCAAGCTGCTGTCGACCAAAATGAAGCTGAAACTACTAATCAACTTTTTCCAACTGACTATCTGAATAACTTTCTCGACGGCGTGCAAACAAACGTCACTCTGTCTAGTTACGATCTAGCTGATAACGTTGACGGCTATTACCGGACTTACGATCAATTCATGAATGGCGACATGGCTAAGTGGCTCGGTGCTCAAAACGTTGCTTATGCTAAGAGCGTACGTAACAGTTCCCTAGTAAACAGTTTCATGTATCGTGTCAGCCCAAGCGATGACGACTACAATACTTTTTACAACACTACTGTCCCCAATCTGAAAAAAGATGGCGGTACTGCCGAATTAAAACTACAAGTATTGAACAGCGATAATTACAGCCAAGTACTCAAAGAATTGCCAATTACCATTACAGTTCCTGCTCCTGAACAGTTAAATGTTGATTACAGCTCAACTACAACCTATACAAATAATGCTACTAAAAACATTTTTACTAGCACCTACCAATTGCCAAGCTTCACGATTACTGATTCAGCAACAGGCAAATCTTATAAGGCAACTAACATAACGCCAGTCAACAACGTTTATATCGATGGTAAAAAGACGGCATTGACTGATCTGCCAAATAACCTGACTGCTGGAACTTACACACAAAGTATTTACTTTACTGTTGCTGGATTTAACGCAACCCAATTAAAGCAACTTGCAGCTAATTCAAAGATAACTGGCAATAATGGCGACTCAACAATTCGTTACTCAAACGGTCAATTGATCGCTGCCAGAACTATTATCGTTAAATAATCGAAAAGTCGAGCTAAACTCGGCTTTTTTGCTATGACTATAGGAGAATTTCATGAAAAAAATTGCAGTGTACTGTGGAGCAGCCACGGGAAATAATCCCATCTATTTACAAGCAGCAAAAGACTTAGGCCACTGGTTGGTGAAAAATGATTACGGTCTGACTTATGGCGGCGGAAGATTAGGCTTAATGGGTGCCCTAGCTGACACAGTTTTAGAAGACGGCGGATACGTCCACGGGATCATTACCGAGGACTTAGCTAACAAAGAACTAACTCACGACAATCTCAGTGAGATCGAAATCGTCAAGTCGATCGACGAACGTAAAGAAATCATGTTGAAAAACTCAATTGCCAGCGTCGCTTTACCAGGTGGGCCAGGAACATTAGAAGAAATGTCGGATGCCTTCTCCTGGACCAGGATCGGTTTGAACCCTGACCCTTGCATTTATTTGAACATCAATCATTATTACGACCCATTATTAATGATGTTCAATCGCATGGCCAATGAAGGTTTCATTTCGGAAAAAGCGAAGAACACCTTATTATTCACTGAATCATTCGACGTTGCTGGAAAATTTATAAAAAATTACGTGACGCCTGCAAGTAGAAAATATAATGTAAAATAAATATGCGTAATGTTTAACATTGAACTGATTGCGTTTTACTATGAAAGTGTCAGGTAGGTATTGGTGATTTCCCTATTTGACACTCCTTAGATTTCTACTTCGTATCAAAAGTATTGGACTCATCACCAAAACTTTGAAGTGGAGATCCCCCACATTATTGGATAGAAGTATTAAGGGCCAGCAGAGATAATCTGCTGGCTCTTATTTTCTACTCACACTAGCATCTACGATGCGTAGTGTGAGTATACGGCAACGCTGCGGAGCACGTTGGCGATTCCCTGCTTTTAAGCACCTATGGTGCATAGTGCGAGTAAACGGCGATACGCGTAACGTAGTGAAGCCATCGGCGATTACTTGATTTTTTAATGATGATCAACAAAAAACGGACCTAATTCAAAATATGAATTAGGTCCGTTTTGTATAAAATCCCAAGAGTCACGATTATCGGTCGCACTCCTGTCAAATTCGATAGATTAGTTTATAAATGCTGTAAGAACTCCGGCAATTACGACTAGCAATAAACCAGCCAAAACTGCACCCATCTCTTTTTTAGTTTTTCTTTCATGAAGAATGTAAATACCACCAAGTGTGGCTAAGATAACGTTCATTTGTGAAAGAGTGAATCCAGTGGCAAGTCCGTTAACTTCTGGACGAGCTGAGATCAAGTATGTCAAAGCTGCCAATGCAAAGAAGAAACCACTGATAATGTTAGTGTATGAACTCTTTGTTCTGAATGGTTTTGAAGCACGATTGCCTTTTGTAGCAAGTGCAAAGATCGTTGCTGCAACTGCCATACCTAAAGCTTGTGGTAGAAAGGCTTCAAATCCGGTAACTTTAACAGCTTGTGGAAAGGCTGAATATGCAAGGTATCCAATTTCAGCACAGAATACTAATGCTACACCTTTAACTGCATTAGTTCCACCGGCTGATTTTGTTTTTCCTTCAGTGTAAGTAGTGAACCAAACACCGACGATGATCAAAACAATTGCAAAAAATCCAACTGCTAGTGATGACATTCCAAAAGTATTTCCACGCCATTCACCTAGGACGATAACGCCCCATAATGAAGCTCCGATCAACTGGAATCCAGTTGAGATCGGCATGGTTCTTGAAACTCCCATTTCAGTAAATGCATAGAAGACAAAAATTTGTCCGATTGACCATGCCATACCAGAAAGGAATGTGAACAAGAACTCTTTGCCTGTTAACAGAGGCGTCTGCGTGAACAGCGCAACGACAATCGCACCAATCAAAGTACCATATGTCGCACCCAAAATTTGATTTACCGGTTTCCCACCAAAGTAACCAGTAAGTACTGGGAAGACACCCCAACCGATCATTGGTATCAGACCAATTAGTATGTTCGTAATGCTCATTGTATATCCCCTTTATATGTAAAAAGTATCTAAAACACCAAAAATGCTGGGGGTCAAAAAACCACCAGCAGTTTTAATGATATATAGATTATACTAAACGGCTACTTTGTTTTCAATGTAAACGTTTAACATAAGTAAAATTTTTTAATACTTTTTTAGGAAAGTTTTACTAAAACTCGTTGTCCAATGGAGGAACAATTTGCTTCTTACGTGAAACTACTCCAGGTAAGGCAGCCTTGTTGTCAGTAACCTTAGTGTTCAAAGCACTTTCAAATTTAGCAATCGCAGCATCGTCACCAATGATCAAACCTGTTGTGTCACTAGTCATAATGTTTGTGATCAACAATACGAACAAGTTGTAGCCATTTGAACTGTTTTCAGCAGTGATATCCTTAACGAACTCAGCTTCTCTTTCAAGTGTGTGTTCAACATCAACTGTGTTTACTTGAGCAATACGAACTGAGTTTCCATTCATATCAAAGCTCTTAGCATCCATATCGATCAACTCTTGAGTCGACTTGTCGTCAAGGTCTGTACCTGCTTTAAGCATGTCCATACCATATGATTCATAGTCGATACCAGCTGTTTCAGCTAAGCTCTTCAAAGCAGCCTTGTCTTCATCAGTAGTTGTTGGTGATTTTAGTAAAAGTGTATCTGAAATAATAGCAGAAGCCATCAAACCAGCCAAGTTACCAGGGATTTCGATCTTTGATTGGTTGTACATCTTCCAAAGAATTGTGCTTGTGCACCCTAGTGGTTCAGCGTGGTAATACAATGGTGATTCAGTTTGGAAATTAGCAATACGGTGATGATCAACAACGTGTGTAACTTCAAGGTCATCGATATCGTCGAAACTTTGTTGTTTTTCGTTGTGGTCAACTAGCATAACTTTTTTAACTTCGCTACCAGCGGCTGTGACAATACGTGGATAATCGTAGTTAAACTTTTCAAAAACAAATTTTGTTTCCTTGTTAGGTTCGCCTTGAGCAACAGCTTCAGTGTTCATGCCCAATTCGTTTTGATAATGTGAATATGAAATTGCTGCAACAACAGCATCTGTATCAGGACTCTTGTGTCCAACTACTAATTCTTTTTCTTTTGCCATTAATTCAATACTCCTTTATTTTATAAAGATTTTAAGCGATCAATATAGCTCTTCTTGCTTAAGAAAGCATCCCATTCGGTGAAGAATTGCTTGATACGTGGAATCTTGTCCTTATCTTCGTGATAAACAAACGTCAAATCACTCGAAATTGCAGGTTCCAGTGGCGTGCGATAGAACGTGAAGTTGCTTTCATTTGCAATACAAAAACTAGCTGGTAATCCTGTATTGACGCCATCAGAATCTTGAACGAATTTCAATAATTGATAAGGTGAAGAAAATCTTGCTACCACCTTAGGAACATCCACTAATGAGTTCTTGAACTTCTCGGTCATCAGATCTGTGAAATAATATCCACGTAAATATGAGACCCAAGGATTTTCAATTGCTTCTTTGTAAGTAGCTTTGCCCTTCTTAAAAATCTTTTCGTTATTGTGAACCAACATTATCGTATCATTAATAATCTTTTTTGACTTATAAGATTTCCAACTTTTGATGGTATTGTCTGGTAAATACATCACAGCGATATCAATCTTGTTGTTTTGGATCTGATCCCAGATCTCGTTACGTTTCAAGAGGATCAAGTCAATTTCGACATTTGGATTGATTCGATTAAATTCAACGATGAAATCTTCGATTACTTTTGATTCAACTGCAGCGATAATTCCAATATTGATCGTACCAGAACTCTCGGAAGATTTTTGCTGAATTTGATCAGTAACGGTATTTATGACATGAAAAATTTGATGAGTTGCATCTAACAAAATTGAACCAGCATCAGTTAGGTAGATTTTTTTACCGACACTATAAAAGAGCGGTGCACCTACGACCTTTTCAATTTTTTTGATTTGCTGGGTCAAGGCAGGTTGCGTGATACCTAAAGATTGGGCAGTTTTGGTGTAACTCATGTTCTTGGATAATTCGTCAAAATAATTCAGTGCTTTAGAACTAAATACTCGTCGTGCATCTTCATCTAACAAAAAATTTCACTCCCTTCAAACAATCAAATATTAACATTTTCTTATTATAATCATACTATATATAATAAAAAAATTATAGCTTTGCTTATTTATTAATATTGATTTTTTCAAATCTCAATGGGTTGCCGTCGCTGTCCGGATCAAGAATAAATGATCCATTAGAATAACGGTCAGCATCGCTATGGGCTGAGAAATCAATTGCAATATCTTTGTTTTGATCAGTGATCACGTGTAATTCGATATCCGGATTAGTCTTTGTGATCAATTTAATTCTATGTGGCGAGCGTTTCAATTCCCGCAATGTCAATACTCCTCGACGAGCGCGGCTAGTAATCGGGATCTCTGAAAGCTTCATCTGCTTGTATGATCCACGTTGAGTCAGTAGTGCAATCTTATCGTTAGTATCATCAGAATCAGCAATAAAGTAACCTGCAACTTTGTCGTCAGTTTTAAGACTCACGAATTTAACGCCGACAGCTTTACTACCAACAACTGGTATTTCGCTCAATGGGAAGGCTGAAGCATAAGAATGTTCTGTAAAGACAAACAACAGTTTTCGTTCGGCTTCTTCTGGAGCAATGTAATCCACATCGATAACGCTAGTTTCAGGATCTTTAAGTTTGATGTATCGACTTGCCCGAGACTTATAAGTTCTTCCTGGCAAGAGATCTTGGAAGTCAACTTGTTTAACATAGTTGTCATTTGTACCTGTGACAAATGTTCCTGTCTCTTTCAAGTCCTTAAAGATAAATGCCTTGAGTACTGATTCGTCATTAGCCAATCCTACTTCTTGCGATAAATGAGAACCAGTATCTTTCCAGCGACTATCATCGAGCTCAAAAATCTGACGATAAATCAAATTACCTTTATCTGTGAAAATAAAAATATGATTCAACGTGTTAGCTTCAACATCCAAAACTGGATAATCTTCGTCTTTTAGACCATTATCTGATGGATCAGAAGCCATAAATGATCGTTGACTACTACGTTTAACGTAGCCGTCGTGACTGACCAAGACGCGGACGTCCTCACTAGCAACCATGACTTTAGTGTCGACCTTGATCTCATCAACTTTCGCTTCGATCTTCGTGCGACGGTCATCAGCGTAATTATTTTTAACTTCCAGCAATTCCTTTTTGATGACTTTCATCAAAGTTGAATGGTTGTTGATGATCTTATCCAACTTGTTGATCAATGCAGTAAGTTCTTTGTTTTCTTTTTCAAGCTCAGTTACGTCGGTATTCGTTAAACGATAAAGTTGTAGAGATACGATAGCTTCAGCTTGAGGCTCAGTAAATTGATATTCCTTCACCAAATTGTTCTTGGCGTCAGACTTATTTTTGCTGGCACGAATCGTTTTGATGACTTGATCTAAGATCGACAGAGCCTTGATCAGACCTTCAACGATGTGCAAACGTTTCTTAGCTTTATCAAGGTCAAATTTCGAACGACGTAAAACAACGTCTTCTTGATGCTTGATGTATTCTGTCAGCATTTGTACCAAACCGACTTGTTGTGGTCTCATGTCAGCAATCGCAACCATGTTGAAGTTATAAGAGATCTGCAAGTCAGTGTTTTTCAATAAATAATTCAAAATTCCTTGTGCATCGACATCTCGTTTAAGTTCGACTACGATCGACAATCCTTGACGATCACTTTCATCACGAACTTCAGCGATTCCATCGACTTTTTTGAGAACACGCACTTCGTCCATTTTTTTGACCAGCACAGCCTTGTTGACTTCATATGGGATCTCAGTGATCACGATCTGAGACTTGTGTCCACGTAATTCTTGAATTGATGTTTTCGATTTCAAAAATACTTTGCCACGACCGGTTTCATAAGCTTCCTTGATTCCACTGGCACCTTGCAAAATACCTCCAGTCGGAAAATCAGGACCTTTAACGATCTGCATCAAATCTTCTAACGTTGCATCGGGGTCATCAATCAATTTGACTGTTGCATCAATTACTTCGCCTAAATTATGCGGTGGGATTTCTGTAGCATATCCAGCTGAAATGCCAGTAGCTCCATTAACTAATAAATTAGGAAAACGAGCTGGTAATACCTTTGGTTCTTTTTCGGTATCGTCAAAATTCCATTCTTCATCAACGGTGCCCTTATTGATATCTCGTAACATTTCAGCAGAAATTTTACTTAAACGGGCTTCAGTATAACGCATTGCGGCGGGTGGATCACCATCCATCGAACCATTATTTCCGTGCATTTCGATCAATGGTGCACGTAACTTCCAATCTTGGGAAAGTCTGACCATTGCTTCGTAAATAGATGAATCACCATGGGGATGAAAATTACCCATGACGTTACCAACACCCTTAGCGGATTTTCTGAATCCCTTGTCGTAAGTGTTGCCATCTAAAAACATTGAGTACAAAATTCTTCTTTGTACTGGTTTTAATCCATCACGAATGTCCGGCAAGGCACGTTCTTGAATGATGGACTTTGAATATCTCTCAAAACGATCCCCCATAATTTTTTCTAATGGGATGTCTTGGATCTTAGGAGAATTATTTGCCAATATGTATCACCTATTCCTTGTTCAATAAATCATCAACGATCTTGCTGTCCATGTGATCAGTGTCATCGACTTTTTCCAAAATGTTGTCGCCCTCTTCAGTACCGTTAAAGCGGACATTCTTCTCGATCCAATCACGTCTAGGCTTAACTTTATCACCCATCAAAGTCGTTACTCGACGTTCAGCTAAAGCAGCATCGTCGATATTGACTCTGATCAAGATCCTAGATTCTGGATCCATAGTTGTTTGCCATAATTGATCGGCATTCATCTCGCCTAATCCCTTAAATCGTTGTAAGTCGTAACCTTTACCGACCTCTTTAATTGTCTTAGTCAATTCTTCTGGCGTCCAAGCATACTTGATTTGTGTCTTTGCTCCGCGACCCTTTTGAACTTTATAAAGCGGTGGCAGTGCAATGTAAACATGTCCAGCCTCAACTAATGGACGCATGTAACGATAAAAGAAGGTCAACAATAAAATTTGAATATGCGATCCATCGTCATCGGCATCGGTCATAATAATGACTTTATCGTAATTTCGGTCTTCTAATTTGAAGTCAGCACCAACACCTGCACCAATCGTGTAGATCATGGTGTTGATCTCTTCATTTTTATAAATATCTTCCAGCTTGGCTTTTTGAGTATTCAAGACTTTACCACGCAGTGGTAAAATTGCTTGAAATTTTCGATCTCGACCTTGCTTTGCAGAACCTCCGGCAGAGTCACCCTCGACTAAAAAGAGCTCGTTTTTATCGGAGTTTTTAGACTGTGCAGGTGTAAGCTTTCCAGAAAGTAAACCGTCAGTCTTTTTGTTTTTCTTTCCATTTCTGGTCGATTCACGTGCTTTTCTGGCCGCATTACGTGCCTCACGCGCCTTGAGAGCCTTTTTAACTAATGTTTGGGCCTGTTCCCCATTCTCCATCAAATAAAAGCTCATCTGCTCGTATACGAGCTGATCAACGGCGGAACGAGCTTGAGGTGTTCCCAGTTTTCCTTTAGTCTGACCTTCGAATTGGAGAATCTCTTCGGGAATACGCACAGAAATAATAGCAGAGAGTCCTTCACGGACATCGCTACCTTCAAGATTCTTGCTATTTTCCTTGAGCAAACCAACTTTGCGCGCATAGTCGTTAAAGGCTTTTGTCAGACCGGATTTCATTCCGGCTTCATGCGTCCCGCCATCAGCAGTCCGAACGTTGTTTACAAATGAAATAATATTCTCGGAATAGCCATCATTGTATTGGCCGGAGAATTCAATCTCAATTCCAGAATTTTCACCTTCAACGTAGAAAATTCCACCAAGCGTATCCTTATCCTCGTTCAAATATTTAACAAAGGATTGAATTCCATCTTCGTAGTGGAAAATTTCTTCACGAGGTTCCTCGCCACGTTTGTCAGTGATTGTGAATTTAACGCCCTTGAGTAGAAAAGCTGATTCACGCAGACGTTCAGCTAGAGTGTCAAAATTAAATTTAGTCGTTTGAAAAATTGAGGCATCAGGTTTGAAGCTGATAGTTGTTCCACTATCCTCTTTAGTCTTGCCAGTCATTTTAAGGGTGCCAACTGGATGGCCACCATTTTCAAAACGTTCCTGATAAACTTTGTGATCACGAACGACCCGAACAGTCATCCATTCAGACAAAGCATTAACAACTGAAGAACCAACACCATGTAGTCCACCAGAGGTCTTGTAACTATTCTCTGAGAATTTTCCTCCGGCATGAAGGACCGTCAGGATAACCTCGATGGTTGGTTTACCTGAAGAATGCATCCCTGTAGGCATTCCACGACCGTGGTCTACTACTGTGATACTTCCATCAGCGTTGATAGTGACATTGATTTCCTTACCAAATCCTGAAAGAGCCTCATCGACAGCATTGTCGACGATCTCATAGACAAGATGATGCAAGCCGCGTCCATCGGTCGAACCGATATACATACCTGGACGCTTACGAACCGCTTCAAGTCCTTCAAGGATTTGAATTGAAGAATCATCATAAGATGATTTAGGCATTTAAATCATTCCTTTTTCAATAAGCTTAATAACAGTGTTTAATTATAGCATGGATCTGCAAATGTAAAGCAAACATATGTTCATTTTTAATTTCTTATTTTTTATTAATATTCCAGAATTTCCTAATTTATTTTCCAAAAAAGGGTATTATGTTCATTAATGGTTTAATTAGTTTCCAGGATGTACACTTTAGATAAATAAGAAATGAGAGCGTGATTCTATGTTTTTAACTAAACTCTTTATTTGTATAATTCTAGCATACCTGATTGGATCTTTTCCGACCGCTTACATTGTTGGAAAAGTATTCTTCCACAAAAATATTTTTGATTATGGCAGCGGAAATGTTGGAACGACCAATGCCTATCGAGTATTTGGACCGATTGCCGGAACGGTAGTACTGTTTGTCGATATTCTCAAAGGAACCTTGGGAGCATTCTTACCCATCTTCATCGGTTTAGATCGTCCTTGGATGTTGTTTGTGGGATTATTTGCAGTCATTGGCCATGTCTTTTCAATTTTCTTGAAATTCAAGGGTGGCAAGGCTGTGGCAACTAGCGCCGGAATTTTATTAGCCTATAGCCCGATCCCCTTCATAATTTGCTTTTTATGTTTTGCATTGATCGTTTACATTACTAGCATGGTCAGTGTTGCCAGCTTGGTAACTATCGTTGTATTTACTGTTTCATCGCTGTTCATGCACGATTGGATCTTAACTTCCGTGGCCTGCGTGGTCACGGTGATCATTTATGTCAAACATATTCCAAACATCAAGCGACTTCTCAAAGGAAAAGAAAATTTAGTTTCAATTGGATTAGCCTATAAGCGACAGCAACGTAAAGAACAAGAAAAAGACGACCACTAGTTGGTCGTCTTTTTCTGTTATTTAAATGAAATGCTGTAATAAGCTTCAAATGTTTGTTCTGGATCTAAAGTGTTAATACCGTATTTGTTGACTAGTTGATGGTCAGTGTCGATCTTGTCAGCAATGCCCCACCAAGGTTCAATACAAACAAAATCGCCCTTTTCAGGATACTGCGACCAAATGCCAACAAATTTAGCATTTCCGGTATCCAATTGAATTTTTTTATCAGTCAGATCACTTTTAATAGTGATAACTGAAGGTTGGCTCAGACTATAAATGATTGCATCATCGACAAAAGCATCATGAGTTAAAGTAAAATCTTGGTCCTCAACTCTTTGTTCCTGGCTTAGATCAATATTGCTGTCCTTTAAAGCGATTCTCGAACGAGTCTCCTTCGGGTCCAATTCAATCTTAAAGTCCGAATACTGCAAACCTTTGACGAATGGCACTGAAAATCCAGGATGTGCACCAATAGCGAAATACATTTTTTCAGCAGTATCTTTATTCTCTACAATATAGCTGATCTGCAGAGTATCCTTCACCAATTGATAAATTATTTGCAATTTAAAATGGAATGGATAAATCGACAACGTCTCTTCGTCATCGTTTAATTCCAAGACCAACTTATTATCATTTTGAGATGCCAGTGAAAAATCACGATCTCGAGCAAATCCATGCTGCGACATTTCAAATTTTTGATCATTGTAGTAGTAATGATCGCCCTTCAAACGACCAACAATGGGAAATAATACTGGCGCATGACGGTTCCAGATCTCAGGATCAGCCTGCCAAATATATTCATTTTGAGCTTGGTCTTGAATGCTAATGATCTCAGCACCAGCTGATTTTACTTGAATCTTTAAAAAATCATTTTGGACAGTGTATGTTTCCATCATCTTCACCTCTAAAGGATATAACGTGAAAGATCTTTGTCTGAAACAATCTTACCAACTTGTTCTTTGACATATTCACGAGTAATTGTAATGTCGCCCATTTGCATGTCAGGGCCTTCATATAAAATGTCACTCAGAATCTTTTCAAGAACAGTTGAAAGTCTTCTGGCACCGATATTTTGGTTAGTATTATTAAGATCAAATGCTACCTTAGCAATTTCTTCAACGGCCTCTTTAGTAAAGATCAAATTGATACCGTCTGCCTTAGTCAAGGCTACGTATTGCTTGGTCAAAGCATTATCAGGTTTTGTCAAAATTTGAACGAAGTCGTCTTCTGTCAAATCTTGCAACTCGACACGAATTGGGAAACGACCTTGAAGCTCAGCAATCAAGTCGCTAGGCTTGCTCTCGGCAAAGGCACCTGAAGCAATAAATAGAATATGGTCAGTTCTTACTGCACCATATTTAGTATTAACTTGAGAACCTTCAACGATTGGCAAGATATCACGTTGAACACCCTCACGAGATACTTCACCAGAAGTACGTTTGTCGCCAGGTGCAATTTTATCGAACTCATCGATAAAGATGATTCCATTATTCTCAGTACGGTCGATCGCACCTTGATAAATTTCATCATGATCAACACGTTTAGCTGATTCTTCACGGATCAAGACTTCACGAGCTTCTTTAACGGGTAAAGTTCTTGAGATCATCTTCTTAGGAATCAAGTTATCCATCATTGAACTCATGTCAATGCCCATTTGTTGCATTTGGTCGTTCATTGGTGCTTTACGAGATTCCTCAACTTGGATCGTAACCTCTTTATCTTCAAGAAGGCCCTTGTCCAATTGTTCCTTGATCGACAAACGTTGGTTTCTGATATCATCAGTAACATCGCGTCCTTCATCAGGATCATCGTTACCGGCTTGGTCGCCGGTATGAAGCATGTCGCCAAGATTTGAAGCGTTGCCCATATTAGTTAGCATTGACATGAAATCGTTCATGCCGTTTTCTTGTTTAGTTTCCTTTTTAATGGCAGGTACCAACAATTTAACTAACTTCTTATCGACTTTACGTTTGACCTCTGGTCTGATCTCAGCGTATTTTTCGTCTTCTTCCATCGTGACAGCGACGTCCATCAAATCACGGACCATAGATTCAACATCACGACCAACATAACCGACTTCTGTAAACTTAGTGGCTTCAACTTTAACGAATGGAGCATGAACAACTTTTGCCAATCGGCGAGCGATTTCTGTTTTACCAACACCAGTTGGTCCGATCATCATTAGGTTCTTAGGTGTAATTTCTTTTTGCATTTGGTCAGGAACTTGCATACGGCGGTATCTATTATACAAAGCTATGGCAACCGCGCGCTTGGCATCGCCTTGGCCAATGATATATTTGTCTAGTGCTTCAACAATTTGTTTTGGAGTTAGATTTTCCATTTATGAGTCTCCTCTAGAATTTGTCTGTAATGATATTTGTATTAGTGAAAATATCGATTCCTGAAGCAATATTTACGCCTTCACGTGCAATATCTTCAGCAGTCATATCCTTAGCATGTCTTTGCATAGCAACTGCGGCAGCTTGTGCAAAGTTACCACCCGAACCGATTGAAATAACATCTTCATCTGGTTCGATAACTTCTCCACTACCAGAAATTAGTAAAACAGTGTCTTTATCTAATGCAATCAACATTGCTTCTAACTTTTGCAATTGTGGATCTTTACGCCAGTCTTGGGCTAATTCAACTGCGGCACGTTTAAGATTTCCAGAGTAAGCCTTTAATTTCTTTTCCAACCAATCTTGAAGAGTGATAGCGTCAGCAACCCCTCCCGCAAATCCGATGATTACTTGGTCATCGAAAATACGTCTGATTTTATGTGCGCTACCCTTCATGATGAACTTTTCACTCAATGTTACTTGTCCATCACCAGCAATAGCAGTTTTTCCATTATGCTTTACAGCTAAAATTGTTGTCATAAAACTATCCTCTCTTATCTAGGAAAATATTTCTTATAGTCTTTTTGTAAATGCTCCATAGTTACATGCGTGTAGATCTGCGTGGTTGACAGACTAGAATGGCCGAGCATTTCTTGAACCGTCCGTAAGTCTGCACCGTTATCTAAAAGATGCGTTGCAAACGTATGACGGATCATATGGGGATGTATATCCGCAGTCAAACTAGTCTTTTTAATGATCTTATCTAAAATATATTCAATTCCTCGACTCGTGATCTGTTTACCACGGTTATTAATAAAAACAAAATCGTGATCTTGTTCATACTTATTCATGATAACTTTACGAGCGTCTTGAAAATATTTCTGTAAAGCAGTCTGAGCATATTCGCCAAAGGGAACGTAGCGATCTTTGTCACCTTTACCGTGAATCAAAACGACCCCGTTAGCAAAGTCCAGCTGCGACATGGTCAAATTAGCACATTCGCTAACACGCATCCCTGTCGCATATAACAATTCTAACAAAGCTGAATCCCTTTGTGAAAGAAGATCGTCACCTTTGACTGCTTCAA
Source organism: Companilactobacillus sp. (assembly GCF_022484265.1). Lineage (NCBI taxonomy): Bacteria > Bacillati > Bacillota > Bacilli > Lactobacillales > Lactobacillaceae > Companilactobacillus > Companilactobacillus sp. The sequence goes on from NZ_JAKVLR010000001.1 coordinate 409,915, forward strand.
AAAGCTGTTTCATTTCATTTTCATAAAAAAATCTTGGTAATTTTCTTCCCTTGCGACGAAGTTGAACTAGTTCAAAGGGATTCTTCGTCAAAAAATTGTTTCTGACTAAGTAATTATAAAAGGAACGCAACGACGAGATTCGACGAGCAATCGTGTCGTCAGAATATTCTTGTTCATCCATAAAAGTCAGATAAGTTTCAACGTCGAATCGATTTACAACTGAAAATCCCTGAAAACCTCCATTTTGGTCCAATGCATGGACAAAATTATTGATGTCTTCTAAATAAGATTTCTTAGTATCATCAGAATAATGACGGTTGATCACTAAGTAATCAATGTACTTATCGACTAGATCTTGTTCGATCATTATTTTTGAACTGCCTCTTCATAATCTCCGTTAGGACAAATAACTTGGCGTCCACCTTTAACTTTCTTTTCAACTAAGTAATGTTGATCCTTAGGACAATTTCTACCGACTGGCTTGTCCCATGAAACGAAGTCGCAGTCAGGATATCTGGAACAACCGTAAAAAATTCGATTCTTCTTTGATTTTCTTTCAATGACTTGACCCTTTTTACACTTAGGACAAACTACGCCGATCTCTTTAACGATTGGTTTAGTATTACGACAGTCTGGAAATCTTGAACAAGCGTAAAACTTACCGTAGCGACCAAGTTTGATGACCATGGGTGCACCACAGATATCGCAATCGATACCAGCCGGTTCATCTTTGATCTGAACTTTTTCAATTTTATCTTCAGCAGATTTCAATTCTTTTTCAAAAGGTTTGTAATAACGGTCAACTACTTTGACCCAATTTTCCTTGCCTTCTTCAATGTTATCCAACTCATCTTCAAGATTAGCCGTGAAGTCGACGTTAACGATATCAGGGAAATAATCTTGGATCAAATTATCAACAATTCCACCTAGTTCAGTCGGTTCAAAGCTTTTACCATTTAATTTAACGTAATAACGTCTTTGGATAGTATCAATAGTAGGAGCATAAGTTGATGGACGACCCACGCCGTTTTCTTCCAAAGCCTTAACTAATGAAGCTTCGGTATATCTTGCAGGTGGCTGCGTGAAATGTTGCGAAGGGTCGTTAGATTGTAGCTTAACTTTGTCGCCTTCTTGTAGGTCAGGCAAGATGTTATCCTTACTATTTGATTCAGCTGTACTTTGATAAACTTTACGATATCCTTGGAATTTCATCTTTGAACCATTGGCTCTAAACATGACGTCATTTTGAGTAATATCGACTGACATCGTATCGAATACGGCTGGTGTCATTTGACTGGCAGCAAATCTAGACCAGATCAAATCGTACAAGCGATATTGATCACGTGTCAGAATATCTTTCAAAGATTTTGGTGTCCTATAAATGGATGAAGGTCTAATAGCTTCATGGGCATCTTGGGCGCCTTCTTGGTTCTTATCTTTACGCATCTTAACTGCTGCAAATGGTTCGCCATATTCTTCATGAATAAATTGCGAAGCCTCGTGGACAGCCACTTTTGAGATACGCTTTGAATCAGTACGCATGTATGTGATCAGTCCTACAGTTCCCTCTTTTTTGCCGAGGTTGATTCCTTCATATAATTGCTGAGCGATCATCATGGTTTTTCGCGTTTTGAAGTTCAATTTACGGTTAGCCTCTTGTTGCAAAGAACTAGTCGTAAATGGTGCAGCAGGGAATCTCTTACGTTCTTTCTTGGTAACTTTTTCAACATCAAAGTCAGCCTTTTTATCGATCTTGCCTAAAACTTCTTGAACCTTGTCGTTGTTAGGTAGATCCATCTTTTTATGGTTAAGTCCATAAAAATTAGCTTTGAATTTTTCTTTATCATGTTTAAAAATCGATTCGATCGTCCAATATTCTTCAGGAACGAACTTCTTGATCTCATTTTCGCGTTCGATCACTAATTTCAAGGCAATCGATTGAACACGTCCAGCACTAAGCCCTTTTTTAACTTTAGCCCAAAGAATTGGTGATATTGAATATCCCACCAATCTATCTAGGACACGACGTGCTTGCTGGGCATCAACTAAGTTCATGTCAATGCTTCTAGGACTCTTGAATGCTTGTTTAACTGTATCTTTAGTGATTTCGTTAAAAACCACACGATTCTTTCCATCAACATCTAATCCGAGTAGATGTGAAACATGCCAGGCAATTGCCTCGCCTTCACGATCCGGATCGGCTGCCAGATAAACACGTTTGGCTTTTTTGGCTTCTTTTTTGAGGTCCTTAATAACAGGACCCTTTCCACGGATGGAAATATACTTAGGCTCGTAGTCGTGTTCGACATCGACACCCATTTGACTCTTTGGCAGATCACGCACGTGACCTAAACTAGCAACTACGTGGTAATTTCTACCGAGGTATTTCTCAATGGTCTTTGCTTTGGATGGTGATTCTACGATCACCAGATTTTTTGATGATGGCACGTAGTGTGCTCCTTTCTGTATAACAATTGGCTCGTTTAAGAAAACTGAACTAATATTAATTATCAATTATTGTTTTGTCAATCAAATAATACATTTAATTTGAATTTTTCGGAAGCGTTTCCTAAATTTCAGTAAAATTGATCAAGGGAATTGCCCCTTGTTGGATCAAATGATTGCATCCTACTGAAAGACTGGAATCGATCGGACCGGGAATGGCATAAACATCTCGATTGGAATCAAGTGCCATTTCAGCGGTTATCAACGCACCCGAGCGATTTTTGGCTTCTGTAATAACAACTTTATCGCTCAAACCAGCAATGATCCGATTACGCTGGGGAAAATGCCAACGATTGATCTTGCTCCCTGGTGGATATTCTGACAGCAATAAACCAACTTCGGAAATTTTTTTCTGAAGCTGTTTATTTTCCGCCGGATAACAGACATCTAATGAACTGCCAATTACAGCAATGGTCTTGCCAGAATTATCCAGGGTCGCTTGGTGGGACCAGGAATCTACGCCTTTTGCTAGCCCGCTTACAACAGTATACCGACCAGTAATTTTTGGCACAAGTCCCCGAATGCAACGGCGACTGTACTCGCTCGCATTCCTAGAACCAACAATAGCCAAACACGGCGTTAAAAGCAAATTTTTATTTCCTCGATAAAACAAAAGTGCCGGCGGATTGTATATATTTCTCAACTTTTCTGGATAGCTTGGGTCTAAAAAAGTAATTGCTGAAATATTCATTAAGTCCGTCTTACTAAATAATAGAAGAAACTGGTTAAACTTCTGCGGACCTAATAAATCTGCCACAAATTTTAATGCATCCGACTCAAAGTGGGCAGATTCCAAATAAAATTTGATAATTTTTAGCATTTGCTGATTTGATACTTGCCGTGTTAAGCGACATCTAGTCAAAAATTCTGTTAATTTATCCATAAAAAAACCACCTTCGTAATTACAAATTACGTAAGTGGTGTTTGATATGACTTATGAATATTTTTGACTGGAGCGAAACTTTCCCGATGGATCGAAGTCTTGCCATATTTTTCTAGGGCATCTAAATGCTTACGAGTACCGTAGCCATCATTATGAATAAAATCGAATTCAGGATAGATACGATCGTATTCTTGCATCAATCTATCACGTGCCACTTTGGCAACAATACTAGCAGCACCGATGGTTAACGATTTAGAATCCCCCTTGATCAACTTGGTCTGAGAAACATTGACCGGTATAGTCATCGCGTCAACTAATATATGACTTGGTTTTAAGTATAAATTATTGATTGCATCTGCCATGACTAATTCCGTCGCATGATAAATATTTTCGGTGTCGATCAAGCGTGGTGAACCTACAGCTACGCTGATATCAATCGCTTGTTGACAGATCAGCTTATACAATTCATTTCGTTTAGCAATCGATAGTTTTTTCGAATCATCGACTTCATATAGCGTATTATCAGGCGGTAAAACTACCGCTGCTGTGACAACTGGTCCAGCTAAAGGTCCACGTCCAACTTCATCGACCCCAGCAACGTACTGACCACGTTCCCAGTAAGGATGCTCAAGATGTTCTTTTTGATGAAATTTCTCAATCAATTGCTGTTTAGCGACTATTTTTTTTTGATAAGCAACCAACAGCTTTTGGACGCCTTTGCGTTCATCAGCTGCTAATTCTTCTAAAATATCATCATTAACGTCTTGTTTTAATAAATCTTTTATTTCGGAGATGGTCCGACTATTCTTCATAAAACTCTCCAGGCACATCGAATGTCAATCGACCGAATTTGAGATTTCTCACGTCCATGATAATTTTTCTGGAAGCTCGATCATAATCTTCTTTGTAGCCAAATTTTTTCGTTAAGTTCATCAACAATTCTGGTGTCGTATGATTAAAAATATCGGCTCTTTCAAGATTATAAACTGACATTACTCGTTCCAAATAATTAGTTTCCAAGAAATTCAAGGCAAATATTGCTACATCATCTGGTGGATAGATCTTATCCTTGATAGCTCCAGACAATGCCAATTTCATACCAACCTTTGGATCTGTAATTTTAGGCCATAAAATACCAGGGGTATCTAGTAAGTCGATTCCATAATTGGTTTTAAGCCAATTTTGATTTTTGGTAACACCGGGTTTATTACCGGTAACGGCAACATTTTTCCCAACCATTTTATTCAGGATCGTCGACTTACCAACATTAGGTATCCCCACGCACATCGCCTTGATCTGATAATTCTTGACTCCGTTACGTTCATACTTGGCGATTTTTTCGGATAATTCTGAACGGATCATAGCATTCAAATGCGCTAATTTATTGTCGTGTTTAGCATCAGATTCAATTGAGGCCGTTCCCTCTTGTTTAAAATTCAAGATCCAATCAGATGTTAACTTAGGATCTGCTAAATCAGATTTGTTTAAAATAATAATGTGCTTTTTCTGATTGATGATTTGTTCCAAGACCGGATTCCGCGACGAATAAGGCAGACGAGCATCAACTATTTCTAAGACGATGTCGACCACTTTGAGCCGGTCTTGAACTTGATTTTTTGCTTTGTTCATATGTCCTGGATACCACTGTAGGGCCATATTTATCACCTATTTTCTGTCTATGTCTTTGTACTTAGCATACGCTTCGTCAAAAATGGTCATCGAAGGTAGATAACCGGCATTTAGTTCCAAATATTCGGAGATTTTCTCATAATCTTGCTCCTGCTTTGGAAACGATTGATCATGAAATGCGTTGTTGGCAAATTCTGCCTCTGGTTCGACACTTTCTGGATTGCGAAGCGTCATTAAAAATTGATAAAAACTTCTTTTCATTTTATTCCTCGTTTGAGTTACTGGTCGTCAGTCATTTTCTTATTCATGACATTAAAGACTAGTTGGTCATTTTTCAGATCGATCTTCTTTGCTCTAAGACTGTATCCCTCTTTGGTAGTAAACTTAGTAAATTTCAATAAAATCGTTTTATCGTTGCTGTTAACATCGACCCAATTGGGAATCTTAAAGCTATTTTTAGCATAGTTCATTACAAATTTAATTGGTAGCGATAATGCCCCAACCTTGATCCTTTTTGCCTTCAATAAGACATCGCCATTAGTTTTTGCATATGGTTCCATTTCCAGATCGAAGTGGATCTTGGAACCTAAGAAGGCGATTTGGCCAGACATGACAGCATCTTTTTTCAATTTGAAACTGTATTGAGCCTTGCCGTTATTTAAGGTGTGCTTCAAATAATACTCCGCCATTTGATTGGCTTGTCTCTTGTCCATATTGACGGTGAAAACTTGTTGACTCTTGGGTTCCATGGTCGAACTGACTTTATAAGTCTCATTAGGAGCGCTGAAAATCTTGGCACTCAACAGACCGCCAAATACGATCAAAATCGTTAATAATGTTAAAAAAGCATACATCCAATAGTTTCTTTTTTTCATATGATTACTTCACTAGCCACTCTTTCTTGGTATTTTGTACTTGTTCAAAAATTTTATTTGTCATCATATCATATCCGGTTGCATTTGGATGGAAATGATCGTCATTTGATAAATAGGGGTTGATCCCAGTTTTTTCAGCTTTTTTATCAGCATATTTAGTCTGGTATAGGCTATTGATATCAACGTAATAAGTATCATTTACTGTATTTGCAACATCTTGAGTGCCTTTGCCCCAATTGATAAAGGCAGTTTTAGCATCTTTAACGTTAGACAAATAAATACTGAAGGGATTATAAATACCAACTAAGTAAATCGGTGCGTTGGCATTATAATGACGGATATCAGCTAATAAGACGCCTAATCTTTGATCGAACGCTTCTTGTTCAGTTGCGATATCTTTTTCAGTCAGATCCATGCCCTTCTTTTTGAGCAAATGCATAAAGTCGTTTCCACCGACTGTGACCGTAATAATGTCAGCTTTTGGCAAAGCGTCGTGAATCTTTTGGTCAAATGAGATGCGGTCAATTATCTGGCTGCTAGTGTTTCCTGAAACCCCAAAATTATCCGAAGTAGCTTTAACATTATATGTCGAGGCAACTTTTCTTTGTAATCTAGTTACATATCCGCCACCGACTGATTTAGAATCGCCGATTCCTTCGGTCAACGAGTCGCCAATGGCGACAATTGAAATATTTTTCTTAGTTGGAACGACTTTTTTCTTCTGACTAACTTTCTTAACGTCTTGTTCTTTTTTGGTAGTAATTTTGGTTTTTTCGGTAGTTAACTCAGAACTACCTGGTCCTTTAGTAAAGTAATATCCACCGCCTACTGCTAATAAAATAACGACGACTAGGATACTAATGATCCATAATTTCTTTTTTCTCATAATAAATCCAATCTTTCAAAAAAAGCTGATGATAAACATCAGCTTTTACTCGGTATAAAATTCAATTGCAAATGCTCCAGAACCCGCGTGGGTCGCAATTACAGGACTCGTAACCCGAATCAACAATGGCACATCCGGTACTATTTCTTGAAGCTGTGCCTTCAACTCGTTTACGTAATCCATACTGTCAACATATGAAATACCAATAGCTTTAATATTTTTCAGTTCTTTGATCTCGGCCATGACATTTTTCATATACTTCTCGATTGTCTTGCGTCCGCGCCCACGTTTAGCAATATCCAAACTGTTATTCTTTAATGTTAACACGAGGTTCAAATTCAAAAGCGTTGATAATGTTCCCGCAAAACGACTTAATCTGCCGCCACGAAGGATATTTTCAATACTCGTAACTCCCATATAGAGATATGTATGATCATGAACATTATTTATTGCTTCTTTGATTTCGTCAACTGATTTGCCTGCTTTGGCCAATTTAGCAGCTGTCAAAACCTGAAATGCCAACGCACGATCAGTAAATTGAGTGTCAATAGCTTCAAAATTTCGATCTGTCATCGTACTGACTTGACGTGCAGCGTTGATAGTCCCGCTGATAGCTTCAGTCATGTTCAATGAAAGAATGTCGGTATAATCATCAGGAACTGCATCGATCACTTCCATAAATGTTCCAATCGACGGTTGGGAAGTTTTGGGCAATTCTTTTGATGAATCCATTTCTTTGACAAACTCCGTACGTGAAATATCAACACCATCTGTGTATGTATTACCATCGATCTCGATTGTCAAAGGAACAACACCAATATTGTTTTCTTTAATTTCTTCTTCAGTCAACTGAACTGAAGAATCAGTGATAATTTTAACCTTGCTCATATTCTCCCTCTTTCATAGGGTTTTCATTGATTGATTGTTTAAATTATACCAGATTTGTACATAATGTATTAACTTTACGATAAAGTATTATTATGGAATTAAACAAATTGAAAGACGGTAATCATTTTGAATAACAAAAGTGTCCAAAAAAATAATCCATCCAAAAAGTTTACTAAAAAATATCGAATTTTAAATGAGATTTTCAGTGCCGTCACGCACGGTATTGGAATCGTACTTGCAATAATTGCAGCCGTATTTTTGCTGATCAAAGGATTTAAAACTGGCAATCCACTGACAATTACAGCATTTTTCATTTATGCATTCACATTATTTTTCTTATATTTGAGTTCGACGCTTTTTCATAGCTTATATTTTACTAAGGCAAAGGGCGTCTTTCAAATATTCGACCACAGTTCAATTTTTCTCATGATTGCCGGAACCTACACGCCTTATTGCCTCGTAGCACTAAAAAGTTCCGCCTTTGCGATCACCCTATTATCGATTATTTGGGCTTTAGCAATCGGCGGAATACTTTATAAGATATTTAACGTTGGGCGATTTAAGTATTTCGAAACCTTACTGTACGTCCTGATGGGCTGGGCAATCGTCATTGCCATGAAGCCACTGTATAGTGCCATTGGCGCGACTGGAACCTGGCTTTTGATCTTTGGTGGCATTGCATTTACACTCGGCGCTGGCGTTTACTTGATCAAAAATTTAAAATTCGTTCACGTCATTTGGCACGTGTTCGTAATGATTGGTACAGCCTTAATGTATTTCTCAGTTTACTTCTACGTTGGTTAAACGCTGATAAGTTTCGAAGGTATATGGATAAAGATTTTTCGCATCCATGGTACCTTCTTTTTTTTCGACCAATTTAAAGTCTTTGTAGTCGATCTCAGACATTTTCGTATCGCCAGAAAACTCATGGTGGATCTTGGTCACGTACAAGGTGTCGACATCGTCTTTAAACATTTCAAAAATACCCTTGCCGCCGATCACCATGATCTTATCATCAGGGTCAACGTGATCATAAAGCTCGGACTTTGAGTTGATCAAAATAGCCGGCTGTTTCACCTGGTAATTTTGATCTCTAGAAACGACGATATTTAATCGATTAGGCAATGGACCATTTGGAAAGCTCTCAAAAGTCTTTCGTCCCATCACGATCGTATTTCCAGTAGTCAAATCTTTGAAACGTTTCATATCGTTTGGCAAGGACCATGGCAAGTGTCCATCGATGCCAATATTGTGCTGTGTATCTTCTGCCCAAACAAATCCTATCATTAAAAAACATCCCATCTAAAAAATTTATACAGCAACTGGCGCTTTAATTGCTGGCTGTGGATCATAGCCATTTAAGGTTATATCTTTCACATCCAGATCAAAAATACTTTTATCGGTCGCAATATTTAATTGAGGACCAACATTTGGCGTCCTTGATAGCTGCTCTTTAACTTGGTCAAGATGATTTAAATAAATATGAGCATCCCCAAATGTGTGGATGAAATCGCCTACTTCAAGTCCAGTCTCTCGAGCGATCAAGTGCGTCAACAATGCGTAACTGGCAATGTTAAACGGAACGCCTAAAAATAGATCTGCACTGCGTTGATAAAGCTGACACGATAGCTTGCCATCATTGACGTAAAATTGGAACAACGTATGACAAGGTGGCAAAGCCATTGTGGGCACATCTTCTGGATTCCAGGCACTAACGATCATTCTTCTTGAATCAGGAGTGGTTTTGATCTGGTCGATCACATTCTGGATCTGGTCAATTATTCCGCCATCGCGTTTTTGCCAGTGACGCCATTGTGCTCCATAGACAAATCCCAGATCACCGTATTTTTCAGCAAATTGGTCGTCATGCAAGATCAAATCGTCAAAGCGACTTTTCTGTTCTTTATACTGTTGATTAAATTGGTCGTCGACTAAAGACCGTCGACCAAAATCGGTCATATCTGGTCCACTGTAGTCTGGGCTCTCGATATATTTTTTAAAAGCCCATTCGTCCCAAATATGGTTCTTGTGCTCTAACAAATAACGAATGTTGGTATCACCATGTAAAAACCATAGCAATTCGCTTTTGATCAATCCAAAAGGAACCTTTTTAGTGGTTAGCAGCGGAAATGATTTCGATAAATCAAATCTGGCTTGATATCCAAACACGCTAATAGTTCCCGTACCTGTTCGGTCACTCTTTTTATGGCCATTATCTAGCACGTATTGTAATAAATCTAAATATTGTTGCTCGTTATTCATGGTGACCTCCTATTCGAATTGACTCAAATATTCCCAGCGTTCCATCATTGTATCGGCTTCTTTATTTGCCTCATCCAGTTCACGCTGATAATCCATTAACTTAGTATAATCATTGCTATCGTCATTTAACTGCGCTTTCAAATTAGAAATCTTATCGTCTAATTTCTCGATCTGAGGTTCTAATTTATCCAGTTCCATCTTTTCAGCGTAAGTAAGTTTGGTTTTTTCGGTCGTTTCATTTTTTTGTTCAGCATGTTGCTCAGATTTCTTTTCTTTTGACTGCTGATGTTTTTCTTGTTCTTTTTTTGCCATCTCTGACAAATATCCAGAATATGAATCGTAGCTTTCAACGATTTGCCCCTGGCCTTCAAAAATCAATAATTTGTCGGCAACTTTATCTAAGAAATAGCGATCATGAGAAACTGCCATTACAGTTCCCTTGAAGTCTTCCAAGTAATCTTCCAAGATTGTCAATGTTTCAATATCCAAGTTGTTAGTTGGCTCATCAAGCAACAATACGTTCGGTTGCGTCATCAAAATTGCTAATAAGTATAAGCGTCGTTTTTCACCGCCGGACAATTCACGAATAAATGCGCCTTGCATCTGATGGTCAAATTTAAAAGTATCCAATAACTGGGAAGCCGAAACCTTGTTGCCTTCCGTAGTATGAACGTTTTGTCCAATATCTTCCAAGTAACGGATCACTCGTTTATCTGGATCCATGTCTTGCGTATATTGCGTGTAATAGCCTAATTTGACCGTCTGACCAGTTTTGACCGAACCTGAGTCTAGTTGTACCTTACCAGCCAAAACGTTTAAAAACGTCGTTTTACCAGATCCATTGGAACCAGTGATCCCGATTCGATCGCCTTTGGTAACTAAATAGCTAAAATCATCGATGATGTCTTGATCGTCGAATTTTAACTCAGCGTCATCGATCTTAAAGACATCGTTACCCAAACGTTGTTGGGCAATATCGATCGACATTTCGCCAGATTCTTCAGGTTTATTCTGCAAGTCGTCTTTCAAGTCATTGAATCTGTCGACACGGGCTTGCTGACGAGTACCACGAGCTTTAACGCCGGCACGCATCCAATCAAGCTCTTTTTTATAGAGCTGTTTCTTATGCTGTTGCACTGCAGCCATAGTTGCTTCATTGGCTGCTTTTTGTTGGAGATATTTTTCGTAGTTACCATCATATTCAGTCACATTTTGATGCTCTAATTCAAAAATTCGATTAGCAACTTTATTCAAGAAATAACGGTCATGGGTAACAAACATTACTGACCCTTTAAATTTATTCAAATAACCTTCAAGCCAGTCAATCGCTTGATAGTCTAAATGGTTAGTCGGCTCGTCTAAGATCAACAGATCAGCATCTGAGATCAATGTCTGTGCCAGAGCCACACGTCTTTGTTGGCCACCCGACAAATCGCCAACGGCCTTGTCCAATTCAGTGATCCCCAATTTATTCAAAATTGCTTTAACGTCTGATTCCATTTGCCAAGCATCAGCGGCATTCATTTTCTCTTGGAGTTCAAAAAATTTCTTTTGGATCTTATCATCATTCGGATGCTTATTAAAATCGTTTAAAGCTGCCTCATATTTTCGGATCAGCTTAAACTGCGCATTTTCACCCTCAAAAACAGCATCCGTCACTGACAATTTTTCATCTAGCTCAGGCTGCTGTCTTAAATAGTTGATCTTGTAATCCTTAGGCTTTTCGATATCGATCGAATTGAGGTCCTCATTGTTGACCATGCCGTCTAAAAGCGCAGTTTTACCGACACCATTAAGTCCTAGTAGTCCGATCCGATCATTTTCACTGATCGTAAATGTAACGTCTTTAAACAACGTTCGATCTCCAAAACTTTTTGAAGCATTTGATACATTTAATGTTTTCACGTAACTCACCACGTATTTTCAAAGTTAATTAATATTTTAGTCGAAATTGGAGCTGAAAAAAAGAGTTGTGCTATAACTTTATATTTATCCAAGATGCAGCATAAACGTGCAACAAAACATAGATCACTGTGCTTAATTACAAAAGGTAGCCAATTCAAATTTGAATTAGCTACCTTTTTACATTAATGCTCATGATCTGACCATGTTTTGTCACACTCTGAACAAAAAAAGCCTCTTGCGTAAAGAGGCTTAATTTAGTGATTATAGTTGGTCTTTGTAGATGTCGTAAACAGTCTTTTCTTTGTTAACTGCAAGATATAACTTGCCGTTCTTCTTAGAAATTGCTGATGATTGATAAGCGTTATCCAATCCTTCGGCATCCTTTTGCTTGAATGGAAGATAAATTTGCATTGGCTCTTTACCTTCTTCTTCGCCAAAGACAATGTCAACCTTTTCTAGATCTTGATATTTAATGATTCGATTGAACATACCATCTGCCATTGCACCCGTTGATACATCAGTATCTTTAATGTAATCAGCTTCAGGTAAGATCTCGATTCTAAAACTCTTGCATGGATGAATCTCTTCCATACGTCCACCATTGATACGTCCAAAACTAGTTGTAACACGTGAAATCCAGACATCACTCATTTCACCATGATTTACTGTCCAAGTATCTTCATTTCTGAAGTAAAATTTCAATTCCTTAAATACGTGTTTCATGCTACCACCCTTTCGAATACTAAAATACTTAACATGGTAATGATACCACGGTTGTTACAATATTAACAAATATCTTTGCAAATCTTTGTAAGAATTTGTAACCGCTTGCGTAACCACAGCTTTTTCAAGGCTGTTCATGTATTCGCCAATTTTGGGACCCGGCTTGATCTGAAGGATATCAATGACATCCTTACCCGTAATTTTCAATGCATGTGAATTTTTTATCGGAATTTCTGAAACCGACTTGTTGATTTTATCTTTATCAATTTGAATCTTAAATAGCTGACAAAGCTCTTCAACTCTAGGGATATTTTGAATCCCATTTTGATAAATATTCCAAATATCAAAATTTCCAGATTGAAAATCATTGAGAGTATTTTCAGTGGCTAGACATTCTTCTCTGACTTGGTTTGAGACTTTCCATAAACGCAAGAAATGATTGAGGTCGTCTCCTGACAAGTTTAATACATGTCCGATCGATACCCAGACCATCGTTTCGTCCAGCATTTGTACGTCATCAGTTTTCAACAATTTTGTCAAATTATTGATGGCATCATGAAAACCGGGACAATGAGCCGCAAGATCTAATCTCAAAAAATCTTTGAAGCCTTTCTTCCAAGCTCGACCAAGCATCATTTTAACGAATTCTTCATGAACTCTTTCAACAGCAATTTTTTCTAGCAATGGTGCATTATCGGCGATTGCTTGTTCAGTTTTTGACTCGATCGAAAAATCCAGTTGCGACTGAAATCTAACTGCACGCATCATCCTTAAAGCATCTTCGTGAAATCGTTCTTCTGCTACTCCAACTGCCTTGATCAGATGATTCTTCAAGTCAGTTAGACCATCGAACTTATCAACAACGTTACCATCGTGATCAACTGCTAGTGCATTAATCGTAAAGTCGCGCCGTTTTAGGTCATCAGTTAATGATCTGACAAAAGTAACTTTGTCAGGACGTCGATAGTCTTGATAGCCTGACTCAGTCCGAAAAGTGGTGATCTCGTAAGATTCATCGTCCATTAACACGGTCACGGTCCCGTGCTTGATCCCAGTATCGATCGTTTTTTTAAAAATTGACTTGATCTCCTCTGGATAGGCGCTAGTAGCAATATCAACGTCGTGGATTGGTAGTCCTAAGATGTGGTCGCGAACGCTCCCGCCCACAAAATAAGCCTCAAATCCAGCCTCTTCGATATTTTTGAGTATTGGTAGTGCCTTTTGAAAATCTTTTGGAAGTTGTTCAAGTCGCATTTAATTACCCCATTTGATCTAATAGTTCTTGCATAGACTCATCGTCAGGATCTTTCCGCAAGTATAGCTTTAAGGCAGCCTTTAGAGCTGGCTTATCTCCACTAGCACGTAGAATATCGATCATATCGTTTAAAAAGTCGAGATTATCCTTATATTCATCAAATACTAATCCAATATTTTCTTGAGCTTGCTTGATGTCATCTGTTTCATAATAAGACTTGGCCAAATTCCAGATCAATTTTGGATTGTTGTTAGTATCAACGCTCTGCAATAGATCCAAATTATTCTTATATTGACCATGAGTTACGTAGAAATCACTCAATTTAATGATCAATGCTAATGGATGCTCGACCGTCTTGATTCCTTGTTTGATGATTTTGAGTGCTTCGTCAGTATTCTCAGACAATCCTGAATCAAAAGCAATTTCATAAAGTTTATCATCAAGCTCATTCAAATTTAGGCCTAGCTGTGCATATTTGAAAGCTTGTTGATTGTTTTTAATATTCAAATAGTCGTCAGCAATAACCGCATAGGCTGTCGGATAATCACGATTAGTATCCAATAACTTTTCTAACGTTTCGATGGACTTATTATAGTTCTTAACTTGATTATACAAAAATCCTAGTTGATATTGGGCATCTTCGTTAAGTTCGATTGCATTTAGCTCCTCGAATTGACTGATGGCTTCTTCATATTTACCCATGCCGGCTAGCGAACTGGCCTTTCTCAATTTCAAGGAAATACCAGAATAATCTTCGATCCCATCGTCTAGAAGAAAGTCGTAGAAGACAATTGCCTTTGCAAACTTATTTTCATCAAAATATAGTTCTGCGATGGCAAATCTGAAAACATCCTCATCAGGATACTTTCTAACGCCCTCTAACAGCTTTTGTTCACTAACTTCATACATTCCTTGCGATTGATAAATATCAGCTGAGACTAGTAAATTTTCGGCATACGAAGGAGAATCCGGACCGATCTGTGAAATATAATCCAGGGCCTGGTCTGAATCGCCGTCTGATACCGATATCTCTGCTAGCCTTGACAAAATTTGTCCTTCATCGGGATACAACGTCAGTAAATGTTCATAGACGACCTTTGCCTGGACTGAAAGCCCACAACTAAGTAAAGTTTCTGCCAATGAGAATTTAGTTTGGTCGTCATCTTGTTCAAGCGATTGTTGGATCAGACCATCTACATCTGAAAAGTCGCCTGCGTCAATTGTTTCAATAACTTCATCTGCTTTACTCAATTTTTTTCCTCCAAAAAATTAATTTTTTCGATAAAAAAAGCGGTCATTCGACCGCCCCCAAGAAATAATACTATTTTACTGAATCCTTTAAAGCTTTACCTGGTTTGAATGCAGGTACTTTGCTTGCAGGAATCTTAATTTCTTCACCTGTTTGTGGGTTACGACCCTTACGTGCAGCACGTTGACGTACTTCGAAGTTACCAAAGCCGATCAATTGAACTTTGTTTCCTTCTGATAAGTTTTCTTGGATTGATTCAAAAACAGCATCTACTGCTGAAGTTGCATCTTTCTTTGTCAATCCTGTTTTGCTAGCAACACTGTCGATAAGTTCTGCTTTGTTTGCCATGTTTGATAACCTCCGGAGATAAAAAAATTTTTAGAAACTATGAACAATTGACGTGTGTGTTCATCATTCCAACTACAAAAATACCATAGCCACGGGCATTGAGCAAGCTTTTACCCGGTTAAAGTGCATAAAACAGGTATTTTTATAAAAATTTTAATCAGTTTTCTGAATATTTGGTCAAAAACCCTTACTTACGCTTTCTAGGAAGGATTTTAATTGGTGTTCCCTCAAAGTCAAAGGTCTCTCTTAATTGGTTGATCAAGAAACGTTCATATGAGAAATGCAACAATTCATTGTCATTGACGAAAACTACAAACGTTGGTGGTTGAATTGCCACTTGCGTCATGTAGTAAATTCTCAATCTCTTACCATTAACAACTGGCGTTGGTGCAATCGAAGTTGCACGCAGCAATAAGTCATTTAACATTGCTGATTGGATTCGACGATGACGGTTGTCGTAAACTTTAGCTACCAGTTCAGGGATCTTTTCTAATCTCTGTCCCTTAATAGCGGAAGTAAAGAGAATTGGTGCATATGATAAGTATTGGAACTCGGTTCTTATTTGATTCTCAAAGTCCCGCATAGTGTAAGTGTCTTTTTTCAAAGCATCCCACTTATTAACTACGATGATGACACCCTTGCCGGCGTTGTGAGCATATCCTGCAACGCGCTTGTCTTGTTCGCGGATGCCTTCTTCGGCATTCAAAACCACGCAGACAACATCAGATTTATCAATGGCACTCAATGCCCGTAATACTGAGTATTTCTCGGTATTTTCATAAACTTTACCACGTTTTCGGATACCGGCAGTATCGATCATGGTAAATTCTTTATCTAATCTTTCATCGGTGTACTTGGTATCAATAGCATCACGAGTCGTACCTTCAATGTTAGAAACGATCACGCGATCGTCTCCTAAAATAGCATTGACCAATGATGATTTACCAACATTTGGACGACCGATGAAACTGAATTTGATCGAATCATCTTCTTCGTGAGTCTCATCGGTTGGAAATGCCTTAACGACCTCATCCAATAGATCTCCTAATCCGGTACCTTGTGAACCGGAAACTGGATTTGGATCACCAAATCCCAATGAATAAAAGTCATAAATATTTTGACGTTGCTCTGGATTATCGGCTTTATTGACCGCTAAAATAACCGGTTTCTTAGTCCGATAAAGAATCTTGGCCACGTCCTCGTCTTCTTTTGTGACACTGTTTTGACCATTGACAATAAATACGATCACGTCGGCCTCATCGATCGCAATTTCGGCCTGATTCTTGATCTGAACTGTCATTGGTTCATCCGACATGTCGATACCCCCGGTATCGATCAAACGAAATTCTTTTCCTAGCCAACTTGCACGTGCGTAAATACGATCCCGGGTAACGCCAGGCGTATCTTCAACGATCGAAAGACGTTCGTTAATGATTCTGTTAAAAATAGTTGATTTTCCGACATTAGGTCGACCAACTAATGCAACTACTGGAACTGCCATGTGCATCCCTCCTTATTTGTGTGAATTAACAATTTCTGAAACTTTTTGAACAACTTGTTCGATGGTCATATCCGACGTATCGACTTCGATGGCATCATCGGCCTTTTTGAGAGGAGAAATTTCACGATGTGAATCCTTGTAATCACGTGCCTCAATTTCATCTTCTAATGTTGACAAAGGAGTATTGATTCCTCTTTCAACGTTTTCTTTGTATCTTCTTTGAGCCCTGACCTTGACGCTGGCGATTAAAAAGATCTTGACTTCTGCATCAGGTAAAACTGTTGTGCCGATATCTCTTCCATCCATGACAATGTTAGTATCATTAGCTAAATCACGTTGCATGTCAACTAATTTTTCACGGACTTCTTTGATTGCTGAAACTTGTGAAACGTTATTAGTGATAACTTCGCTTCTGATCTCATCTGACACGTCTTGTCCATCTAAAAGAACTCTTTGACCATTATCAGTATTTAAAAATGTGATCTCATGTGTATCCATTAATTGTAAAATACCAGACACGTTACCATAATCCACTTGATTATTTTTTGCAAGCAAAGTGACTGTTCGATACATTGCACCAGTATCGCAGTACACAAAGCCTAGATTTTTGGCGATCAATTTTGCGATCGTACTTTTTCCAGCTGATGCTGGACCATCAATTGCAATTTGCATTCGAATTTACTCCTATTAATTATAAATATAAAAAAAGACAGGAATTGACCTGTCTTTTATTTTACATTATTTTGTGCGTAATTGTGTACCTGGAGATAAAGTTGATACTCCTGGATTTAATCCTTTAAGAGCTTCAATAGTCGTTCCGTTATTAACAGCGGCACGATACCAACCCTCGCCTTGCTTAACAGTGTAGTATGATGATCCACTTCCTGTTGAAGCTTGGCCAGATGATTGGGTACTGTTTGAAGCAGTTGTTCCGGTTGAACCAGTTTGGCCATAGCCAGTTGATCCCGTTTGACCGGATGTTTCTGTTCCATAATTACTTGAAGAATTATCAGAGCTTGTTGAATCAGTAGTTTCATTTACAGTACCAGAACCATTGGAGCTGTCGGAGTCTGAGCTAGACTTCTTAGAACTGCTAGATTTCTTGGTAGTAGAACTCTTCTTTTTGGTCGAAGCCTTCTTCTTGGCTGATGATTTTTTTGAGTTTTTATCTTGCTTTTCAACTGATTGCTCAGTTTGATTATTGTCTAAATTGCTGTTGCTGCTGTCCCCATGAAAAAAGTACATTGCAACTGGAATAAACATCAAAGCAATCAAAATAATTACCAAGACTGCAACTAAGGTGTGATTTCCACGTTGCTTACTCTTGCTGACAGCTCGAGAAACATGGCCAGATTCATCTGTATCAGAGTCAAAGGTGTTTTCCCATGGCTTGTCATCTTCTGAATTATTCGCATTTTCTTCACGAGTTGGAGTAGCTTGAGCATTTTCTGCAGAATTCATAGCAGAACCTGCTGCAACTCCAGCTCCAACGGCTGCGGCTTTTTTCTCATCACTTTGTTTGCTGGCTTGTAAATGATCGACTGACCCCTCAGGTACTTGATCATTGGCAGTATTTTGGGTATTCGGATTTGAACGAGGAACGTTGTTCACAAAATCGGAACTTGTCCCAACGTCTTTACCCACAACGCTGTCGGAATTATCAGGCGCTGATTCGTTCTCTGAAGACACCAGATTATACTTACGTAGATCCTCTGGGCTAACCGAACCTTTCCGACTTAATCCCTCAGTCGATGCAGGGATCTTTGAACCGGAAAAATTATTATTGTTATTCTCGGGCATTAAAATCCAACCTCCTAATTTCTATCCTTATTAGAATAGCATATTAAGTTAAATTTTTTCTTAAAAGATTTTTAAAAATGCCTAAGATTGATGCTGAAATTTGAAATGTCCTTGTAATCTTGGATAAATTACCAAGACACCAACGCAAGTCAATAATGACTTAATTACATTAAATGGAATCACACCAGTAGCTACGTACTGTGGAAGTCCCATGTTTAAATGCATCCCGACAACATTCATGTATAGCGGCATCACCACGAATAAATTCAACAATGACATGATGATCGTCATAACCACTGTTCCAGAAACAATCGCCATGGCCTTTTTATTGCGATTCCAAAAATAAGTAAATGGCAGCAATAACGAGACTGCACCCACAAAATTAGAAAAATCGCCAATTAACCCGGCAACTCCTTGACCAGTAATGATCCAATGACAAAGAGTTTTGATAAATGCGATTGAAATTCCTCCGACAGGTCCAAAGAACAATGAACCAATCAGGGTCACGATATCGCTGAGATCAACCTTCAAAAACGGTAGCCAAATCAAAACAGGAAACTCGAAAAACATGATGATCGTTGCTAATGCGGCTAAAATTGCAACTCCAACTAAACTGTGAAACCGATAAGTACTTCTTCCCATAAAATCAACCTCTCCGCTGATTTCCGAAGAAAAAAGGCCTATTTTGGGCATACCAAAACAGACCTTCTCTGTTTTCTTCCATCTAGACTTTAACTATCGGTTTAGGAATCTCACCTAATCAACCAGAAAAACTGGGTAGCGGACTGTACCGCCGGTCGGGAATCTCACCCTGCCCTGAAAACCAACTATTTAATTTATAAATTCACTATATCAGATTATTTTCTTTCCTTCAATAGGGCAACTTCCTGGCGTGTTAAATTGCGATATTTACCCGAAACTAACCCATCTAAAGTCAAGAAATCGTAACGTTCACGCGACAACTTTTCAACTGGATGCTTCACACGTTCGAACATATTTTTAACTTGATGATTATGACCCTCATGGATCGTTAATCTTACTAATGAGGAGTTCTTCTTAGTATCCTTTGATAGCACTCGGACTTTAGCAGGAGCTGAAGTATAATCCTTGAACTTGATCCCGCCCTCAAGCTGCTTGATCTCTTCAGTCGTCAACTGACCTTCGATTTTGGCAACATAAGTTTTGTCGACATGATATCTAGGATGCATCAATTGATTTGCAAATTCCCCGTCGTTTGTTAACAAGATCAAACCTGAAGTATCGTAATCGAGACGTCCAATTGGATAAACCCGTTCAGGAACGTCTTCCTTTAAAAAGTCGGTAATAACTTTACGATCCTTATCATCTTTAACTGCAGAAATAACTCCACGTGGTTTGTACATTAAGATGTAACGTTTTTTTTCAGATCTTAATGGAACTCCATTAACCTCGATTTTGTCATGGTTATCAACCTTAACGCCCATTTCGCGAACGATTTTTCCATTAACGCTGACTTCGCCGTCAGCAATCATTTGCTCTGATTTACGACGGGATGCGATCCCTGCATCTGACATCGCTTTTTGCAAACGAACTTTATCTCCACTCATTTGATTTCCTCGTTTTTTTAAATTATAGAACTTGGTATATTTCTTATTCATTGAACATTGTATAGATTGAGTCTGCCACACGCAACCAATGACCTGATCAAGACCTTAAATTTGCAAAAAAATATAGTCGAACCTTGATTCGACTATAAACATTAAAAATTTACTATTGGTCCATTTCCACGTTGTCAAAAAGATCAATGTTGCCTTGGGGATTTTCAAAATGTTCAATTTTAGGTAATTCATCCAACTCTTTGATTCCAAAATAATCAAAGAAATAATCGGTTACCACATATAAGTTTGGATGACCTGGAACGTCTTTTTTACCATCTTCTTGGATCAATTTTCTGGCGAACAAGGTATTGACGCTTCCAGAACTTTGTACGCCACGAATTTCATCGATCTCGATCCTTGTGATCGGTTGTTTGTAAGCAACGATCGATAACACCTCAAGAGCTGCTTGACTCAATTTGGTTCCGAGACCAGATTTGAAAAATCTCGTCAATAAGTCAGCATATTCACTCTTAGTGACCAATTTAAAAATCTTGTTATATCTGACTAATTTGATGCCAGATGACGTATCGTTTTGTAATTTGATCTCGAGCTGTTCCAGATTTTGACGAACAGCCGAAATATCCATCCCGGTCAAGGTCGCGATATCGGATTCCGTAATGCCTTGATCTCCTGCGACAAATAATAATGCCATAATTTCTGCTTGATACAATGTTAATTCCTCAATTCAATAAATAACTCGCTTCTTAAATCTGCTTGATGTGCTACGATAACTTGATTTCTGACCATTTCCAAGATTGCCATAAAGTCAGTCACGACTTCTTCAACATCGTTCTTGGCTTTTAATAAGGACTTAAAGGCAATCTTACGCTCATGTCCCAAACGACTTAAAATCGACTTTTGCGCAGCTTCAATCGAAATGCTTTCTTCTTCGATCATTTCTGTTTTGGGTGCGTGTTTTGCCTGATTGTGGAGCAATTCAGTATAGACGTTTGCTAAATCGTCAATTGCAACTGAACCAGGTAGTAAAAACTGCTCCAGTTGCGTCTTCGGAACGCTTGGTTCTTTATCGAACAATCTGTCTCTTTTGGCTTCTTTTTCTTGAAAATACTCTGCCACACGTTTAAATGTTTGATATGTCAAAAGTTGCGACACCAACTCATCACGAGGATCAGACTCGTCAAGATCGTCTTCGATCTCATCGGGCGCTTTGGGTAATAAAAGCTTACTCTTGATCGACATCAACGTCGAGGCCATAACTAAGTAGTCGCCGGCAATATCCAGCTGCAAAACTTTCATATTATTCAAATAATCTAAATATTGCTGCGTAATATCAGCAATCGGGATATCATAAATATCAATTTTAGATTCCTTGATCAAATGAAGCAAAAGGTCGATTGGCCCTTCAAAATCAGTCAGCACTAATCGTAATTTTTCCATTTAGTCTGATTCCATTTCTTCTTTTTGACTCTCAGTCCATTTTCTGAGTTCGTCCACTAAACTAAAGCTTCCTAATATGGTGTAATTAGGAAATTTACGTTTGATGTCGTCAAATATTTTGAAATGATTTGACTGTGAACGATAGGAAGGGTTTAAAGAAATATATTCGATAAAAACTGTCTTGGTTGAAAATGACAATGCTACGATTCCAGAATAATCTTCAACATTGCTTTTCCAAAGGTACAATTGGCGATTTTCATCCTCATCGTAGAGTTTCAACTCTTGCTCCAAATTGGACATGTCCTTTAAATCAGGGATATATGACAAAAATCCCATCGCAATTTTCTGATTTTCTTCTCGATTATACTTGGTTAACATCCCTATTTCACCTCCTAAGCACGTGGATGTGCTTGTTCATACACTTGTTTCATTCGAGTCTGATTGATATGAGTATAAATTTGCGTGGTCGAAATATCTGAATGCCCAAGCAATTCCTGGACGACTCTTAAGTCAGCTCCATTAGCCAATAAATTCGTGGCAAAGGAATGTCTTAATGTATGTGGAGTTACATCCTTAGTAATGCCCACTTGTGCAATGTACTTTTTGATCATTCTCCAAATCGATTGGCGCGTTAATTGCTGACCACGGAAATTAAGAAAAACTTGTTTCTTATCGCCATATCTTTCGATTAAATCATTTCTGGTTTTATCAAAATAAATATTTAACCACTTGATGGCAGTCTTCCCAATCGGCAATAAACGTTCCTTGTCGCCTTTACCGATGGTTTTGATCAAACCTAGGTCAAGATGCAAGTCGTCCATTGTCAAATTGATCAATTCGCTGACCCGTAGACCTGTCGCGTACATCACTTCAAAAATTGCCCGATCACGGATACCCAAAGGTTTATCAACGTCAGGAGATTCAATTAGTGAAACGACTTCCTCCATTGATAGGACAACTGGTAAATGCTGCGCTTTTTTAGGTGCATCAAGTTCAGCCATTGGATTAGCTTCGATTTTCCCAATAAGTTCCATCCACTGATAAAACTTCTTTAAAGTCGAAAAAATCCTGATCTCGCTAGTCTTGGATTTCCCGCTCTGATCTTGATATGCAAAAAAATTAGTTATCTGGAAGTGGTCCTCAGGATAACTCTGCATATTATTTTGTTCTAAATAATGACTGTATTCTAATAGATCCTGTCGATAGGATAAAATCGTATTTTGAGATAATCCTCTGTCAAGCCTTAAATATCTTGAATAATCATTAATTACATCTTTCATATATTGGCAGTTTACTTGTACCTTCTCACTCACTCAAAACACTCCTACCCATCACTTCAAATATGTGAAGCCATCCTTTTGTTCAATTTTATTTTGTTTCATTAAATTACCTAATGCTCGTTTAAAACTACCCTTGCTAATACCAAAGTATTCTTTGATATCGTTGGGGTCGCTTTTATCGGTATATGGTATTTTTTTGTCTCTAGCATGTTCTAAGACGGCCATGATCATTTCTGCATCCGGCGTGATCTCTTCGTAAGCACGTGGCTTCATCGATAAATTCAAGCGACGGTGACTAGAACCGATGACACGAGTTTTAACTTCTTGGCCAATTCTTAATGGTCCATCTTGTTCATTAGAGTGGATAAAGCCTAAATAATAGCTGTCAGTCAAAACAAATGTTCCTGATTCGCGAATCGCAATTACGTGGCCAGTTTCATCACGATTTTTTTCCTTATCGCTGGCTGAACGAGCTAATTGCATGTATAAATTCAAGTCAGCCAATTTGCCCCAAAGACGTCCTTTGTGGTCGACGTCAAGCGCAACCATGACACGGTCGTCTTTTTTAGGCCACTCAGAATGCTCGAGCGGCAGGTCATCTAAGGAAACCACGATATCTTTGTCCTTTAAACCAGAATCGACAAAGACACCCAAGTCAGTCCGAACTTCTTTGACTGTTGCGTAATCCCAAATTCCCTTCATGACTTTAGGCATAATAGTAGTTATTTTGTTTTTGTGGCCTTTGGTCTCGTAAACGAAACCAGATAATTCATCCCCAATTTCCGGAATTTCATCTAGTTCGCTTAGATCCATGGCAAAAGTAATACCTTCGATCTGAACAAAGGCTTCATCTTTATTTAAGTCAGTAACTGAGCCTGACAATACATTACCGTACATCTCTGAAATATCCATAGTTCACCAATTTTCTTTAATTTGCTACTTTATTTTACCAGTAAAAATGGTATATATGGCGATTTAACACAATTGTTAAAAGATATTAATAAAAGAATCAAAATTTGCTAAAACACGGAGTAAAATTTTTGAAAAAAAAAGAGTGTGACAAAACATGGTCAGAGCCCTCCGCCTAACTACGAAATCGACCTAATTCAATTTTGAATTAGGTCGATTTCGTAGTTAGGCGGAGGGCTCTATGTTTTGTTGCACGTTTATGCTGCAAGTTTGTAAAAAATAGCAGTTATGTCACAGCCCCTTTGGGATATTAATTATTAATTGGTTCCATCGATAAGAAATCTGGGTTTGGAGTAACACCGAATGATTTAGCGAGATCACGTAGATCATCGTCAGTGATGCTTTGTTCGATGTTGCCGCCTTGGCTTTGAATTGCAGTGTAGATCATGCAGGCCTTTTCGACTGTCTCGATCAAGCCGTATACTTCATCCATGCTGTCTCCACAAGCAAAGATTCCGTGGTGTGGCCACATAACTACTCTAAATTCGTTCATCTTATCGGCAGTTGCTTGGCCAATTTCGTTTGTTCCAGGAGTCATATAAGGGATGATACCAACTCCTTCTGGGAAGACTACGAGAGATTCAGCTTGCATCTTCCATAACAAACGACTTACTGAAGCTTCGTTCAACTCATGAGTAAATGATAATGCGACCCAATTAGTTGGGTGACAGTGCATAACGACACGTTGGTTATTGTCGACTTTTTGACGAGCAATATGCGTCATCAAGTGAGCTGGGAATTCGCTAGTTGGTTGTCCACCGTCATTAAAGCCCCAGATCAAATCAACTGAATTTCCTTCTTCAGTGATTCTAACTAGTCCGGCATCACGTTCTGGATAGTTATGAACATTCTTGAAGTAACGTCCGGTACCAGTTACTAAGTAATATTGACCTGCTAGAGGGGAGGCGTCGAATTTGATTGGAATGTTTCTCAATGTCTTGCCCAAGTCATCAAATTGATCGACTTCGTCTTGAGTCAAACGAAGACTGACGTTACCCCCATTTCTTTCATCCCAGCCATGTTTGTGTAACTCATTAGTGATCTCAGACATTTTTTCAACATATTTTGAATCAATAAACTTCATAATCAAATGCTTCCCTTCTACTTTTTTGAATTAGTTATTTACAAGATTTGTATCACGTTTGAATTGAACGTCTTTTTCATATTGGTGAATGTTGTTCAACCAGTCAGTGCCAACAGGTACATCGTTTTGGAGACAGAATTCATCCCAAACTGCGCCGAATGGATATGATTTAAGTTCTTCTGTTTCAGCCAATCTAGTTGTGAAATCAAAATTTAACTCAGCCTGTTTCAATGAATCGATTGGTTCAAGCATTGCTTGCAAGATTGCCTTTTGAGTTGCACGAGCTCCAACAACCCATGCAGCAACACGGTTGATCGTAGCATCGAAGAAATCAAGTCCAATGTTGGTCTTGCTTAATTCGTTATCGCGAACAAGTGAACGTGCAATACGTACTAAGGCTTCATCAAAGATAACAACATGGTCACTGTCCCAACGTACTGGACGTGAAACATGTAGCATCAAACCTTTGCCGAATGGCAAGAAGGCTGAGAACTTATCAGAAACATCTTCTGTTGGGTGCCAGTGTCCGGCATCAATTGTCCAGAGCTTGTTTCTGCTGATTGCGTAATTGTTATAGAAGAGATGTGAACCGACTGTGTATGATTCGATTCCAGTACCGAATAGCTTACCTTCAAAGGCTTCGATCGTATTCTTTTCGTCGTAATCTTTAGCAATGATCTGGTCGAGTGAATCGATCAATCTCAAACGAGGGGATGCCTTGTCAATTGGGTTGTCTTTAAATCCATCTGGAATCCAGAAGTTATTAACTGATTGTTGACCTAATTCTTTACCAAAGTAGTTAGCAATGGCACGACTTCTCTTACCATGTTCGATCCAGAAGTCACGAACATCTTTGTCTGGACTAGCCAAAGTAAAGTTATCTTTGACCATTGGATGTGAGAAGAATGTTCCGTTCATATCTAGTCCAACATGTTGTTGTTTAGCCCAGTCGACCCAATAGCTGAAGTCTTCGGGTTCTAGTTCATCAAGGTCTTTTTTCTTATCGGTAACCGCATAGATAGCATGCAATTGAACCTTGTGGTCGCCAGGGATCAATGAGAGTGCTTCGCTAAGGTCGCCAGACAATTCATCTGGGGTTCTGGCGATTCCGGGATAATTACCACTTACGCCAATACCACCTGTTAATTCTTGATTTGGGAACAAGAATCCATGGATATCATCTCCTTGCCAGCAATGAACTGACAATTTAACTTTCTTTAAGTCTTTTAGTACTTTGTCTGTATCAACGCCAATTTCTGCGTAACGATCTTTGGCTACTTGATAGGCTTTTTCTACGTTTTCTGTACTTGTCATTTCAAATTCCTCCATTAATCTAAGTGAAATACTTCGTCTAAGTCGACTGTTACAGGACTCTTATCTGGATTGGTATCCATGAGTGGTTCCATATAAGCCCACCATTTTTTAGCTGCGTCAGTTTTAGCAATATCGTTGTACTTTTCAATATCGTCAACTTCTAGATAAGCGAACAATTCGCCGTTATCTTTGTTTAAAAAAATCGAATAGTTGTGTGCTCCGGCAGCTTTTAAGGCTGCTCTCATTTCTGGAAAAAGATTATTGTGTCTCTTGGCGTATTCGTCATAGGCATCTTTATGTAAATACATGATTTGTCCTAATCTTTTCATTTCACAGTCGCCCTTTCATTATTTTCAAGAAATTCTTGATATTTCTGTAAGACATCCCCATATTTATTAGTTTCAGGATGGAACGTCTTGACGCCATATGAATCGCGAATCAATTTTCGAGCTTCAGCAATATTTGTCAAATCGTTTTTCGTGATCATCTGAACGATCAAATTGCCAATTGCGGTAGCTTCGCTAGGCCCAGCATAAACGTTGATGTTAGCCAAAGTACTAGTTAACTGATTCATTAATTTAACGTTTGAGCCACCACCAACAATATTTAGGGACTCCAGTTTGTAGTCCAAGATCTTATTTAGTTGTTGGATCTCGTTTGCATAATAAAGTGCGAGATTTGAATAAATTGCCATTGCTAATTCACCGGGTGTTTCTGGCACCTTTTGATTAGATTCTCGACAATAAGTCTGGATCGCATCGATCATGCTATCTGGATTAGTAAACCGTTCGTCATTAACATTGATGAATTGTTGAAATGGCGTGACTTCCCCAGCTTGTTCAGCTAATTCTGCAAAGCTATATTCATCATTTAGTTCATGTTTGAGACATTGAACCATCCAAAGTCCCATAATATTTTTCAAGAAACGATAGGTACCATAAGCACCCCATTCATTGGTGTAATTACCCTTAAAGGCTAGTTCGCCGTTTTCTGGAACGTTCAATTCGGTTCCTAATAGCGACCATGTACCTGAACTAAGATATGCCCAGTGGTCTCCTTGACCTGGTGTACCTAAAACTGCTGAGGCAGTATCGTGAGTCGCTACGGTAACGACCTCTGTTTCTGGCAAGTTGTACAAGGTATGCCACTTGTGACGAACATTTCCGAGAATAGTTCCAGCTTCAACCAGACGTGGGAACTGATCTTGCGAAACGTTGACCTTGTCCAATAAGTTTTCATCGAACAATCCTTCACGAAGGTTCAGCATTTGCGTAGTTGAGGCATTTGTAACCTCAGTTACGGCATTACCAGTTAATACATAACCAATATAATCTGGGATCATCATGATCTTGTCGGTGTTTTTGAGATCCAATTTGCTTTCTTCATATAATTGATAAAGCGTGTTGAAGTTTAAAAATTGAATCCCAGTCTTTTTGTAGATGTAACTTTTTGGCAGATCCGAGGTTAATTCTTGCATCGCATTCTTAGTTCTCGCATCGCGGTAACTGATTGGATCTTGGATCTTTTCACCATTCATACCGACTAAGACATAATCGACTGCCCAGGTATCAATTCCTAAGGTAACTTTGTCATATCCTGCTTCTTTGACTTTTTCTAGGCCCTTGAAAATCTCATCTAGAATTGAATCGATTGCCCAACGGTCATGGCCATTTTCTTTTGTAAATCCATTTTTAAAACGATGCATTTCTTGAAGCTTCAATTTCTTATCTTCGATCGTACCTAACATGAGACGACCGCTTGAAGCTCCAATATCAACAGCTACATAAGCATTTGCCATATCTAGGCCTTCTTTCCGTCAGAAGTTTCTTCAGCAGTAACGGATGATTCATTAATTGTCTTATCAGTTGAAGTTGATTGATGATATCTTTCATAAGTGATCTCATCAAGCGACTTGCCACGAGTTTGTGGTGTCCAGATTGTACCAATTACTAGTGAAATCAGTAGTAGGACGATCATGAAAATACCGGCTGCTTTGAAGCCCATGGTCGATAAGATAGTTGGGAAAATTATTGACCAAACACCTGTCGTTGCCCGAACAACGAAGAACATAACACCTTGTGAACCGGCACGATATTTAGTTGGGAATAGTTCAGTTGCCCATAATGCATACCAAGCTTGAGCACCAATTCCGGCAGAAACACCCCAGAGGATTACGAATAGCCAAAGGCTAGTCCAACTCATTCCAGTAAAGGTCAAGATGATCCAAGATGCGGCAGCCATTGCAGCACCGACAAAGAAGAAAATTCTGTGGTTAGCTTTGTCGCCATATCTAGCAAATCCAAAGTAAGTAGCTAAGGCTGTAAAGATCCAAAGTACTGCTTGTAGTAAGTTAGCTTGTAGATTAGTTAATCCACCGGCTGTTTCGTAGACGTATGGCATAAAGAATCCCATTGCCCCGGCAACCAAGTTCCAGAACATGTAAACGCCGATCAAGAATAACAATGATTTAACGCTGACTGAACTTGAAAATAGATCTTTATAAGGATGTGGCTTTTCGCCAGTAAGTTTTTCTTTAGCTTTTTGTTCTTCCCACTCTTCTGATTCGTGGAGTTTTCTTTGTAGCGACCAAGCAATAAAGGCAACTACAAACAAGATACCGAATAAAATACGATTACCTAATAAACCAAGTGGAGCAAACAATACTCCGAGAATAAAGATTATTGCTGGACCCATTGACCAAGCAAACTGCGAAATACCAATATTCCTTGCCCGATCATTAGTTTCAGAGGTTTCTGAAATGTAGGTCCATGATGCAGGAACACCAGCACCAACGGCGATACCAGTAACGGTAAATCCTAATAGAAGCATTGGAAAATTCATCGAGAACATTACGATCAATGCCCCTAACATGTATACCAACATGTCATAAGTATAAATAATCTTACGTCCGTACTTATCTGATAGATGTCCACCAAACAAAGCACCGATAGCTGCACCAAACGCGTTGGCGCTTAAAGCTCCCAATAGCCCAACTTCAAAGGTATTGAGATTAAACTGATTTGTCCAAAGAGTTAACCCACTGGCTCCGGCAACAATACAACCTGAATCTAGGAAGTTTGTTAGCGAAACTGTAAAGGTCGTCTTCAATGAACTTTTATTTGAATCACTCATAAGTTCACCCCATTTAATTTTTTGAAGAAAACGCTGTCACCAAATTGCAAGTTAAATATAACCGCTTACATCAAAGTGATACAATAGCAGTTGAACAGATGTTTAGTAACAAATTTACAGGAGGAATATTCATGGATTCACGAGTGTTAGGGCGTTTAAGGCAACATGAATTAGTCGAAAATGAGCAATTAAAAACAGGTCATCATGTCTCTGACCTGCCTAATAAAGCGATAAGCAAACAAAACTCCACTCAAAAAGTTAAAGTCTTGAATAACTATTTTTTTAGAAATAGGGATGTTTATATTAGTAAACACGACCGCTTTGCTGATTACCCGACCCATTCTCATCAGTTTTTGGAGATGAACTATATGCTTAATGGTAGCTGCGATCAAATCGTGGATGGCAAAGAAATTCACCTAAATAAGGGAGATCTACTGCTGATCGATGTCGGCTGTTCTCATTCAATCAAAAAATTAAACGAAGCTGATCTATTGATCAACCTGCTATTTCGTGATCAATCTATTAGTATTAATTTGTTAGATGATATGCGCCGCAGTAATTCAGTTTTGTACGATTTTTTGATCAACCGTGTTTCTGGCTCTGATAATTCGCTAAAATACATCATTTTTCGGAATAATATCGATAACGATATCCAATACACGATGGAGGACATCATAACTGAGTATTACTCCAAACGAGAATTCTCGGATTCCATCATCAAATCCTATCTATCCATACTATTAACGAAACTGGTTAGACACTATCATGTTCCGACGGATCAAAAAAATCCTCAGCAAAAATTAATGGTCCAGATCTTAAAGGATATCTCAACTGACTTTCGAACGATCAATCTGACTGATCTTGCTAAAAAATATGGATATAACAAAAATTACTTGAGCAATTTTATTAAAAAAGAAGCTGGAAAATCCTTTAGTACCTTGGTCATGAACCAGCGCTTGATTCAGGCTCATAGTCAGATCACTTCGACTACCCTGCCGATTTCAGAAATTATTGATAACATTGGCATGAAAAACAAAACTAGTTTTTATAAAAAATACAAAGCCTACTACTTAATGATGCCTGGCGATGAAAGAAAATAACGAAAATCGATTTGCATTTTCTGAATAAATGTGAAATAATACACAACTGAAGAAAGCGTTGCCATAATTTACATTAATTTATGAGGTGGATATTAATTATGAAAATCAAAGCAGCAGTTGTAGATAAGGTCAACGACCCATTTGTCATTAAAGATGACGTTGAGTTAGCTGACGTAGAAGATGACGGTTTACAAGTTAAGGTCGTCGCTTCTGGTATTTGTCATTCTGACGAAGCATTAAGAAAAGGCGATGCAGCTTTTAGTTTCCCAGTAGTCCTTGGGCATGAAGGTTCAGGTATCGTTGAAAAAGTTGGTAAGAACGTTAAGAACTTTGAAGTTGGCGATCACATTATTATGTCATTTTATTCATGTGGCGAATGCGATAACTGTTTAAGAGGAATTCCTACACAATGTCGTAAATATGCCGCATCAAACTTGAGTGGTACTCGTCCAGATGGTTCAGACCACTTTACTGAAGATGGACATCACGTAAGCGATATGTTCAACCAATCATCATTTACTACTCATACCGTTATCAATAAGAGAAACGCCGTTAAAGTTCCTAAAGACCTTGACCTCCGTAAACTTGGACCTCTTGGCTGCGGCTATGTAACTGGTAGTGGTACTGTCTTTAATACTTTACAACCAAAACCTGGCGATACAATTGCCGTATTTGGTACAGGTGCTGTTGGTTTAGCTGCCATGATGGCAGGTAAAATTTCTGGATGTGTCAACGTCATCGCTGTCGATATCGTTGAATCACGTTTGGAACTGGCTAAAAAGCTTGGTGCTACTGACGTTATCAATAGTTCTAAAGAAGATCCCGTTGAGGCTATCAAGAAGATCACTGGCGGACTTGGCGTTAACTGGTCAGTTGATACTACCGGTGTTTCAAAAGTTATGATGGATTCAATCGGTGCTTTGACACAAGGCGGAACTTCAGCAACAATTGCAGTTACTCCACATAATATCGATCTAAGTACTTGGAACGACCTTTGTGTTGACGATAAAAAGGTTGTCGGCGTCAACATGGGTGACTCAATTCCACAAATTGATATCCCTCGTTTGATCAAGTTCTACAAGATGGGGATGTTCCCATTTGACTTAACTGAAAAATTCTTCGACTTTGACCAAATCAATGAAGCTGACGCTGAATCTGTCAGTGGCGAAACGATCAAACCAGTCTTGATCATCGATAAGGATTATCAACCTGGAAAATAATCACCCTTAAACGAGACCTCAGTCTCGTTTTTTGTTTACCCATTTAACGCAAAAAGGGATCTAGAATTTAATCTAGATCCCTTTTTGCGTTTAATTATTTGAATTTATTTCCTGACAATGAGCATTTTCTTGTAGTCTTGATAATAAGACATCGCGAATCCCACTGACCTGCTTATCGCCATCGCGTTGAGATAATCGATAGCCAACAAAGTATGGAGAAACGACATATCGAGGAACGACTTTACAAATTATTTTTGAATACTCTTTGTAAAAGAAAATATTGTAAGAATCGAACTTCCCTCCATAAAAATCATCAAGTACATATTTAACGGTAACTCGAGCGAATTCTGCTAAGTTATCGATATTTGCTGCATCTGTGATAATAATATTAAATTCCACAAATCCCATAATTGGCTTTTTGGAAATGTTTAATTCAATTCGATCGGATTTATAGACACGCATGCCATTAAAGTTTTCAGCCTCGACATGCTTGTAGCCATCGACCTTCTCTAATCCGATGATCTGAAAATGTGGATGACGTAAACTGCCCCCAGACAATGGACCAAAATTTTTGTACATCAAAACACTAGTATATTTATGGCTCTTGATCATTTTATTCCAGCACTTATAAATATATTCAAAAACCTGGCGATTCTTTTCAACGGAATACGTCGAAATATCTGCATCATGGTCACTGGATTCGATCAGTACTGTCTGATTAGTATCGAGCAAAGTTTTATATTTATTTTCCAACCAGATCATATCGTCTTTTTGATCGATGATATTAGTTAAATGTTCAACATCGCAAAATGGACAGTATCCAGAAGCATGTTTAATGTTTTCGGGTTTCCCCTTTGCTTGTTCAATTTCGAACACAAGTACATCTTTATTTGACAAAATTTCACCTCAACATGAATTCAATAATAAAATCATAACTCAAAATAACAAAATATGTTGGAAAATCATCTCAAAAAAAAGAAAGAGACTCGTCAGTCTCTTTCTTAAATAAATTTATTAATTATTGATTAAAGTGAACGTGAAGCACCTTTGTATACAACACCACGTCTTGAGTCAACAGTAACTGTTTCGCCATTTGTGATGATTGATGTAGCATCTTTAGCACCAACAACTACAGGTAATCCCATAGCAATACCAACAACAGCAGCATGTGAAGTTAAACCACCGTTTTCAACAACAACGGCACTAGCTTTTTCAAGAGCTGGTAGGTAATCTTTGTCAGTTGTTTCTGTAACAAGGATGTCGCCTTCGTTAACGTTTTCGTTAGCTTCTTTAGCATTGTGAGCAACTACTGTCTTACCAACAACAGCTTCTTCACCAACACCTTGTCCTTTGACCAATTGTGAACCGATCAATTGAACCTTCATTACGTTTGTTGCACCACTTTCACCAACTGGTACACCGGCAACGATAAGGATCAAGTCTCCTTCTTTAGCAAAGCCAAGTTCTTGAGCTTTCTTAGAAGCAAGATCGAACATTTCATCAGTGTTTTCTGGTCTTTCAGCAACGATAGGATCTACACCCCAGTTAACTGTTAAACCACGTTGTGTCTTTTCATCGAATGTGATTGCCAAAATATCAGCACTTGGACGATATTTTGAAATCATACGAGCTGTGTAACCTGAAGCAGTTGCAGTAACAATTGTGCTGATGTTTAATTCTTCAGCAGTTCTAACAACTGATTCACCGATTGATTCTGTAACGTTTGAACCCTTGTATTCTTCGAAACGTTGGATAGCAAGTTGGTTCTTCTTGTCAAGTTGCTTTTCTGTACGTTCGTCGATGTTAGCCATTGCAGCAACAGCTTCAACAGGATAATCACCGTTAGCACTTTCACCAGAAAGCATAGTTGCATCTGTACCATCAAGAACAGAGTTAGCAACATCAGTAACTTCGGCACGTGTAGGACGTGGGTTTTCTTGCATTGAGTCAAGCATTTGTGTAGCTGTAATAACTGGCTTGCCAAGTGCGTTACACTTCTTGATCAAGTCTTTTTGAACGAATGGTACGTTTTCAAATGGAATTTCAACACCCATGTCACCACGAGCAATCATTAAACCATCAGATACTTGCAAGATTGAATCGATGTTGTCGATACCTTCTTGTGATTCGATCTTAGGGAAGATTTGTACATATTCGCAGTGTTTTTCTTCAAGAATTTCACGAATATCAAGAACATCTTGAGCCTTACGAACGAAGGAAGCTGAGATAAAGTTGATTCCGTTGTCGCAACCGAAACGAATATCTGAAGCATCTTTTTCAGTGATACCAGGTAGACGGATTTCAACACCAGGAGCGTTAACACCTTTTCTTGAACCGATCATACCTTCGTTTTGTACTTCTGTAACTAATTCACGATGTTCGTCATCTTTTTCAGTGATCTTCAAGTCAACAAGACCATCATCGATCAATACGTGACCACCAACATGTGTATCATCATATAGACCAGGATATGTAACAGCAATTTTTTGTGGATTACCAGTTAATGAGTCGTCCATTGAGATACGGATAACGTCACCAATTTTTGCTTCGAACTTGCCACCCTCTTGAGGTGTTGTACGAATTTCAGCACCCTTAGTATCAAGAACGATACCAACAGTCTTGCCAGTGATCTTTTCAGCTTCGTGAACCATCTTCATACGTGAAAGATGTTCTTCATGGTCACCATGAGAGAAGTTGAAACGGAAGATGTTTGCTCCGGCTTCGATCAATTTTGTGATTGTTTCTACATCATTACTTGCAGGGCCAAGTGTACTTACAATTTTAGTTCTTTTCATTAGAATCCTCTTTCCAATTTTTTTATCTGTTACTAGATCTACTATCTACTCAATGATTTGTTCAAATCATAGAGATCAATATCTGGTTTGTGCTTTCCATCGAATAAATCAAGCATATTGTGATATGTCAACTTGTTATCTTCGATACCAATAGCAACTCCACCCTTGCCTTCTTCAAGAAGGTCAACGGCATAAGCACCCATCTTACTTGCTAAAACACGATCTCTGGCAGTTGGTGAACCACCACGTTGAACGTGTCCTAGAACTGTGGCACGAGCTTGGAAGTCTCCATATTGATTAAGTTTATCCATAAACTCATCAGCATGCATAACACCTTCAGCCAAGACAACTAGCATATGCTTCTTGCCTTTTTCACGGCCACGTTTGATACGATCAGCAATTTCTGCGATGTCGAATTCACGTTCAGGAACAACGATCTCTTCAGCACCACCAGCAACACCAGACCATAAGGCGATG
The DNA here is from genome assembly GCF_022484265.1 of Companilactobacillus sp. Taxonomy (NCBI): domain Bacteria; kingdom Bacillati; phylum Bacillota; class Bacilli; order Lactobacillales; family Lactobacillaceae; genus Companilactobacillus; species Companilactobacillus sp. The sequence continues at coordinate 445,030 of NZ_JAKVLR010000001.1, forward strand.
TCACCTGCGCCACGTCCCATAACTTCGATAACGAAAGTTCTTTCATGAGATGTAGCAGTATCTCTGATTTTATCGATTGATTCGATAACAGTTGATACAGCTGTATCGAAACCAATTGTAAAGTCAGTGTATGGAATATCGTTATCGATCGTACCTGGAAGACCGACAGCGTTATATCCATGTTCTGTTAGACGCAAAGCACCGTGATATGAACCATCACCACCGATGACAACTAATGCATCAATTCCAAATTTTTTAAGTTGTTCGATACCCTTTAATTGACCTTCTTCTTTAGCAAACTCTGGATATCTTGCTGAATACAAGAAAGTTCCACCGCGTTGAATACGATCAGATACATCTGATGCAGTTAATGGGAAAATATCACCCGCAACTAGACCAGCGTAGCCATAATTGATACCAAACACTTCAAGACCCTTGTCTAGGGCTCTACGTGTGACTGCTCTAATAGCAGCGTTCATGCCAGGGGCGTCTCCACCACTGGTCAATATACCAATACGCTTCATTTATTCACACTCCAAATTTATTTGTTTCTAAAACAAAACCTTATAAAATATAACATTTTTTTCACATTCTTTGTAGGTTTGAAAACGTTTTAATCACAAATTAGTTACCTTTTTTTAGAAAAACGTTCTTTTCACCCAAAAATGTTTCCAATTTTAGTTTAATAGCTTTGTCATATTTAATCCAACGATTTTGCTTGAGAAGTACAGATTGTTTATCAGATTCTCGATAAACGATGACTGGCATGTCGCCGTGAGAAGATTCGACTAAATCGTATAATTCAGTCAACTTATCAGGTTTATCGAGATATTTAGGGACTTTCAAGTACAAAACATCTTTTGGCAAACGAACCATATATTGCTGCGGATCATTGATTCGATCAGCTATTACCTCAAGATCGCCACGCATTCCAGTATTTGGCTTTCCGACAATGACTAAGATCTTTCCTTCTAACGGCTCTGATTGAATCTTTTTGTAAAGTCTTGGAAAAATCGTGATTGAGATACTGCCCGTTTCATCTTCGGCAGTCGCAAATGCCATTTGCTCACCCTTCTTCGTTCGAATCACTCGCATCGACTTGATCAGACCAAGCAAATTGACATTTCTTCCTTGATAATCACTTAGATGACTAATTTTGACCGTGTCTAAATTCAATAATTTATTGCGGTATTTTTCAACCGGGTGTCCCGAAATATAAATACCCAAAAATTCCTTTTCTTGATTGAGCTTTTCAGTCAGCGAATAATCGTCGACTTGATGTTTCTTAGGCTCCAAGGTATCAAACAAGGAGATATTATTGCCAGCCAGCTGCATACTCTCGACCAAGTCACGAATATCCAGCAGCATTTCCTTACGATTACGATTGAATTGATCAAACCCACCAGTTAATACCAAGGGTTCAATATAATCGCTTTTGACAAATCGAGGGTCGATCCGCTGTAAAAAGTTGATTGGACTAATGAACTGTCCGCGTTGGCTTCTTTCATTAACGATCGACTGAGAAAAATCTCGTCTCATCCCTTTAATACTGAGAAATCCAAATCTGATCGAGTCCTTTCCAACTTTGAAGTTGTATGTACTCTGATTAATATCAACATTCAAGATCTTGATTCCTCGATCTTTGGCAGCCTGAACATAATTTGCCGTCTTAGTTTCATTATTCAAATTTGAATTCATCAAGCAAGTAAAGAAGATATTTGGATAATGAACTTTAATATATGCTAGCCAAAATGCAATCATCGAGTATGCAACTGAATGCGACTTATTAAATCCATAATTACCAAATGTCTCAATATAGTCGTAAACATTTTCGGCTGCCTGACGATCGTGGCCAAGTTTGACAGCACCATCGACAAACTTCTTGTGGTTAGCATTCATCAAGTCTTCATTCTTTTTACTAATTGCACGACGTAACAAATCAGCATCTGCCAGTGAGAATCCAGCCATCTCAGAAGAAGCTTGCATGACTTGTTCTTGATAAACTAAAACTCCATAAGTCGGTTTTAAGATTTTCTCCAATGAAGAATCTGGATACTCGACCGGTTCATCCCCATGCTTACGTTTGATGAAAGTATCAATATTTTGCATCGGACCTGGACGATACAGGGCATTAGTTGCCACCACATCGTTAAAATGAGTCGGTTTAAGACGTCTTAATACACTCTTGATACCATCAGATTCAAATTGGAAAACGCCGTCAGTATCGCCCTTTTGGAACAATTCCAGAGTTTCTCGATCATCAAGTGGTATTTGTTCAGGGTGGAATTGCTGACCTGTTTGTTCTGATATCAATCTGATGGAATTATCGAGTATCGTTAAGTTCCTTAATCCTAAAAAGTCCATTTTCAAAAGTCCGAGACTTTCGACGTTATTTTTAGTCTGTTGAGTCAAGTTGATCCCATCGTCTTCCAACTGAACAGCCACGATGTCCGTCATTGGCGACTTACTTAAAACAATTCCGGCTGCATGGGTCGAATAATGTCTGGGAATACCCTCGATCCTCTGAGCCACTTTAAAAATCAATTTATTCTCTTCAGAGTCATTCGTGATCGATCTTAAGGTCTCCGATTGATCCAGCGATTCTTTCAACGAAATATTCAGTTGTTTAGGAATCGCCTCTGACCAGCGAGACATTTGGAATTGGTTTTGACCAAACGTTCTGGCGATATCCCTTAAAGCCATCTTTGCGGCTAAAGTCCCAAAGGTAATGATCTGGGCCATGTGATCGGCACCATACTTATCGTGCATGTATTGGACCATCTCATCCCGCCGGTCATCAGGCAAGTCTAAATCGATATCAGGCATGTTAACCCGTTGAGGATTTAAAAATCTTTCAAACAATAAATCATATTTAATTGGATCAACTTGAGTTATCCCCAAGGTATAGGCAACTAACGAGCCAGCTGCTGAACCACGTCCTGGACCAGTTTTAATTCCAGATTCATGCGCATGTTTGATCACATCCCAAACGATCAAAAAATAATCGGAAAAGCCCATTTCTTCAATTACGCCCAGTTCGTATTTCAAACGCTTTTGATATTTTTCAGAGACTTGTCCATTTAATCGTTTTGACAAACCTCTGACCGTCAGACTCATTAAAAATTGAGCAGATGTTGTGCCAGCGGGCGTTTTGAATTCTGGCAATTCCGTCGACTTAAACTCAATTTTGACATTGCACCGCTGTGCGATCGAGTCTGCAGTTTTGACTGTTTCGATCATATCGACATTACTAAATTCAGCATCCATTTCTTCTGCAGAACGTAAATAAAATTCGCCATTTTCAACTACGTCGTCCAAACTTTCAAATTTATTTCCAGTTCGGATATTGTTCAAAACTTGATAAGCTAGATGGTCATCTTGCTTTAAATATCTAATATCGCTCAATGCAACCATAGGAATTTCGGTTTCATCACTGATTTTTTTAATCCGACGAACGTTGTTGATTTGTTGTCCGAACAATCCTACGCCCAGATAAAGCGAATGAGGATCACTATTTTGTCCAATAATCTGACAATAACTGACGTATTCATTGATGGCTAATACTTCTGAATTTTGTGCAGGCGTAATAATGAACAGATCATGCAAAAAATCTGCGATGACTGAAAACTCAACTGGATCTTCGCTAGACATGATCCGGGAAGAAATCTTGATCAAGTTGTGATAGCCAACATCGGACTTAGCCAATAATATAAGCGGGTAAACATTTTGAGTATCAGTTACACCTAAAGTATTAATTGTTAAACCAATAATTGGTTTTATACCGGCATTTTGACAATATTTATAAAAGTCGATCGAACCATATAAATTATTATTATCAGTCAAAGCCAATGAACTATAACCCATCTGCTTAGCCGAATCTATCAATTCGGGCAATTTTATGGGACTTTGCAATAAACTATAGCTACTCGTTATTTGTAATTGTGTTTGCAATCGTAAGCCCCCTTCGGTTAAAATTATAACAAAATTGATTCAAACTTTATTGGTGAAAGACTTAATTTATGTTAAACTACACAAGAAAGTGAGATGGAAATAATGAGATATGTTGCTGTATTTTTTTGGGCAATCGTTTTAGGACAAGTTGCTGGATTTATTGGTGGTGCTCTTAACCAACAAACCTATAATTTCCAAATGACATTAATTGTTTCAATAATTTTTGCCTTTATTTTCAGTTTTATTCCATTGATGTTAAAAGATAAAAATAGTACTAAGAAAAAAGACGCTTAATCGCGCCTTTTTTTGTTGCTCAGGAGAATTTATAAATGAAAATTTCAAAGCTTGACCATCTTGTTTTGACCGTGCAAGACATTGATGCTACTTGTCACTTTTACGGTGATATCTTAGGAATGGATGTCATTACTTTTGACAACGATCGTCGAGCATTGCGCTTTGGGGATCAAAAAATCAACTTGCATCTCAAAGGACACGAATTTGAACCTAAGGCAGAACATCCAACCTTAGGATCAGCAGATTTTTGCCTGATCAGTTCAACTAAACTAGATTTAATTATTGACGAACTGAATTCGCATCGAATACCAATCGTACAGGGACCCATTGACAAGCATGGTGCGCTAGGTCCAATGACATCAATCTATGTCCGCGACCCAGATAAAAACCTCGTTGAGATCTCAAATTATCAAAATACGTAAAGAGGTTGTGACATAACTTCTATTTTCTACAAATATGCGGCATAAACGTGCGACAAAACATAGCTCCTTCCGCTTAATTTCAAAGAGCCCCTAATTCAAAATGCGAATTAGGGGCTCTTTGAAATTAATGCTCGGGAGCTGACCATGTTTTGTCCCACTCTCTTTTTTGACAGAACTATTTCGTAATATAAATGTAGATTCCATTTGTCGCTAAATTGATATTGTAATGAATTCCATTGGAACTGATCTGTTTCATATTGGAACTATTGCCATCTTTAGCGTTCTTCAATTGCTTGTTAAGATTTTTTAAGACTGATTTACTGTCAGCACCGATCAGCGATGACATCGAATAAAGACTAGTCTCAAAATCCTTCATTCCATTTTTGGATTTCATATTCGACAACGAGCTATATACTGAAATACCCATCAAGTATGATCCTTGCACATTAAAGTGGAATACAGTCCCATTAGGACGTGTATATTTAAAGATTCCATCCTGAGCCACTAATGGTATTTGATCTGTGGGACTACCAGAACTCAAGGCATAATAGTTATACTCCTGAGCAAGCGAAGTATAGTCAGCAATTGGTTTAGCTGACCGGATAGTAATTATTTTAGTAACTTGCTGCTGACCGTCGCTTGCAGTGATCTTGATATCTTGCTCAGAACTAGATACTGGCACTGAGAAGGCAAAATGGCCATCGTTCATTTTGACGGTATGCTGTTTGCCGTCAAGTCCATATGTCAATTTGCTAGCCTTGGTTGCCTTTCCTTTGACAACTGCCACTAATCCTGAAGGCGAATAACTATTGCTTGTGGTATGAATTGCCAGATCAGAACAGCCACTTAGAACTATGAAAAAAATTGGAACTAACAAAATTAGAAAGTACTTTAATTTTTTCATCAGAATTCCCCATTTTATACAAAAAAAGCCAAGCCATTTACGACTTGACTTATTTTAATTAAGCTTCTTGATCGTTTTTAACGTCAACTACTTTTTCACCCTTGTACATACCTGATGGTGAAACGTGGTGGCTTAAACGATATTCACCTGTAGCAACATCAAATTGCATGTTAGGTGTGTTCAATTTAATATGTCCACGTCTTTGACGTTTTCTTTGTTTAGATGTCTTTCTCTTTGGAACAGCCATATGTAAAAACTCCTTTATATTTATATTACTTAATCAAATCTAACGTTTAATATAATACTATCATAATACCTTGACGGCAAGCAAAAATCTAATTTTGTTTGTTTTTTGTTTCGTTTTTCTTTAATGCATCAGCAATTTGATTGTCGCCAGAGATCTTCACGTTAGATAATTCTTTTTTTGCGGAACGAGATAATTTCTTCTCATCTTTGTCTTTTGAACCAGTATTGGCAAGCAACACTGTGATCAAAGCCCCTAAGATCAATGTCACAATGATCAAGACGATCAGTGGCAATTTGATATGTGTAAATCCGAAACTAATCGTAACTGGATTAACGTTTAAGATTGCAAAAATCACTACGATCAACGCAATGATCAAACCTATAACGAATCTCCATTGTCTTTTTTTATTATCCATAATCAAAATCCCCTATTTTCGATTTCCAAACGTTCCTGCTAAATAGTCTCCCACACTTGGAGCCATTTTGTAAAGAATGCTTGCAAGTTCCATATATCTTGGTCGATTGATCTCACGCTTTTTTCGGTTGAAAGAATTGACAATTTCTATCGCCAACTTATTTGGATCAAGAACAAAATTCTTCACAGATTGAAGATAAGTACCACTGTGATCAGCCACTTCAAAAAAGTTTGTATCCACGGGACCAGGATTGACTGTAGTCACCCAGACGTTAAGTGGATTTAATTCCAATCGTAAACCATCTGAAAAGCCAATAACGGCTGCCTTGCTTGCGGCATATGCTGCTGACTTAGGCGTGGCAATTTTACCTGCCATCGAACCGACATTGAAAATATGACCATGTCCTGCAGCCACCATCTGTTTGGCAACTAATCTAGTCATCAACATCAGTCCTAAAACATTCACTTGAAACATTTTTTCAACTGTGTCGAAATCCGTATCCAAGTAATTAGAGAAATCTCCAAATCCAGCCGCATTAACTAGAACGTCAACGGTAGCAAAGTTATCTTCTATAGTTTCCACGCCATCAACGATAGCTTTAGGATCGGCCATGTCGATCGATAAATATTCATGATTAGAGTATTCGCTACCGACTTCGATACACTCTTGTTTGACGCCAGCCAGCTTGTCGCTATTTCTTGCAACTAAGATCAAGTTTGCTCCTGCTTGGGCGGCATTAATGGCAACCATACGTCCAATTCCAGATGACGCACCTGTAACTAAGACCGTTTGATCTAACAAATTGACCATGACAATTCCCCTTTTCTAATTATTGAACGGAACCTCATAAATGTCGAAATCATTGACGACTCTGCTGTTATCAAAAATCTTTCTAGCTTCATTTTGCAAAGTTAAAGCAGCCTTGCCGGTGTAGCGTGCTGAGATGTGGGTCAAAAGCAATCCTTTGGCATGACATTTTTTTGCAACTCGGGCAGCTTGAGAAGCAGTTGAATGAAAATAATTGTAAGCCATTTTCTTATCTTCTTCTGAAAAAGTCGATTCATGAACGATCACATCAGCGTGATCAGCCAATTTATCGATCTCAGGTGTATATCTAGTATCTGAAATCACGGCGACCGTTTTGCCAGGCTTGTCTGGACCAATAAAATCTTTACCGTTAAGCTTCGTGCCATCTGTTAGAGTTACCTCTTGCCCAGCTTTCAACTTACCATAAATCGGTCCATTAGGAATATTATATTGCTTCAGCTTATCAACTAGCAATTCGCCTGTCCGTGGTTTTTCAACGATCCGATAGCCGAAACAAGTGATCCGATGTTCCAGTTTACCGGCATAAACAGTGAATGTCTTATCATTAAAGATCTCGCCGCCATCTTTTAGTTCAATATAGTTGATACGATATCCCAATTTAGTTCCAGTGACCGCTAATGAAGTCTCCACGTACTTTTTTAGGCCAACTGGTCCGTATAGGTCTAGCGGAGTGTTTCCGCCTTGATTGGCCCGACTAGACAATAGTCCCGGCAAACCAAAAATATGATCGCCATGTAAATGAGTAATGAAGATCTTCGCAATTTTTCGAGGTCGAATGGTAGTCTCTAAAATTTGATGCTGAGTGGCTTCACCCACATCAAAAAGCCAAACCTCATTGCGTTCATCAAGTAATTTCAATGCTGTGCTGGAAACATTCCTTCCCTTAGAAGGAACACCTGCACCAGTTCCTAAAAATTCTAATTCCATATAAAAATCCTATCTATTTTTTATCTAAATCTTTCAAGATCTGTTTAGCAACAAACGATGAATAATACATTGAACCATCTGGATTTGGATGGACTTGATCGTCGTAGAACCAATCTGGATGTCCTTTAGCATATCCATTCCAGTCGATCACGGAAAGATTCTTATATTTCTTCTGTGCTTTGAACAATAATTCATTAACTGGTTTTTCCCAAGGTCTAGTTGGAACAAACACGTTGATCCAGAAAACATGCGTCTTTGGACCGACCAGTTTCATGACTTGATCCAATTGTTCTTCGGTGAACGGACCGTTAGTACCAAGACCGACCATGACGTTTGGTGCTAAAGCACCTTTATCCTTGTAGTCTTGTAAAATGTTGACACTGGCGTCCAACTGACGACTGACGGCAGCATCGATCACGACATTTTTATCGTTGAACAGTTTATGGAAGTTATCCAATCCATCAGCCATAACTGAGTCTCCGACACCAGTTAGATGAATGTCTTGAAGTCTTTGAAGATCAAATTGCGACAATCCATACTTTTCAAATTCTTTGTTGACTGGATGAGTCTTGGCAAGCTTCTTGTACTTAGCAATTTGTTCAGGAGTAAGCTTGCTGCCATCTTGTTTGTTTTTATTTTTTCGAATATTTTCAAGAGCCTTTTTATTCGATTTAGTACTATTCTTAGTGTTTTTCTTGATAGTTTGAGCTAATTGACTGTCGTTAGCTTTTGGCTTTGGTACAGTCGTTGCTTTAACGACGCCGTAGCCTCCAGTAATGCAAATCAATGCAATCACGATTGCCAAGACACGGCTAATGGCTGAACTTGACTTGAAGAATTCCTTAACATCTGACCAGCTGGCTTTAGACAATGGTCTTTCAACGAACCGATAAGAGAATTCTGTGATCAAGAAGATCAAAATCACTTCGATGACCGGATAAAGTACCGGATGATCGGCGATATTTTTGAACTTCGCTTCAAAGAAGATCATGACTGGGAATTGGTACAAATATAAGCCATAACTTCTTGCTCCGATATAATGGAACAATTTATTCGACAAAATTTTATCCCAAATTGCACTTGGATGTGCAACCACCGCAATAAAAATACATGTAACTACAGAGAAAATAAACATTCCGCCACGATACAAGAATGGCGATGAATCTTTAACTGTAAAGATCATAAATACCATCAGTGAAAATGATAATAAACCGACAATATTCAAAATTGCTTTATCACTTTTAATGACGCTCTTTTTAAGCTTTTCAGCGGGCCAAATAATTGCTAGACCACAGCCTAAAAGAATTGAAAATAGACGAGTGTCTGTTCCATAGTAAACACGACTAGGATCAACGCCAGGTTGATAAAGAACCGCCATCAAGATTGCAGATGCAATCGAAACGATCATTGCAAATCCAAAGATCCGACTCTTTTTGACACCAAATTTGATGAACAATAATAACAACAATGGCCAAACAATATAAAATTGACCTTCTATTGATAATGTCCACAAATGAGTGAATGGTGATTCGTTGTTTGCAAATCTTTCAAAATAAGACTGTCCATTAAAAATTTGCCACCAATTATATACATTCAAAATATTCGTAACAAATATTTGATCCAGGTGATACAGAAGATCTTTCAAGAACAATACGATATAAGCTCCGGAAGCTAATAGGACAAACACGAGTCCTGGGTACAATCTGCGTACACGCTTCACGTAAAAATTCCCTAATGAGAATTTGTTGCCGGCATCAACGGTATTAAAGAAATGATCCGTGATCAAATAACCTGAAATCAAGAAAAAGATGGGTACGCCTAGGTACCCACCAGAAAAGACGGTTGGATTCAAATGATACATGATAACGCCAATCACACCTAAGGTTCTTAGGCCATCGAATCCACCAATAAATCTTCTTTTTGGTGACTTATTCATAATATATATACCCCTAAACTACTAAATAAACTCAAACGTGAAATCAAGAATTGTAACTGAATCGCCTGATTCGGCACCAGCCTTCATTAATGCATCTTCAACACCCATACTCTTAAGCTTGCGAGCAAAGCGCATAATACCGTCTTGATGATCTAAATTACTCATCTGCAGCATTCTTTCAACTTCGTCACCAGTAACTTCAAAGTCGTGTTCGCCAACACGTTGAACTTTGAACTTGTCAGCCTTAGGTTGATAGTTGTATTCGACCGTTTCATCGCTGACCACATCAAAATGAATTGGTTCAGCTTTAGAAAGAACTTCACTAGTATGGTTCAACAATGCTTTAACACCTGTATGTTGAATACTTGAAATAGCAAAGATATCGGCATCGTCAGGTAATTTTTCTTTAAATTCTGCAAGTCGTTCTTCTGAACCAGCAATATCCAATTTGGTAGGAACGATGATTTCTGGACGACTGAGGATATTTTCATCATAAGTTCCTAATTCTTTTCGAATCGATAAATAATCTTCATAAGGATCACGACCATTTTCAGGATCCATATCGACTAAATGCAGAATAACTCGAGTCCGTTCAACGTGGCGTAAGAATTGAATTCCCAATCCAACACCATTTGAAGCTCCTTCAATCAAACCAGGTAAATCAGCAATAACAAAATCGTTACCGTTATCCAATTTAACCATCCCAAGATTGGGATTTAAGGTTGTAAAATGATACGCAGCAATTTTGGGCTTGGCCGAAGTTGCCACTGACAGTAAGGTTGACTTCCCGACTGATGGAAATCCAACTAAACCAACATCAGCAATCAGTCTCAATTCAAGTCTGAGATGCTTTTCTTGGCCTGGTTCACCATTTTCAGCAACTTCAGGAGCACGATTCTTAGAATTGGCGAAATGAATATTTCCACGTCCGCCCTTTCCACCTTTAGCTACGACTAATTCCTGATTATTTTCAACTAAATCACCGATCAATTTACCGGTGTCTTCATCATAAACAGCAGTACCAGTTGGCACTACGATGAATACGGGGTCCGCTTTGCGACCATACATCGCTTTGATCTGGCCATTTTGTCCAGGATCAGCTTTAAAAATTCGTTTGTAACGAAAATCCATTAATGTATTCATACCTTCATCAGCGCGAAGGATAATATCGCCTCCACGTCCACCATCTCCTCCGGCAGGTCCACCGAGCGGAACATATTTCTCATGTCTAAAGGCAACTGAACCATCACCGCCTTTTCCAGATCTAACGGTGATTTTGACATTATCTACAAACATTTGACCCCTCCTTTCTTCCTATTGTAATTTATTTGATTATCATTTTTAAATTCTAGCACAAAAACACTACTCATAATACTTCAAAACCCAAATGACTGTCCACAACTTTAAATCAAAGATGAATGATTTTGAAATAATTTGAATGTTTTTGAAAGATTATGATTGATTTTGAATGAATTTGATGTATTATTATTTCAGGAGGTGAATGTAAGTGCTTACCGAAGAAAGACATCAAATTATCTTAAAGCAATTGCAGCTTCATAATATTGTTAAGCTGCAAGACCTGATACCACTAACTGGTGCATCAGAGTCGACTTTAAGACGAGATCTGCAAGATCTTGAGGAATGTCACAAGCTTTTGCGGATCTATGGTGGTGCTCAAAGCATCGTGTCCTTTCACGATGAGCCTGCGCTTTCGCAAAAGATAACTGCAAATCCTGATGCTAAAGCTAGGCTTGGCAAGGTTGCAGGTGAATTCGTCAAAGATAATGAAGTAATTTTTCTAGATGCTGGAACGACGGTCCAAACAGTCATCCCTTACCTAGCAAAGTTAACCAATATCTTAGTCGTCACCAACAGCGTTGTGAATGCTTCTACATTAGCCGACTATCAAATTGAAACTTTTGTCCCCGGTGGACGTCTTAAATCGAGCACTAAGGCAATCGTTGGATCTTCCATGACGAAAACCTTAGAGAATTATCATTTCGATAAAGCGTTCATTGGTACCAACGGTTTCTCCGTCAAGGCCGGATTTACCACTCCTGACCCTGAGGAAGCTTCTACTAAAGAGATTGCACTGCAAAATTCAGTTGAGAAATTTATTTTAGCTGATAGTTCCAAATGCGGACAAATCAGTTTCAGTCGCTTTGCTAATTTAAATGAAGCAACTTTGATAACTAATGAGTTGCCAGTAAAATCTCTCGAGTTATTAAATAAATATACTAAGGTTATGGAGGTCAAGTAATTGATTTACACTATCACAGCCAATCCTTCGATCGACTACGTCTTGCAATTAGACGAGTTGACTCCTGGAGCGGTAAATCGAACTACTAGCGATGTAAAATTGCCTGGAGGAAAAGGGATCAACGTTTCACGGATCTTGCATGAACTACAATTGGATTCAACAGCACTTGGTTTTGTCGGTGGAGCTACTGGTTCAATGTTTGAAGAATTGTTAGCTCAACATCATCTTCAGACTGATTTCACAAAAGTTGCTAACGACACAAGAATCAACGTTAAGATCAATGCTACAAAACAAAATGAAGAAACTGAGATCAATGGTACTGGACCAGAAATTTCTGCAGAAGAAAAATCTACTTTTATTGATCAGCTTAAATCAGTTGGTTCCGGAGACGTGGTCATCATGTCCGGAAGCTTACCAAAGAAAGTCGAAGATACATTCTACTTAGATATTGCTAAGATGATCCAAGACCAGGGTGCTGATTTTGTTATCGACACAACTGGCCAAGCATTATTAGATACTTTGCCATTGAATCCTTTGGTAGTTAAACCTAACAACCATGAATTAGCTGATTTATTCCATACCACTTTTAAATCAGAACAAGACATTGTTGATAATGCCCGAAAGTTATTGGAACAAGGTGCCAAGCACGTGTTAGTTTCAATGGCTGGTGACGGCGCTCTTCTAGTTACTAAAGAGCACGTTTACAAAGCCAACGCACCAAAGGGAACTGTCATTAACTCAGTTGGTGCTGGAGATTCAATGATTGCTGGTTTTGTAGGAACATTTATGAAGACTAACGACCCTATCGAAAGTTTCCATGAGGGAGCTGCTTGTGGTTCAGCAACTGCATTCAGTCAAGATATCGCCGTTAAGTCGAAGATCGACGAAGTTTATCAAAATATTAGTATTACTCAGTTAAGTTAAGGGGGAAAAATTAATGGACCTGAAGGAATTACTTCTTAAAGATGCCATGATCATGGATCTTAAGGCTACCACTAAAGCTGAAGCCATTGATGAAATGGTCAGCAAGTACTTTGATATTGGTGTGATCGATGATAAGGAACTATATAAAGCCGATATTTTAAAGCGTGAAGCTCAAACATCAACCGGTATCGGAGACGGCATCGCAATGCCTCACGCTCGTGATAAGGCAGTTAAACGAGCAACAGTTTTATTTGCCAAAAGTAAAGACGGAATCGATTACGATTCACTCGATGGACAACCTACATATTTATTCTTCATGATTGCTGCACCAGACGGTGCCGACAATTTGCATTTACAAGCATTAGCTGCTCTTTCGTCACTTTTGATCAACCCTGATCTAGTTGCTAACTTGAAGAAAGCTACAACTGCTGACGAAGTTCAAAAGCTATTCAACGATGCTATGGCTGCTAAAGAAGCTAAAGACAAAGCAGACGAAGAAAAAGAAAAGGCTCAAGCAAAAGCTGCAGAAGAAGAAGCTAAAAAGACTGCTGCATCTGCTGATAAGAAACCATTTGTCGTTGCGGTTACTGCTTGTCCTACTGGAATTGCCCATACGTACATGGCTGAGGCAGCCTTAAAAGAACATGCTGAAAAACTCGGAGTTGACATTAAAGTCGAAACGAATGGTTCTGAAGGCGTTAAGCATAAGTTGACTGCAGCCGATATCGCTCGTGCCGATGGTGTCATCATCGCAGCTGATAAAAAGGTCGATATGCCTCGTTTTGACGGCAAGCACTTGGTCAACCGCCCTGTTACCGATGGTATCAATAAATCGGACGAATTGATCAACCTAGCCGTTGATCAAAAGGCTCCTATCTTCCACGCTGAAGGTGGTGCAACTCAAGAAGAAGAAAGTACTGAGAAGAAATCTCTTTGGTCAAAAATTTATGCTGACTTAATGAACGGTATCTCCAACATGTTGCCATTCGTTGTCGGTGGTGGTATTTTAATGGCCCTCTCCTTCTTGCTAGAACCAGGAGTTGGTTCACATTCACAATGGTTCCTATTCTTTAATAATGTTGGTAATTACGCATTTAGTTTCTTGATCCCAGTTTTAGCAGCTTATATTGCTGAGTCAATTGGTGATCGTCCAGCCTTACTACCAGGTTTTGTTGGTGGTTATATGGCATCTCAAGCTAGTGCTTCAGTTGTCAGTTCAAAAAGTCCTGCCGGATTTATTGGTGGATTGTTAGCCGGTTTCATTGCCGGATGGGTCGTTATTGGACTTAAGAAGTTACTCAAGGGTCTTCCAAAAACACTTGATGGTCTCAAACCGATCTTGCTTTACCCTGTCCTAGGTTTACTAGCTACAGGTGCTATCATGTACTTTGCAGTCGATCCAATCTTCGCCGTTGTTAACCATGCAATCACAGCCTTCCTAGAAAATATGGGAACTGGTAATGCGGTCATTCTCGGAGGTCTTCTCGGAGGAATGATGGCTGTCGATATGGGTGGTCCTTTCAACAAAGCTGCTTATACTTTTGCAATTGGTACATTTACAGCTACACAAAACGGTGCTTTGATGGCCGCAGTTATGGTTGGTGGTATGATTCCTCCACTAGCAATTGCTATTGCAACTACTTTCTGGGGTAAGAAATTTACCGAACAAGAAAGACAAGCTGGTCTTTCAAACTACGTTCTAGGAATTTCATTCATTACTGAAGGTGCCATTCCATTTGCTGCCGGAGATCCATTGCACGTTATCGTTTCAAGTGTGATCGGTGCTGTTATTGGTGGTGGATTAACACAACTATGGCACGTTAATGTTCCTGCTCCACACGGTGGAATCTTTGTAACCTTACTTGCAAATCACCCACTACTTTACGTCTTGGCTGTTGTCATTGGTGCTGTCATTGCCGGTGTTATCTACGGCGTTTGGAAACCAGCACTCAAACAAGACGCACCTGCTTCAAAATAAAAAAATAACTATTCCGATTGGGACAAAATCCCGATGGAATAGTTTTTTTTTACATTTTTTTATACTTTTTGTGAGTTTCAATATTTGCCAAGGTGATCTTTACTGTCTGAGCAGTCGTTTGCGGAATACCTAAACTAACAATATCCTCCACTGGAGCCTCTTTGATCTTCTTGACCGAACCATATTTCTTGAGCAATTTGGTCCGAGTCTTTGGACCAACTCCTTGAATACCATCAAGTTGTGATGATAAAGCGTTCTTGCTGCGAGTTTTTCTTTGGAAAGTAATGGCAAAACGGTGGACTTCATCCTGAATTCTTTGTAGCAAATAGAATCCCTGACTCTTTCGATCTAAGGTAACTGCTTGCCCTTCTTCGCCAAAAATAAGATGCGAAGTATTGTGGTGATTATCCTTGACCATTCCAGCGACAGGAATGTTGATCCCTAATTCATTTTGCAAGACATCCATCACAGCACGCAATTCAATGATGCCACCATCCATTAAGATCAGGTCAGGCAAGTTCTTTTCCTCTTTTAATAAACGAGAATAGCGACGATAAATAACTTCTCGAGTATTAGCCGCTTCATCAGCTCCTGAATGATTTTCTAATTCATCCTTGATCTTGTACTTTCGATACATACTCTTTTCAGGTCGTCCATCTTGAAATACAACCATGGCAGAAACTGGGTTAGTCCCTTGAATATGCGAATGATCAAAAGATTCGATCACGTGGCCATATGGTAAATTCAAGGCTTTAAAAATTTGTTCTTGTGCACCGTAAGTTTGACGGTTATCTAATTCCATCAATCTAAACTTCTCTTGCAGAACTAGCTTGGAATTTTCCGCTGCCATGTCCATCAAGGCTTTTTTCTGACCACGTTGAGGCGTTCTAAACGGTACGTTTAAAACATCTGACAAAGTCTTCTTATCAATATTATCAGGTACTAAAATTTCCTTTGGCAACACTTGATTTCGCCGATTGTAGAACTGCAAAATAAACGTCGACAGTTCTTCTTCTGGTGAATTAACACAGGCAAAGACACGCTTTTCACGTTTCATCAATCGTGCCTGTCTGATAAAGAATACTTGGATCGAGATCCAGCCCTTTTCAACGTAATAATTAAAGATGTCGCGAGGAGTCGAATCATTGGAGATGATCTTTTGTTTTTCAACTGTGGCTTCAATATATTGGATCTGGTCGCGCAACTCAGCTGCACGTTCATATTCGTGTTTTTGAGCGGCTTCCATCATCTTATTATTTAGATCAGCCTTGACTTCGCCAACATTTCCATCCAAGAAACGTTTGATTTTTTCAATTTGCTGGTCGTATTTTTCCTTAGGGACTTCTTTAAAACAGGCACCTAAACATTGTCCCATATGATAGTACAAACAAGGACGTCCGATATGTCCTTGACAACGACGCAATGGATAAACCTTCTGCAAGAAGTTTAAGGTTCCTGATGCTGCATAAACATTAGGATAAGGGCCAAAGTAATAGGCACCATCTTTTTTTATTTGACCGGTAATCTCCATCTTTGGATCTCGTTCATTGGTGATCTTGATATAAGGATATCCAGTTCCCTTCTTCAGGCGAATATTGTAATAAGGTTGATGCTTTTGAATTAATGTTATTTCTAATAGGAAAGCTTCTTTATCGTTTGAGGTGATGATCGTTTCAAAATCTCTGATCTCAGAAACTAATTTGGCCGTTTTTCCTTCATGAGAACTTTTGAAATAAGAACGGACCCGATTCTTGAGATTTTTGGCTTTCCCAACGTAAATTATCTTTGAATTGATATCTTTCATTAAGTAGCAGCCAGGACGATCTGGTAATAAACTTAATTTATGCTCTAGATATTCAGTTGCCAATTTATGACCTCGTTTCGTTTGATACTAATACATGCTTATATTATTTTAATCTTATATTAAAGAGTTGCAAGCAATTGAGATTTTGAGGGAAACGTTCTATAATGTATTTAAATAAATAGTAAGCACACTAACCTGAAAGGGGCTGATACCGATGGGCTTAACAGTGAAACGTGAAAATGATTTTGGAAGTTTATTTGATAAATTTGCCTCACTTCCCGATGATGTTAAAAAAAATGTAGAACGTGTCGATTCTGCAGATAAGAAATCTTCTAAAAAAACAACAGATTCAAAAGATAAAAAGTAACTTCTCTTATATAGTCTTGTTAACAACCTGCCTGAATTGTTAATGGCTCTATGTATGATATCGTTAGTTCTAAACAAAACCTTTTGATAGTTTTTTAAACGCCATTCAATTATGAATGGCGTTTTGTTTTGTTCAATTTGTTGTAGTAAGATTGAGTTGAAATCGATTACACAAGGGAGAGGATATTTATGGATTTTGTGGATAGAAATTTAAGTAGACATTTTGAAGAAATGATCGAATCTTCGACTAAAGGAACTAATTTGTATCAACACACGGATCTAACTAATTTTCCATATGCCAACGTTGTGATTGCTCACGGCCTAGCAGAACATTCAGGTCGTTATGAAACTCTGGCAAACTTTTTCTTAACACATCATATGAACGTCTTTCGCTATGACCAAAGAGGTCATGGCAAGTCTGAAGGAAAACGTGGCGACCTGACTAACACTCACGAACTTCCGGATGACTGTAAGATTGTCGTCGATATTGCTAAATCGCAATTTCCTGATCTACCGACCTTCTTGCTAGGTCATAGCATGGGTGGACACACAGTCTTAAAGTTTGCGACTGATTATCCAGGCTATGTCGATGGAATCATTGCAACCGATCCACTATCTATCGAATTTGGCACCAAGGTTTCCGGAGATCCTGAATCATATGTACCTAATAATTTAGGCGATGGAGTCAACACGGATCCACGTGTTACTGCAAAATATAACAACGACCCGATGAATCTCAAAGAATATACCGTTAGACTCATGAATACTTTGCAGCAAAGTGCTGCTGAACTTAAAGAGGATCTTCCTAAGATCAGTGATCCACTCTTACTGCTGCACGGCCAAGCTGACGGAATCATTCCAGTTGCTGATTCGTTTGCTACTTATCAAGGAATTAGTTCTGAAGACAAAGAAATCCACGTTTATCCTCACTTAATGCACGAGATTCTGAATGAACCATCAAGAAAATGGGAAATTTATGAAGAAATACTTTATTGGATCAAAAAACATAGCTACTAAGCAAAAACCGTGATGCCAAATCAGGCATCACGGTTTTATTCATATTTTATAAATTGAGCATTGATAATTGGTAAATTTTGGCTAGATTCTTTATCTGCCCCTTCACCATATACTTTGATTTGATCGTTTGCCTTAACATTGGTTATACCCTTGGCTAAATCGCTCAAATGATAATTGATCAGGACTGTACTGGAACCGTTAGGTTCATCTAAATCGATCACTAATTGACGACCGACCTTATCATTGGCAATGACTTTTTTGACTTTGCCCCATTGACTGATCAGTTTACCCTCGTAAAACTGATTATTTTCATGCAATTCTTTTGAAGTTACATAGTCATAATCAGATTCGTTTTCTGCAAATTCGCTAATTGAAACTCTGGGTCTGCGATCGTCACGATCAGCTTGCACTGTCTCAATCGGTTCAACAAATGGAAAGTGTCCAGTCAGCTGCAACGTAGTCGGACTAAACACATAGTATCCAACACAGATGAAGCTGACCAGCAACACACCATAAAGACAATTGTGCAGCCATTTCCTATGAAAAATTTGTAGCATTGCCACAACGATCAGTAATACTAATAATTCCCCGAATAAAACTGTAAGTACCATAAAATCCCCTAATCTATCTACTTGATAACTGTTAAACTTAACCTGGCGTTACGGCGTTGACCTTCGTAATGTTGCCGTTGCCAGATAAATCTTCGACAACCTGAACGTAAGTCAGCTTTCTCGGAAGCTTGACTTCATAAACATTCGTATAAGTATACTCGCCATCAACTTTATTTGCCTTATAACTTACATTATTGACCTTAACATCATGTTCTTGAAAATATTCTTTAATAAATTTTTTGAAGACATCTTTATCAAGATATTGTATTTCCAAATTGCGAACTGGACTGACTCTGACGATTCTCTTCAAGAATGCAATCACTCCATAAACCACTACAAAACTAGCAATAGCAATCACATAGTTACCCATTCCAACTGCTAATCCTAGACAAGCTACAACCCATAGACTGGCTGCTGTTGTCAATCCTTTGATCGAGTGATGCTCAACAATAATTGTTCCGGCCCCAAGGAAACCAATACCACTAACAACTTGAGCAATCAGTCGTGCATCATCTGCGCGAACGATTCCTTTGTATTGTGGATATTGTTTGGCAATCTCCAAAGCATTAAATCCGATCTCCTTTTGAATCAAGGCGATGATGCAAGCACCCAAACAAACTAAAATATGAGTCCGAATACCAGCCGGACGATGTTTCTGTGCCCGATCATAGCCAATCACGCCAGAAATGACCGTTGCTAAAAGCAATCTAACAATCACGGTCACCGCATCCAATTGAAACGTCATTTTGTTCATCCCCTAATTAATTACTATAAAACCATATCATACTTTGAATAACTAATTGGTCTATGCCATGAACTTATTTCAAAAAAAAATCAATAGTTTGCACTATTGAATTGTTTAGTTACTGAGTTTCTTGAGCCAAAGCGGCAAGACTTCATTAAGCTCTTGAAAAGTTCGATCAAAGCGATGATCGTACCATGGATCCTTGATCACTTTATGAACCGACATCACATCATATGCTAAGTGGAGCTTGTCCTCAGTCCCGACTGGTGCCATTTCTTTGAGGTCTTCAATATTTTGATCATCCATGCCAATTATCACATCAGCATTTTCAAAATCATAAGTTGTAATTTGTTTCCCAACATGTTCAATGATCGGAACATGTTGTTTTTTGAGTTCGGCAATTGCCCCTGGATGAGGAGGATTGCCTATTTCGTAAGTAGAGGTAGACATCGATGAAATGTCGAAATTTGCATCTAATCCTTGTTGATGAACCAGATTTGAGAACATCATTTCTGCCATCGGCGATCTACAAATATTGCCAAGACAGACAAAAATTACTTTGACCATTATTAACTCCTATTTAATAAGACCTAATCTTCTCTTAACGTCTTCCAGACGTTTTTCAAGAACGGGATCTTTTCGATTTAAAACATCCAATGTAGAAGCAGTTGTCTTCTCGTTATCCTCAGAACTGTCATTATCTGGTTGGGACTCTTTTACGACAGTCTTCTTTGTGGCTGTAGTTTTCTTTTTGGCTGATTTAGGTTTTGATACATGTTCAGCAGTGTATTTTCTCACCCAAGCAGCAACTTGTTGATAAGAAATACCGTATTTTTCGCCAGTCTTCTTATAGTCGTTTTCGTGCTCTAATGCGTAATTTGCTATTTCTTTTTGTTATTCAGTCGTGAATTTCATTAATTGATACTCCTAATTACTTTATCCTAAAAATTATACCATATTCAAAACTATCAAATTCGTCCATATCGGTAAATACCAATGGATTTTATGTTTAAAGCATGATAAAAAAGTAACAATTTCCAAATTTCAATCAAAATCCGTTACTTATTTTTCTAAATTGATCTTTACAAAAATTTCCCTATATCTTTATGTAATTAGCAAATAACTTTCGGTTATCATTTTGCTAATTTCACAAACTTTTATTGTTGTAATAATTGCATACTTTTAAAATAATCGGTCAAATGTAAATATTTTTTGGTTATATTAATCATAACTGATTGTTATAGTTCATTTATTCAATGATTTTAAATTCCTTTATTTTCACTGGTATTAGCATCAATTTTGGTTTTCATCTGAATTATTAACTGTATTTAGTTCACTTTCTGTTAAAAATACGTCTATTTTGCATTTTATTAGTTTTATTTGCCTTAATTTTTAATTTTTCACAAAATATACTTGTCGGACACTCACATTCATGAGAATATATACATGAATAATTTTATATTTATGTAACCAAAAAAATCACATCAAAGGACGATTAAATGGATATCCATCAAATTAAATATTTAATTACCATCGTCAATAATGATTTTAATCTCACTAAAAGTGCTCGGATCTTGGGAGTTTCTCAACCGGCACTTTCCAAATTGATCAATGAACTAGTGACTAGCGAACAGATTCAAATTTTTACCCACGGCAAAGGTCGTATTACTGGATTAACTGCTCTGGGAGATGATTTAATTGCCCATGGACGCCAAGTTAGTGCCGATTTTGATCAGATGATACAGAGTATGCGCGACAAATCGAATCTAAAACGTGGAACTGTCAAGATTGGTATTCCACCGGTAGTTATTTCAACTATTTTTAATCAAGCCATTCCAGATTTCATCAATGAAAACCCCGATATCAATTTACAAATTGTTGAAAAAGGCGGATTTGAACTACAGAAATTATTGTTACGCGAAGAAATCGATCTAGCTATCATCCCTTCACCAGTTACGAACCCAAACATTGAAAATTCAGTTATTTATCGCAATTCTGTTTCGGTCTGGTTTAACAAAAATCATCGTTTCCACAATATCCAACACCCTATCTCACTCGATGAGATCAGTAAGGAACACGTTTTAACTCTCAACAATAACTTCATGCTTGTCCACGAATTGCAAGATAGCTTCCATGAACGTGGGATCGATGAGCATTTCTATTTTCAAACTAGTGCTTGGGATTTGATTTTAAATATGTGCTTAGAAATGCCGAATACTGTCGGTATTGTCGCATCGCTAGTCGGTAATAATTATTCTCATGAAATAGAGCACCGTGAACTTGACCCATTTTGTCCCTGGATCATCAATATAAGTAATTTGAATAATTCATATTCCAGCAATTTAGTAAAATACACACGTCAATGGTTCATCGATTATTTCACACAATATAATCAATCAGAAGTTTCATAATTAATTTATAAAAAGGAGAACTGAAATCTTTCAGTTCTCCTTTTTGGCATCATAGACCCCATATTTAATCCCTATCCCTTTGATTGTTGTTTCATAGGACCAAGAGACACCCAATCTCGCAATGATGCTTTGGAAGTGATCACATTACCCAAGCTTTAGTTTATCGTCTTACTAACAGACTCATAATCACTAGGTCTACACCATTATATTCTCCATAAACAATTTTGTATACTATGAATAAGTAATATCTTATGATTTATTTTTTCATATCCAACTATCCTAAATTAATGGAACCGTTCCCTTCCTATTAACTTATTGACATAAAATTTGGCAAATTAAAAACCGCCACTCAAAGAGTGACGGTTAAACGGTCAGTTATCTGATATTGATTATGAAATAGATTATATAGGAGTTAGTATTGTTTATAAATCTTTGTAATCATCTCTGATTACACCCACATAGTACAAAGTTTTTTTGAAAAATTCAATTATTAAGAACTACTTATTTAGGTAGATCAGAAAATATCTTAATAATCTTTTCGATATCCCTATCCTTAACGATTGAACTGCGATAGACCAACATCGAATAAAATAATGGAAAATCAATATCCACCACGTTTAATTCTTGAATTCCCGTCATATCTTTTAACGCAGTTTCTGTGATAACGCTGATACCCTTGTTTTCTTTGACTAAATTCAATAGCAATTTGTAATCTGCAGTCTGATAAATAATATTTGTAAAAACGCCATATTTTTCTATTAAATTATTAACTATCAATTGATGGACAGAACTTTGATCAAGCACGATCACGTCTTCTGACTGCAAATCTTTAATACGCAATTCTTTGGGAAAATTTCTTTTTGAACTCGCAATTATTTTGAACTTTTGAGCTTTGATAACGTCATAGCCGAACTCACCGTCCTGTGGGAATCTAGTAGTAGCAATTAGCGATATATCAATGTTTCCCTTATGAACCTCTTGAAGCAGTTCTTTGGAACCTGAGCGAACTGGCTCGATCTTATCTAGAAGTTTCTGGTCATGTAGTTTATCAAAGGCCAAGGGAACGATTGCATCACTAATTATCGGTGGAAATCCCATTTTGATCTTGCCTTGACTGATCCTTGATAAATCTTTTTTATTAAGTTCATCTTCTCGGAGTATTTTATTGGCATGAATCAAAAATTGTTGTCCCGAAACCGTCAAGGTAATTGAATTGGCAAAACTTTTTCGAATAATAAGCTCAGTATTGTATTCCTGTTCCAATCGCTTGATGGCGTAGGAAATAGTCGGTTGACTAACATTAAAAAAATGAGCAGTATCCGAATAGCTCTTTAACTCGACTAATTTAGTGAAGTACTTCAAATCTTTGATATTCATGATTTCACCTATAAATTATTTTTATTGATTATAACATATTTGACTATATTTTTTATATGGTTGTAGAGTATCTCCTGTAATCAAACGGGAGGCTTTTTTATGTCAAAAGGTTTTAATGTATTAAATAACCCATTTTTAAATAAGGGTACAGCTTTTACTAAACAAGAAAGAATCGATTTAGGAATTGAAGGCTTAGTCCCTCCATTCGTTCAAACACTAGATCAACAAGTTGAACAAACTTATGCGCAATATCAAATGAGAGATACAGATTTAGCAAAAAGATTATTCTTAATGGAGATCTTTAATGAAAATCGTGTCTTGTTCTACAAATTATTCAGCGAACATGTCAATGAGTTCATGCCAATCGTGTATGACCCAACCATCGCTGACACAATTGAAAACTACAGTCGTTTATTCGTTGACCCACAAAACGCTGCCTACTTATCAATCAATGAACCAGATCAAATTGAACAAGTACTTAAAAATGCTGCCGATGGTCGCGATATCAAGTTGATCGTAGTTACCGATGGTGAAGGAATTCTTGGTATCGGTGATTGGGGCGTCCAAGGTGTCGATATTTCAGTTGGTAAATTAATGGTTTATACAGCTGCTGCTGGAATCGATCCAAAATCAGTCCTACCAGTTAGTCTTGATGTTGGTACTAATAATCAAAAATTATTAGACGATGATTTATATCTCGGTAATCGTCAACCTCGTGTTACTGGTGATAAATATTATGACTTCGTTGACAAATTCGTCGATGCTGCTGAAAAAACATTCCCTAACATGTACTTGCATTTTGAGGACTTTGGTCGTGACAACGCCGCCAATATCCTAAACAAGTATAAAGATAAAATCTTAACTTTTAACGATGATATTCAAGGTACAGGTATTATCACTCTAGCCGGTATCCTAGGTGCGTTAAACATTTCAAAACAAAAATTAACTGATCAAGTTTACCTTTCATTCGGTGCAGGAACCGCCGGTGCTGGTATCTTAAAACGTATCTTTGACGCTATGGTTGAAGAAGGTTTGTCCGAAACCGAAGCACGCAAACGTTTTTACATGGTCGACAAACAAGGTCTCCTATTTACGGATACCGAAGGTTTGACACCTGAACAAAAACCATTTGCTAGAGATCGTTCAGAATTTGAAAATGCTGATGAATTAACTAATTTGAATGCTGTTATGAAGGCTGTTCATCCTTCGATCATGGTCGGAACTTCAACTCAACCTGGTAGTTTCACCAAAGAAATTATTCAAGAAATGGCTGCTCACACCGAGAGACCAATCATCTTCCCATTATCAAATCCAACAAAATTAGCCGAAGCTACTGCTGAAGATTTGATCAACTGGACTGACGGAAAAGCCTTGGTCGCTACCGGTGTGCCTGCTGAACCCGTCAAGTTAAATGGCGTTGAATACCACATTGGACAAGCCAACAATGCTCTTGTCTACCCAGGATTAGGTCTTGGTGCATTAGCTGTCAACGCAAAACTACTTTCAGATGGCATGATTAATCGTGCCGCACATTCATTGGGCGGAATTGTTGACCCTGATCAACCAGGAGCAGCTGTATTGCCTCCTGTTACTAAACTAGATCAATTCAGTTTGACAGTTGCTGAAGGTGTTGCTGATCAAGCAATCAAAGAAAACCTCAGTGATTCGACAGATGCAAAAGCTGCCGTTGAAAACCTTAAATGGAAACCAGAATATTAATATTAATTTAAAGGGGATAGTGTAATGGGTGCATTTATTACTTCAGTTGAGAGTGTTGCCGAAATCGTGATCGTAATTGCTTTAGGTTATTGGTTGCGAAACTCCGGCCGTCTCGGCGATGAATTTAAAGGCAATATTTCATTCTTAATTATGAATATTGCTTTACCTGCTTCAATTTTCGTATCAGTTTTAAAATATTTAAATCGAGATAAATTAGCCAGCTTGTCTGGCGGTCTGATCTTTGCCTTCGGAAGTTTTGCAGTCAGCTATATTGTGGCTTGGCTGTTGACTAAAATTTTGAAGATCAGAAAAGGTCGTCGTGGAACGTTTATTAATATGTTTGCCAACGCAAATACTATTTTTATCGGATTACCTTTGAACATGGCTTTATTTGGAACTAAGAGTTTACCTTACTTCTTGGTTTACTACGTGATGAATACCATTTCAACTTGGGCAATTGGTGTCTTCTTCATTTCAAACGATGACCCAACCGTTGAAAAAAGCGAGAAAAAAGAATTTAATTGGAGAAAGCTTTTGCCAGCTCCATTAGTTGGATTTCTAGTCTCACTAGTTTTCTTGCTACTAGCCATTCCGATTCCAGACTGGATCACTAAGACTCTAGACATGGTCGGAGGAATCGTTACACCAATGTCATTGATTTACATTGGTATTATCCTAGCGGATGCTGGACTTAAATCAATCAAATTCGATCGTGATACTATTTGGGCATTGCTTGGACGATTCGTCTTTGCACCAGCTATTATGATAGGATTTGTCATGTTTGGTGCTTCAATTGGCCATGGTTTGCCACAACTTGAAGCAAGTACCTTGATCATCCAAGCTGCTGCACCAGGACTTGCCGTACTTCCAATCCTAGTCGATCAAGCACACGGTGACGTTGATTATGCAACGAACTTAGTGACAACTTCAACTGTTCTCTTCGTCGTCGTTGTTCCAATCCTTATGCAGATCGTTAATGTAATTTAATAATGAGATTGATATAAATTTTATTTTTCTAAAAAGTACAAAATTACTTTGCCTCACTAATAAAGGGTAGCCAATTCATATTTTGAATTAGCTACCCTTTTTATTTCATGATCAAATATTTTTTCTAGCGACTAGTTGCCAAGATCAGAATTGTCTGCAAGATCTTATCTTTACCCATCTTTAATTCGGAATTATTGACCTTGATGGATAATATTTGGTCTGCAAAAGTTACCCCAAATTTGGCCGCACACTCTTCTATCTTCGTTGGGCTAATCCCAGAAACGACTAATTTTGAAACAACTTTCCCTTCATCTGAAATATAAGTCATTCCGGAATCAGAGATCGAGCGTAACTTCACGCCGTTTAACGGGCCTACCTCAAAAGGAAATGTAAAATATTCTTTGTTATCCATAATCGTCGTACCTCACTGTTCAGCTTGGTTTTGTTATACTGTCCTTGAAAACTATTCAAGGAGGCTTTTCTTGTGGCACTCATTAATCTTAGCTACAGAACTAATTTCTTACATACTTATTTTAAAACAACTGCCGTGATTCCTGATACTAATAAGTCATCTTATCAAACGCTTTGGCTTTTACACGGATATACCGGCGACGATTCAGCCTGGATCAGACACACTAACATCGAAAAATTGGCTCGAAAGTATGAAATTGCCGTTATCATGCCTGAAGCTAG
Organism: Companilactobacillus sp.; assembly: GCF_022484265.1. NCBI lineage: Bacteria > Bacillati > Bacillota > Bacilli > Lactobacillales > Lactobacillaceae > Companilactobacillus > Companilactobacillus sp. Next base: position 471,846 of record NZ_JAKVLR010000001.1, read on the forward strand.
AAACGCATTTTATACCGATTCAGACTTTATCCCATACTATTCCTATTTCGTAGACGAATTGATTCCAAAAATTCGAGCACTATTGCCAGTTTCAACCGCAGTTTCCGATAATTATATTGCCGGTTCTAGTATGGGTGGATATGGAGCCTTAAAAATTGGCCTAAAAAATCCGGACATTTTCAGCAAAGTAGCCGCATTGTCACCTATTACTGATATCGTCCATTTCCGCAATAATCCGGAAACGCCCATGGCCACCAATACCTTTGATACTATCTTCGATTCTCCAGACAAAATTGCCAAAAACCAATTAGTTAATATCGTCAGCAACAAAAACTATGGCCAAAAGATCATGACAATTTGTGGTAATGAAGATTATATGTATCAAGATAACATTGATTTTAAGAACTTCATGACTCAAAAAATCGGACCTAATTATACATTCCATGAAGTCTCTGGCAATCATTCCTGGGATACATGGACTGCAAATATCGAAACAATTTTCAAATGGTTATAATTAATTTTGAACGAAAAAAACGTCTAATCTTGAAATTAGACGTTTTTTTGATTTGATTTTACCAAACGAATAATCCGACAAATGCTGCTGATAATAATGAAACTAAAATACCTGATAGCAACATATAGCCGACGTTCTTAGAAATAATATCATTCTTGCCCTTATCAACAATACCCTTGAAACAACCGATGATCATTCCAAGTGTTGAGAAGTTAGCAAATGAAGTTACGAATACTGTCAAGACAGCTTTGAAGTGAGGATCAAATTTGTTGATAATTCCGGTAACTTTACCCATGACAACAAATTCGTTCGTAACTAATTTGGTACCCATATATTGAGCCATCTGGAAGGAATCGTGACTGCTCAAACCTAGTAGCCATGCGAATGGATACATAATAATACCTAAAATATGTTCCAAAGTTAACCAAGGGTTAACTAATTGTAAAATTTTATCGATCAATGCTGCCAATGCAACAAAGGCAATTACATTTGCCGTAATGATCAAGATCAATCTTCCTGCTCCTAGGATCGAATCTCCTAAGAATGAGAAGAATGGTTCCTTCTTACCATCGTCATTATTACTACTAATAGTTGCGACGGTATCTTCTTCTGGTTCAACTTGGACAGGGTTTAATAAACTGGTAACGATAATTGCATTAATAATATTGATAGGAATCGCGGTCAGGATGAATTGACCTGGCATCATTTGAATGTACGCTCCAATAATCGATGCAGTTACACAACTCATCGACATCATTGCTAATGTGACATCACGTTCTGCCTTCATTTTCTTTAATTGTAAACTAGAAACCGCCAAAGCTTCGGTGTTGCCTAAAAACATCATTTCAACCGCAAAGAATGATTCAAACTTGGGTTGACCTGTGATAAATGACAAACCTTTACCGATCCACTTAATAATAAATGGTAAAACACCGATATAAGTCAATATGTCAAATAATGGCACGATCAAAAGAATTGGCAGCAACGCACTAGTTACGAAATCCATGCTTTTGACATGGACCCAACTAGGCAAAGCAAACTCAATACCTACGTAAGCAACTTGAACTAGCCAGTTAAAACCAGCAGCAGCACCTGAAACAATATCACGTCCGATACTCATGCTGGTCAAAAACCAGGCTAGTACTAAGTTAAGTACGACCATGATCGCAATTGATTTCCATTGGATACCCTTACGATTCTTCGAGAAAAGTACACCAATGGCAAGAAATACGATAAGACCGATGATATTAACTATTAAATACATACTCATACTATTTAATCTCCTTTTTTACCCCTCCAGTTATTTAAATCATATCATCAGATCACTAATAATACGCCACATATGACCATTTTATTTTTTTTATTAGGTTATAATTCTGAGACAAAAAAAATCGACCTTTCGGTCGATATTTTTATTAAAACGAAACATGTTCATTGATAATTTTATCTATTGCTTCGTGATATTCTTCTATTGAATGCTTGTGTTCTGATTCGTATTCATCGGCGATAATACCCTTGCGTTCAGGCAGGCCAAGTTCTTTTCGAGTGATCGCCGAAAGCTCATCGCCTTCAACTGCATAAACATTGATATCAGAAATGTTGCCTAGTGGCTGTTCATTTTCATAGGCAACCGTTTCTTTCTTTAGGATGCCTGGATCCTTTTGAATGATAATAAATGCTTGTGGTCCTGAAGATAGGTCCCATAATACTTCTTTGACAATTTGATAACGTTGCAAAAAATCATTAACGACTAAATTGAACGAACGACTGATGTAGCGGTTATTTTTGATTCGACCAGGAATTCTCATAGTAATATTGACTAATGCACAATTTTCAGGAATCTCATCAATTAAATAGTTTTCTTCTTCTAACGTTGCTTCCTGACCCTTTTTAATCTGTTCATCGGTCATCGTGTATCCTTCTGAAAAAACATTAACCATATGAATACTCCTATGTAGATTTAATAGTTCAAAAAATTTATAAGTATTTTTGTATAAATTTGTTGTTTTCATTCTACCATGAAATTGCTTCTAAATACCGACGTTTCAATAATTTATCAAGGTTTGATAAACAATGTTTGAAAATCTGTCATATATGACCACATTTAAAATAGTTCATTTTCTAAATTTTCAAAAAATGCTCTAGCGAGTGGGGGTGGTCCATCGCTAGAGCATTTTTATTTTTCGATAAATGAATATTTGAGGTAAGAATACGAATTTAAGAAGGGTAATAAATTGAAAATGATTAATCTAATGAATGTAATTTCTGAATGATATTGTCATAGAAATTGATCATTGGGTTTCTAAGACTTGCAGCTTGATCTGGATCAGCTAGGATAAAGTCTTTGTGATCCCAACCTTGTTCTGGATCATTGTATTGCCATACACCAGTTTGTGTATCGTCAGTAGAATCATCACGGATGGCTTGTTGATTTGATGGGTATTCAGCAGAAATAACTGGAACCTCACCATCATTTGGCCACCATCTTGGATCATTGCCATGTGAACCAATGAAGGCTGCACCGGCAACATCGACAGAATTCATAGTTGAGATTGGAACATAGTGTCCAAGTGCATTAGGTTTTGTTGCAATACCTGAATATGAGAAGTAGTGTTCATCAGGTGCAAGATCAGTTCTTGCATTGATGTTGTTTGCTCCGTTGAATGTTAAATCATAAAGTGAGTTATCAGTAGTCTTCCAAGCTTTGCTATTTACAGCAGCTTTGAGGAAGCTAAGGTTTGATTGACCTGCTTTACGAGTAAGTCCCCATTGATCGAGTTTGTAATCGTTTGAGATAACGATCTTAGGAACTTTGATGCCCATGATTGAGCCTGTGTACAATAGATCTCTAACGACTTGGAGGTTACCAACGTCATTGGCTGTTGGAGTACCGTTGTTAGGTGAAGCTACTGTAACAACAGAGTCGACCCAGTTTTTGCCACCTTGGAATAATGAGCTTGTGTCTGAACCAGTTGCTTGAACTTCCTCTGGGCTACCATTACGTAGCAAAGTATCGAGTTCACGAACAGTTTGACCACCCATTGAGTGACCTAGCAAGTGAATCTTGTTAGTCCCGTTCCATTGTGGATAGATTCCTGGGAATGTTCTGCCGTAACGAGCATGCCCATATTTTTGAGAGTGAACTTGACCATAGTCAACAGTTCCACCCTTGATGTAGTAATACAGTTCTACAGCACGATCGTAGTTACTACTGTAAGGACTTACTGTACCTTCCAGTGCATTGGGATTGCTGCTAGTAGTTCCGTAGTTTAGATCTTTGATAATATCGGTTGTTGTACCGCCCCAGTATAGGTTGTTGCCGTCTTCGCCACGTCCCCAGCCAGTTAGACCATTGACGAATACTACTGGGTAGTCATTAGAAGCAAATGTAGTATTGCTTGATCCGACAAATCCAATAATTGCAAAAACAAGACCAAATAATAAGGCTATTATTGGTTTCTTTTTCATTGTGAAATCCTCTCCTTCCCTATGTCTTCTAGAATACAGTATGTAAGCGGTTCCTTCAAGAGTTTTCACAATTTTTTCGTTTCCATTTTACAAAGATTATTTTCTATTATATGAACTTTTTAATAAGAATCCTTATTTATCAAGGAATTTATCTTTGGACATTGTCATTTTATTCATAAAAAAAAGCCATGATTTTAATCAATCACAGCTTTTTGGTCCAGACCTATTTAATTTTTAATGGTTTCAGACTGTTTTCAATCGTTTCCAAAGGTGAATCGATCTCAGCTAGCGTTGCTGCAGTATATGCACCCTCAACAATAGCGACATCATATTTATGAACGATCTTATCAGTCATTTCAAGGTACATTTCCAAATTCATCTTGGAACTTCCTAAATCGTAAAATGCCAAGATTTCATCGCCAGTATTTTCATCAAATGCCGATTGGATTTTTTCCAAAGAAGAACCAATCTCTCCTTCATCAGTACCTCCCGCATACGTAATCGACAAATGCGGTGCAGCTTGACTGATCAAGTCTTTGATTCCCTCGGCGATTTTTGGTGAATGCGACACTATTACAATACCGTATTTCATAGTTATCCTCCGATCACTTCAACTAACGATTCAAACAAATAAGCGCTTGATTGAGAACCTGGGTCTAAATGACCAACAGATTTTTCCTCAAGATAACTAGCACGGCCTTTGGTAGCAACCATGTCTTTGGTTGAGTTTAGCGCAGATTCAACTTGATCATCACTTAATGAACCTGATTTTAAATCATCCGCAACTGGTTGCCAAACATCGATCATCGTTTTCATTTTGACATCTGATTGTCCACGCCGTTTGATTCCATCAGAACCAATTTGAACCAATTGGGCTAAGTCAGAATCATCTTTAGCTGCCTTTGACATGTCCAAAAATGCCGTACCGTATAGTGGACCGGAAGCTCCACCAACTTTTTGGATCATGGCAAAAGCTGTGGTCTTAAATAACTCTGACAAATCGGCAGGAGCTTTCTTTGCAAGTGCTTCTTTAACTGCTTTTGCTCCACGATCCATATTGGTTCCATGGTCGCCATCGCCGATTGCGGTATCTAATTCATTTAATTCAGCGGAATTATTTTCTAGTTTTTCAACGAATAAATTGATCCACTTAGTTGCGATATCTAATGTTAATTCCATAATTACACCTACCATCCAATTGTCGTTACTGGTTCTTTGAGCCATTTGATCCATTGATCTTCTGCCTTCATGATTGTCAAAGAAATTCCAACCATGTCTAGGGAAGTAGTCATGTTCCCGACTTTCGAAAATCCAACTTCCATCTTCTTTTCTTTGAGTTGGGCAAAAGTATCATGTGCAAAAATATATTGTTCCATCAATGGCGTGGCTCCCATACCATTGACAAGAATTGCAAATTTTCCATCTTTGTCAGCAAATTCACCAGAAATTTTATCAACTAATTCTTTTGATAACTCTTTAGATGGCTTAATTTTTTCAACCGAATATCCTCTTTCGTTATGGATACCAATGCCAAATTCAATCTCATCATCTTTTAATTCAAAACCAGGATGTCCAACTGCTGGGACAGTTGCTGCTTTAAGAGCGATGCCAATTGTTTTAGTGCCGTCAATGACCTTTTGACCTAATTCAGCTAATTCGTCTAATGACTTACCCGCTCTGGCAGCGGCTCCAATAATTTTTTCAACAAAAACGGTTCCGGCAACACCACGTTTTCCTTGAGTAAATTCACTATTTTCGACTGAAATGTCATCATCGACAATGATCGACTTAACCTTGATATCATCGGCCTCAGCCATTTCTTTTGCCATATCAAAATTCATGACATCGCCAGAATAATTTTTGACGATCAGTAAAACGCCCATACCTTTATCTACGGCTTTGATTGCTTCATATATTTGATCAGGTGTGGGTGAAGTAAATACCTCGCCAGCTACAGCGGCAGAGAGCATTCCGTCGCCAACAAACCCAGCATGCAATGGCTCATGCCCACTGCCGCCACCGGAAACAACACCAACTTGTTTTGCAGTCGCAAACTTATCGTCTGCACGCATCACAGCGGTAGTTCCAGGGATTTGTTTAACTAAATCAGAATTTGATTCCACCAACCCTGCAACCATTTCAGGGACGATATCTTCAACATTATTAATAATTTTTTTCATGTGATCCTCCTCCAAATGAAGCTGTACAACAAATCAATTATAACGTAAACGCTTTAATTGTTGAAAAATCTTATTAAAAAAACGTTGTGAACGACCACAATGCTCCGCAACAAAAAAGACCAAACAGTTTTTGCTATTTGATCTTCTTATCTAAAACTCGATTTATTACTTGTGCTACGCCATTTTCATCGTTAGTGCCTGTGATGATGTCGGCGACGTCCTTTACTTCTTCCATTGCGTTATCCATTGCTACTCCGTAGCCTACTCCGCGCAACATTTCCAAATCATTTCCGTAATCCCCGAAACACATAAATTCAGCGATTGGTATCTTTGATACCGCGGAAATTCTTTGCAATCCTGACAGCTTTGTACAGTCGAGAGCATTGAGCTCATAATAAGATTCACCTGAACGACTGATAACTACGGGCATTGACGTGAATGTTTCGATTTTTTTCATTAGTTGAGCAACTCGATCTTCGCTTGAACTAAAACAGACCTTATAAACGACAGAATCTTTTCGGTCATTGATCTCTCTTAATTCAGTCACTGAACCGACTAAAACATTTCGTTTACTGACTCCTTCAAAATAAGTCGCATCGCTCAATTCTGGATCAGTGACATAGGTCGAATCTAATCCGTCGATCACGACTTTGAATCCATAGCCATCAACGCTACGCAAAAGATCATCGACCACTGCTTTAGCAATTGGTCGATCGCTGATTTTTTTATTATCAGGATCAAAAATTACTGCACCATTTAGCAACACCTTATAACCAGGTACTTGTAATGCGTCAAAAAAATTTTGGACGGAGTCCAAAGTACGACCAGAACATATGGCAAAAGTTATCCCCTTGTCGACAGCTGCTCTGATTGCTCTAATATTTTCCTGAGAGATCTCTTTATTACTATTTAGTAGAGTTCCATCCAGATCTGTACCAATGAAACTGATCATATCATAACCCCAATTCTTCTATCTTCCCCTTGGTAAATAACATAGTAACATTTTTCACAAAAATAAATCATTTCAGCAAATTATTTAATAAAATCTTTTTATATTCGATAGGCGTCTCAAAGTGCACATTATGACCAGAATTAGAGACAACAGTTAAAGTTGATCCATGAATCAGTTCATGAAGTCGATGACCAATTTTAATAAATTTACTGTCTTTTGAACCAACAATTATCTTGACTGACAATTTCGATAATTGACCAACATCTGGCCAATAATTAGGTTGTTTGCCGGTCCCCATTTCGAGTAAAGAATTTGCCACATTAATTGGATTTTGATCAATTCTTTGTTGATGCATAAACGTAAAGTCATTTTTAGAAACTGCTTGCTGACTGCTAAATAATGGCAATTTCTCCCAATTTTCAATAAATTTATCCATCCCTTGATCAATCACCGAATGAGCCAATTTTTTGTCATGATTTTGCCTATCCAAACGTTGTTGTTGATCGGATATACCTGCAGTAGTACTTTCCAGAAATAATGAATTGATCCGCTTCGGATATTTCAATGCGTAGGCAATTGCCAACCTTCCACCCATGGAGTACCCGACCAAATTGATATTGACCAAGTTTAATTCTGAAAAAATATCTTCTAGATCTTCCACTTGATTTTTTTGAATAAATCGATCTGGCTCAATATTTTGATCTTTGTTTTCACCAAAACCTAAAAGGTCTAAAACAAGATATTGCTCTGAAAAATCTCCAACAATTTTTTCAAAATCACGCTTGCTGCCAAGAAAACCATGCAAAAAAACAAATGTGACTTGACTTGAATCCCGAATTGATGATTCATAATTATAATCTACTTGATCAATTGTTATTGTTGACATATTTTTCTAACGCCTCTTGGATTGAATTTTCAATCCCTTGATGTTGTTGAACATTTTGAGCACGATTGCTAGTGACCTCGATTATTTGCTGATGTTGGCTATTTTGCAAAGCTTGTGTTAAAGAATCGTAATCATTGGCCAAACTATAATTGAAGTCATATAGCTCTGCGATTTTGTCAATTTTCAAATCTTGAGGTGTTCCAAATAACTCTTCAAAATAATCATCGGCTTTTGACTGTGGCAAGAATGAAAAGATTCCACCACCATTATTATTCGTCACTACGATCGTCATCGGAATCTGATAGCGTTTGGCCATCATCAATCCATTCATGTCGTGGAATAATGCTAGATCCCCGATCATTAAAAAGTTGTTTTTATGACCAAATGCCATACCAAGAGCACTTGATACCACACCATCGATTCCATTAGCACCTCGGTCGCAATACAAATAACGTTGAAGTTTTCCTTGATAAAAATTTTCAAAATCTCTGACCGGCATACTGTTGCTTAAGAATATATTTGAGTTTTCTGGCGCCGTTTCATCAATTAACCTTGGAATTGACATCTCTGAAAACTCAGTCAGATGCTTCGATTCAACTTCAGCTATTAAATAATTGAGTGATGTAAGTAGGTCAAAGTAATTAGCATCAGTAGAAAAATTTTCGGTCAACAGCTGTTCGATTAAGTCGTTTTCAGAAATAGCTATATCTTCAGTCGAACTCAAAGTATGGTCCGCTAAATTTTTATTGGTCAGATCAATAACTTCAATATTTCCACGATTTTTCGACAACCAATTTGAAATCGAGGCCGAGACTAACGTCCCGCCAAATTTGAGAATCACATCAGGCTTAATACTATCTAAAAGCTTCTTAGAAGCAGTCTTCATGATCAGATCAAAGTTATTCAGCGTAACGGACTTTTCGAGGCGTGTATTCGACAAAATGTCTGAAATAAGTGGAATCGACTTCTGGTCGCTTAATTCCATAAGTTTAGTATGATAATTTTCAGTCTCTGGACCAGCGATCATCAAGACTTTTTTATGAGTAAGCAATTGTGTGATTTTTTCGACACGTGTCTTTGTTTGGAAATCATTGGTCAAAACGCTGATCTTGGGATCTTCCGTATTAAACTCTGGCATCAAAGGTTTTCTCAAAGGCAAGTTGATTTGGACTGGCCCCTTCGGAACCCGATCAGCTAATTTGACAATTCTTTGGCTTTCATAACTAATGTAGTCTGGCAAGCTAGCAGCTGGATCTTGAACGTTGATCTCAACAAACGACTTAGTATTATTTCCATAAAGCTGGTCCTGATCAATTGCTTGAGGGGCACCAATATTCGTCAACTCAACTGGTCGATCAGTGGTGATCACAACCAGTGGGATATTAGACAAGTTAGCCTCAGCAACAGCCGAACTATACTCAGTCGCTGCTGTACCTGAAGTACAAATGATTGCCGTAGGTTGGTGCGACTTTTTGGATAAGCCAATTGCAAAAAAACTAGCACTGCGTTCATCAACATCAATGAATAGCCTGATCTCTGGTCTATCTTTTGCAATCTCAGCCAAAAGCAAAACTACCGGAGTTGATCTAGAACCCGGTGAGATCACGAAATCATGAACGTTTTGCGAAATTAGCGACAGTAATAAAATTTTTAAATTGCTGGTCATATTATTCATTAGTTTGTCCCTTCAAGTATTCTAGCAATTTGATCATCGGTTTGAATTTGAGTTCAGTTTCTTTAAATTCTTCCGTTCCAACAGAATCTGGCATAATACCAGCACCTGCAAACATCAAGAATTGGTCAAGCCGCAAATACATCGAACGAATCCCAACAATCATTTCTGAATCGCCAGAAAAGGTAATGTATCCGATCGGAGCACCAAACAATACCCGTGCACGTGCTTCCATCTCTTGAATGATCTTAATTGCATCATTAGTTGGCAAACCACCTAAAGCAGGTGTTGGATGCATATACTTCAATAGCTGAAAAACATTCGTTTGGTCATCAATTTTTGCTGTAATTGGCGTATATAAGTGTTGAACAGTTAAATTCTTAATAATCATTGGCGTTTTATCAAATGACATGTCCGACGTAAAATTCTTCATTCGTTCAGTTATCTCTTGAACCACGATCTGATGTTCAGAACGGTTTTTCGCATCGTTAAACAGCTGCAAGGCCAACTTGTTATCAGCAAGTTTATTTTGCCCTCGGCCAATAGTTCCGGCAACAGCTGCAGTAGAAAAATCGTTGCCGTTTAACATAAATAATCGTTCTGGTGTCGCACTGATAAAGGTTTGATCCTTTATCTTGATAATGAAGTGATAAGTCGTTTGATCAAATTTTCGTAAGGCAGAAATTGCAGCAACAGAATCAAAACCGCCATCGATCCGTCCTTGTTTGTATCTCCCTAAAACTACTTTTTTTAGGATATTAGACTTTCTGATCGTCATGGCTAAATCATCAACCTGCTGATCCCAATTTTCATCCAGATCTTCAATCGAAAAGTCAATAAGATCCTGCTTATTATGTGTCATAAGCACCATTTCATCCAAAGTATCAGCTAACGATTGCTCAGAAAATTGATGTGCTTTTATTTCCGTGATAGTGATACTTTGATCAGTAATTTTGATGATGATCCGTGGCAATATAAAGATGCCTGAAGACCATGGTCCCCACATTCCGTGCGCACTTCGTTGATCAAATGAAAATCCGCCTAAAATAGCAATATCGTTTAAGTCAATTTTTGATGGAAATTGTTTTTTTAACTTTTGATACCAATCGTCAACTTCTTGAATTCGATCATTGCTTTTATCAGGATAGATCCGACTAGTACTGCCAACGCCGATCCATTTTGTTTTTGTGTCGTTAGATTCAAAGTACGCAAAAATCTCTTGCTGCAAAGCAACATTGATCAACTGGTCTATTCTAGTTTGACTTGGCTTCTCTTTTAACTGACGAACATATAACATTTGATCCACTCCATATGTTTTTCTAACAAAAAGGATTGAGAAAAATATCCTCAACCCTTGACCTAATCGTTATTTCTAAAATCAATTAATTCATGATTCATTTCTTTTGTCTGACCATAAACTTGAGAATATATCTGGTAGAGCTTTTGATATTTCTCAACATTTTCAGGGATTGGCCAATAGCTCTTACCCTTTTTAACATAATGATCAGCACAGTCTTCAAGGTTACTAAACCATTTTACCCCAACTGCGGCAATCATGGCTGCACCAAGGCCTGGTTCTTGATCATTTTCGATGGTTGACACCTTCTTATTGAAAACATCAGCTTGGATCTGGAGCCACAACGGACTCTTTGCACCGCCGCCAATTGAATAAACAGTATCAAAGTGTTGACCATGCTCATGGTAGATGTTCAACAGATCTTGGTAAGAGAAGATCACGCCTTCTAAGACTGAACGAACAAAGTCAGCCTTTGTGTTGATACTTGAAACTCCAATAAAACTACCACGAATTTTACTGTCTGCATATGGAGTTCTTTCACCAACAATGTATGGCGTAAAAATCAAGCCGTGGGCACCAACAGGAGCATCATTGGCTGTTTTAACAAATGCATCCAGTGAATCTTCCTCACCGCCAAATGTTTGATACAGCCACTTTAAACTGTGTCCTGCGGCTAATGTAACTCCCATTGAATAAAATTTATCAGGAATTGCGTGATTGAAAAAGTGCAGTTGACCTTGATAGTCATTGGGTTTATCTTCATATCTTAAAACTACTCCGGAAGTACCAGTCGAGATCAAGACCTTGTTGGGATCCATAATGTCGCTTCCAATTGCACCTGCGGCATTATCTGCAGCACCAGCAAATACTTTCGTACTAGTCGACATCCCTGAATATTGTGCATAATGTTCGCTGATCGTTCCAACTTGATCAAGCGAACTGACCAATTTTGGACAAAGGCCAATATCCAAACCGAGTTTATCGCAAACTTCTTTACTCCAAGTCTTATTCACTACATCTAGTAAGACTGTTCCAGCTGCATCAGAATATTCCATGCTTAAATCGCCAGTCATTCGATAGCGTAAATAATCCTTTGGCAATAAAAATGTTTTGGCTTGGGCAAATAATTGAGGTTCATTTTCTTTGACCCACAAAATTTTTGGTAATGTGAAACCTTCAAGTGGCAAGTTCTTCGTGATCTTAACAAAATCTTGACCGCAAATATCCATTATTTCTTTACATTGTTCTGTTGTGCGGGTGTCATCCCATAAAATTGCTGGGCGTAACACTTGTTGATCCGCTCCCAAAAGAACTAGACCATGCATCTGTCCGGAATAGCTGACACCTTCAACATCTTGCAAGTTGACGTGATCCTTTAACGCAAGATTGACAATTGCAACCGTAGTTGCAGTTACCCAATCCTCAGGATTTTGTTCGCTGTAACCTGGTTGTTCTTGTACCAAGGTGAGATTGGAACTTTCTTGGGCAACGGTCTTTCCTGCTTTATCCATGACCGAAACCTTGACCGATCCAGTTCCGAGGTCGATTCCCATTACATAACTCATTTAATAAAATTACTCCTCAAAAAAAACTAGGCATCATAACCTAGTTTTTGGATTATTTAACATTTAGTGTATAACAGATAACTACTTAACACAAAGTTGATATATCGATTGAGCATATACTTCCATGGCGATTCGCATATCAGACTTGCTCCAGCTCTCATCAACTTGATGCATATGATCTGGAGTACTTGGCAACATCGCTCCAAAAGCTACTGTATTCGGCATTGTTCGTGCAAAAGTAGCACCACCAGAAATAGTTGGCTTAGACTTCGTATCGCCAGTGACATTTTGATAAGTTTCCATTAATGTTTTGACCATATGACTGTCAGTCGGCACGTAAAGAGGCGCAACATAGTCAAAATTCTCATATTTCAAATCAAAAGGATTGATAGCTGTTTCTAATTTTTTGATCAAATCATCATGATCCACCTGGACTGGGATTCGTAAATCAATCTGGATCCGAGATTCATTTTTGTTGATCACAAGACTAGAAATGTTAAACGTCAATTGACCGGAAACTTGATCGGATACCTCTCCTAAAATATTGCTGCCAGTAGCATCTTCACCGAATTTACTCAAAAATTCTAACATTGGTTGTCCTGGAAATACATCTGCTAAGGCGATTGCCAATCTGACGACTGCATTGGTACCCTCAGTTGCATTCATAGCATGAACTGAATTACCTTGAACGATTATTTTGTCTTTGTCGGAATCAAATGCAAATTCGTGTGCCATTAGTGCTCTTTTGACTTCTTCTTGTTTAGTCCCATCATACTCAGCTTTACCAGGCACAGCATTGAATGAATTCAGCAAGTTTAACTCCAATGTATCAGAGCCAGGACCAACAATATATGACTGCTGTAAACCTTTTTCAGCGTAGATAAGTGGAAATTCGGCATCGGGAGCGATTCCGAAATCAATTGGTGCCTCATTTTGATTGTATTTTGCCATGCAACGCCAAAGAATCTCTTCATCGGTACCAAAGATTACTCTAATTTTATTTTTTAACTGATAACCCGCGTCAATGATTGACTTAATTGCGTACAAAATAGCAACCGTTGGCCCCTTATCATCTTGGACGCCACGTCCAAACAACTCACCGGATTTTTCGACCAATTCAAATGGATCAGTTGTCCATTCGGACTCGTCGCCAGCTGGTACAACATCAACGTGACAAATAACTCCAAAAGTTTTTGCCCCTTTACCAATATCGGCATATCCATAGTATCCCTCAGGATCTTCAAAGGTTTAAAATCCCAATTCGCCAGCGATTTTTAAAACTGTCTGTAGGGCTTTTTTAGGCCCTGCTCCAAATGGCGCCTTAGCTTTTGCTTCTGAATTAAAAGACGGAACTGCAACCAACTTAGCCAAATCTTGAACCGCTTCATTTTGAAGTACATCGGAAATAAATTTTTTCATTGAAGTTCCTCCAAAAATTTGTTTTATTAATTTAACTCTATCAATAATTTAAAAATTGTACAGGATACAAAAAAATCCCTAACCATACGGTCAGAGATTATTAAAATTAGAATTTAAAAATCGAACAAATTACTAAGAATATAATTGTGAAAACAAACAGTATCAACATCAATTTAGATACATATTTGATCCAAGTCACAATATTAATATGTGCAACTGCTAATGATCCCATGACAATAGCCGATGTTGGCGTAATCAAGTTCACGAACCCTGAAGCCGATTGATAAGCCGTAACTACCAATGAACCACTGACGCCTGAAAAACGTCCTAGAGGGCCCATAATGCCCATTGTAGCGGCAGCCAATCCGGAACTAGATGGAATTAAAAATGACATTGGAATATAGAAAATGTATGTCAAAACGATAAACAAGGATGATGATAACCCGTGCAGTCCAGTTTCACCTGCATGTAAAACTGTTGCCGTAATATTTCCGTCATTCATCACTACTTGAATACCACGTGCCACAGCGACAATGATTGCAACATTCAATAAGTCGCTCATGCCACCCATGAAACTATTGATAAAATCAGTTTCACTCATGTGGAAAATATACATGATCAAAACCGAACCAATTAAGAACAACGTGGTGATCTCGGTAAAGTACCAGTTTCCTAGTGGAACTAAACTCTTACCAATGAAAGCCCCTAAGAATGGTACATTAGTGATCCAATGAGTAAAATCAACGAAGAATGTAAAATTCTTATTCAAACTAGTCCATGGCACCAAACTACAGATCATTACGACGAAGATCAATAGAAATGCGACTAAGACACGTTTTTGGCGCTTCGACAACGATTCAACAATTTCATGATCTGAATTGGCAAATTCCTTAAGGTCATGTTGACGACGTTCGAATACGACTGATTTTGATGGGTCTTCCTTAACCTTAATGGCATAATGCATAACATAAATAATTGCAATAATTACTGTTAATACTAAAAAGATCAAACGAGGAATAATACCCTCACCAGGCGAAATGTGGATTGTTTCTGATGCAACACCAGTTGCAAAGGGATTGACTGTCGATGCCATACAACCAACTTGCGAACCAATCAACGATATCGAAATGGCGGTAATACTATCGTACCCAACTCGCACCATGATTGGAACTAAGATTGGCACAAAGGCAATTGTTTCTTCACCCATACCAAAAGTTGATCCACCAATAGCAAATAAAATCATGAGAAATGGTATCAAGATTTTTTCACGGCCGGCATATTTTTTTACAACTGAACCAATGCCGTCATCCAGCATTCTAGTTTTCGTTGTAACACCTAAAAATCCACCAATAACCATGATGAACAAAGATACCGAAATTGCTCCCTCAGTCGTTTTTGTACCAACCATACCATTGATTGGTGCTTCAAATATATTCCATAATCCCTGCGGAGTACTAGATCTACTTTGATAAGTCCCAGCAATAATGTTACCCGCTTTAGTAGTTTCATATTGACCTGCGGGAACGATCCAGGTCAGTATCGCGACAAGGATGATCAGCAAAAACAGAATGGTAAATGCTGATGGCATCCGTAATCTCTTATTTAAATTAAGCATCGATTTATCCCCTATCCTACAATGTTTCTATGATACGTGTAATCACATCAAAAAACAATACATACATTAGAAAAATTTTAATAAAGAATCATTAACTTAGCAAGATGCTAATTAACTTTTTCAATAAAAAAAGACAACTCATTTATAGAGTTGTCAATTAAATTCTAATTTAGTAGAGATAGTCTGTAGCAATTTTTTTATAAATGTCCACAAAATCAAAATACATGTCTTTTGGAACTGACTCATTTGCCATATGCATCGTCAAATTTCCAGGACCGGTGATGACTAACGGAAAATCAGCTGGTTTATTCTTTAAAAATTTGGCAGCATCTGTGGTACCAGGAATTCCGATCTTAACGACTTTATTGCCAAAATATTTGGATTCGATATTTGCGACTAAATTGATCAACGAACTGTTCTTCCCCGCTTGAACCACTGGCAGATCCAAAATGATCTCAGTCGTTAACTGAACTTTTTCATCTTCATTAACTTCATCGACCAACTTTCGAACCTCAGCAATAACTTGATCGTTATTGAATTGGGGAATAGTCCGAAAATTGATCTCGACTACTGCATCGCTAGGGATGGCATTAACTTGCGTCCCTCCAGCAATTGTATCGATATTGTATATAAATGGTCCCAGAACTGGATCAGAAACTTCAATATTGTCAAAGGATTTCTTAGCTTTGGACAAGAAATCCAGTAAAGGAACGATTGCATTAAATCCTTGGCTTGGTAATGACGCGTGTGCAGCTTTACCCTTTGATGAAATGCGAATGTCTAAAGAACCCATATGAGTATAACCTAAATTATATGCCGAAGGTTCTCCAATAACTAATCCTGAAACATCATCCATGTATCCATCGTCAGTCAGCTTTTCAGCTCCATATTCAGATACTTCTTCACCAGCAGTGACTAATAGGCGTAATTTACCGTTGAGTTTTACTTTGCTTTGCTTTAACTCGATCATGGCGATGACCATAGCTGCTAAGCCAGCCTTCATATCAGTCGTTCCACGACCGTATAGTTCGTTTCCGTCTTCAGTCATTTTGAAAGGAGAATGATCCCAGCCATCTCCTGCCATGACCGTATCCATGTGTCCAGAAAATGCCAAGATCTTATCGCCATCGCCGATTTCAGCTACTAAATTGGCTCGATTTCCTTCCAATGGCAAAATTTCACTAAAAATTTCGTGCTCATCAAATAAATCCTTAATAAAGTATGCTAAATCTTTTTCATTGTCATTAACAGTTTTGATTGAAATGAATTTTGATAAAATGTTCAATTTTTCAGCTTGTTCCATGTGATTCATCTCCAAACTTTTTCTAATCTAATCAGTTAAATGACCCAACAATTCTTTCTCGTTTGAAAAATTAGCTTTGCGTGCATTCAAACGGTCCGCATATCCTGCCACGAGGTATCGTTCTTCCTCAGATTCAGGAACTAGTGTTGGAAATTTGACATCGCCGTACTGTTTCAAGGTAACCAGCGTACAAAAGCTACTAAATGCGATTTTAGACGCTTGCGTCTTCAAGTCAATCGCAGAAATCTTTGTAAAAACCTCGATTGCCCGGTTATTGGCACCTGTCACGTACGAGACGATCTTGATCGAATCTTGTGTCGTAATGGGATTCCAAAAATTCATATGATCGTAATTGGCAGTTGCAAATTTTACGTTAGTGAATTTAAAAGCCGCTAATCCGGCATTCTCATCCAACAAACTTAAGGTCGTTCCACCAAAAAAAGTTCCCTTGTCATTTAAGTCTGAATCAAAAACTAATTGTTCCCTAGTTGCTCGAGTTTGTTTGCACGTGATTTCTTTCATTGATATTACCTCGGTATGATTGTCTAGCTGAACATCTCAGAAATTATTTCTGCTGCAGGTTTAATCTCATTTACTTCACCAGCAATTTGGCCAGCCATAAATGATCCATCGGCTGCATCTCCATCATAAACAGCTTTTTTCAAAGAACCATCTAGCAAGTCACGCAGTTGTTGCTTCGTGCTACCTGATTGTTCTAATTGAACAATTTTTTCAACTAACGGGTTCTTCAAGCTTCTAACTGGATCTCCTAAAGTGATTCCAGTAATTGCCGTTGAATTGTCATTTGCAGAAATGACCATTTGTTTGTAGATCGAACTAATTGGCGTTTCTTCAGCGGCCAAAAAGGCGGTTCCTACTTGAACTCCTTGAGCTCCTAATACTAAAGCAGCTGCGACTCCACGTCGGTCAGCGATGCCACCGGCAGCTATAACGGGAATATTTACAGCATCAGCCACTTGTGGAACCAACGTCATGGTTGTCATTTGACCAATGTGTCCGCCTGATTCCATCCCTTCAGCTACTACAGCGTCAACGCCTAATTGTTCCATTTTCTGAGCAATTTCTACATTTGGAATCACTGGGATTACCTTGGTGCCATTTTCGTGTAAGGCTTCAAAATAAGGAGCTGGCGTTCCTGCACCGGTTGTAACAACCGGAACTCTTTTTTCAACTAAGACCTCAACTAATTCTGGAATATTGGGTTGTTGCAACATTAAATTTACGCCAAATGGCTGATCAGTCTCATTTCTGATCGTATCTATCTGTGCTCTTAATTCTGCTTGATCCATGCCCACAGAAGTCAAAATGCCCAGACCTCCAGCGTTGCTGACTGCAGAAACAAGTTCGTGTCGAGAAATTCGAGCTAGCGAACCTTGGATCAAGGGATATTTGATATTTAGCAATTTTGTTATATTCATAAATTCATCCTCGTATGTCTAATGATTAGAATATCATATTTTTATGTTAACGTTTTCCAATATCAAATAAAAAAAACACCAAAAGGTGTTCGTTATGACAAATTATGAATAATTTTGGCTTCTGATAGTTGGCGATTGATCTGTTCGATCTGTGTTGGTCCGTTATAAATGAACCCAGTATAAACTTGCACCAAGCTAGCTCCAGCATCCAAAGCCTTTTGAGCATCTTGGTAATCAAATACGCCACCCGAGAACATGATAGGCAATTCTGATCCAAATTTGTTATGAATTGCTTTGGTTAACGCCAATGATTTTTCAAATAGTGGTTTACCACTTAAACCACCCTTTTCAGTTTGGTTAGTGGATTTAAGATCATCCCTCGATAAACTAGTATTCGATAAAATCACGCCGTCCATCAATGTCCCAGTTTGATTCAAAATATCGATTAGTTCTTCAGAGGTCAAATCACTGCTAAATTTGCAAAAAATTGGTTCATCGATCATTAAGTCGCCAATCTTTGTCAGTAATTCAATCAAAGTTTCTGGTTTTTGCAACGACATGACACCAACTTGATTAGGGCAACTTAAATTGAGTGCAATATAGTCAGCTGAATCATGAGCTTTTCGAACATCATCGATCAACTCGTTTATCATTTGATCAGTATTTAAACCATGAGATGGTGCCAGGCTTAAGCCAATTTTTGTCGAACGCATACCTGATTCCAAACGCTTTTTAACCGCATCAAGACCAGTGTTATTCAAACCCATCCGATTGATGATAGCTTGGTCTTCTGGCAAACGGAAAATTCTCTTTTTCGGATTCCCAGCTTGTGGATTTTTAGTAACTGAACCCACTTCAACGAAACCGGCACCCAAAGCACCTAAACTATTATAAAATTGGCCGTTTTTATCAAAACCAGCGGCAATGCCGATTGGAGAATCAAACGTAACACCTTTAACAACCGTTTTTAAATTGGCTCGTTTTTTAGCATAAAACATCTTTTGGAGCAATTGCGGATTGCGATTAAAAATCCGCAATCCATCTGCTACGATATGATGATCCATCTCAGGGTCAACCGCAAAGATCATGGGTCTGAGCATGTGGTACCAATCCATTATTTGCACCAGCTTTCTGGATCCTTATACCACTGGTGTAGTAAATCCATATCCTCAGCTTCAACGTAGCCTAATTTTTGGGCCTGTTCGATCATGACTGGATAGTTAGTCAAAGTCTTTAAAGTAGTTTTGTGAGCTTCAACATTTTTGTCTGCTTCAGGCAAATTATAAGTGAAGATTGCGGCAGTTCCGACTACTTCAGCACCTTCTGCTCGAACAACGTCAACAGCCTCTAAAATACTTCCAGCAGTTGAAATCAAATCATCGATCACAACTACTTTATCGCCTGGTTGAATTCGGCCTTCAATTTGACTTTTTGTACCATGATCTTTTGGCTTTGAACGTACATAGTTCATTGGAAGTCCTAAAATATTAGCTACTCCGGTCGCATGTGGAATACCAGCTGTAGAAACTCCACTGATAACATTGGCATCAGGATAATTTTTTTGAATCAAATCAGCTAAATCTTGGGCAATTTGTTGTCTGAATTCTGGATATGCGATTGTCATTCGATTATCGGTGTAAATTGGTGATTTAATACCACTGATCCATGTAAAAGGTTCTTTTGGACTTAGCTTAACTGCCTTGATTTTTAATAATTGACTTGCAATATTTTCAGCAACTTGCTTATTTTCCATTATTTCCACTCCTGATATATGTCTTTATATGCGAAAAATCCGTCTGAAGCCTGTGTGATCGGACGTCCAACAACAATTGCATCACTGCCTAATTCACGAGCTTGAGCAGGCGTTGCAACACGTTTTTGATCACCGATCTGAGCGGACTTAGGTCGAATACCTGGAGTCACGCAGAGAAAGTCTGGGCTAGTTGCTTCTTTGATCATAGGGACTTCCAGTGCTGATGAGATCACCCCATCGGCGCCATTATTGAAGGCCAGACTTGCCAAGTGAGTTACATAGTCTTGAGATTTTAAAGGTATTTGCAATTCATCTTTAAGTTCAGTTTGGCCAAGAGAAGTCAATTGAGTAACTGCTAATAACTTAGTGTTGCTAGAAGATAGACCTTCTTTAGCAGCAGCAATCATTTCTGAACCACCACTGGCATGCACCGTCAGCATTTGAACATCCCATTTAGCAATCATCTCGCAAGTTCGTCTAACTGTGTTAGGAATATCATGCAATTTCAAATCTAAGAAAATCTTGTAGCCACGATTTCTTAAACTTCTCACAAATGGGTATCCAAATTGACAAAACATCTCTAATCCAATTTTTAAAAATAAATCAGTATCTTTTGGAAATTGGCTTAGGAACTGAATACATTCAAAATCATCTGCAAAATCTAAAGCAACTATCACTGGTTTATCCATATATCTACGTTTCCCCTTCAATTACACTTTAATAAACTTGTTTTCCATTAACGAACGTCTTTAGTACTTTACCTGATACGAGATCTCCGATGAAAGGACTGTTGACACCTTTGGAAATGAAGTCATTTTCAGCAATTTCATACTGTTGGTCAAGATCAATAATTGTAAAATCTGCCGGTTTGTTGAACAAGATCTGTCCAGCATCTTGCAATCCAAAGATCTTAGCTGGTTTTACAGCCATAACTTGCAATAATCCTTCTAAAGTCATGATACCCTGTTCAACCAAGTTGGTATACATTAGTGGGAACGACGTTTCGATCCCCGTAATACCAAACGCGCTTTTTAAAAAGCCTTGATTCTTTTCATCTTTAGCATGTGGTGCATGATCGGTTGCAATCATGTCGATTGTTCCGTCTTGGAGACCGGCGACTAAAGCAGCACGGTCAAACTCGCTTCTTAGCGGAGGATTCATTTTAAAGTTAGCATCGTCTGTAACGATATCTGAATCGCTTAAAAGCAAGTGATGAGGACTAACTTCTGCGGTAACGTTAATACCCGCATCTTTGGCAAGTCTCACTAAACTGACACTATCTGCTGTTGAAATGTGACAAACATGATAGTGAACTCCAGTATCTTTTGCTAAAAGCAGGTCACGTGCCAATTGTGAAGTTTCAGCAGCTTGTTTGATTGCTGGTAAACCAAGACGTGTTGCAGTTTTACCTTGGTTGATGACACCGTGATCAAACAAACTTTGATCTTCCACGTGTGCAGCTAAGGTTGAATTTAGTGCAGCAATTCTTTCCATCGCTGAATACATTGTTTGAGCGTTATCGATTCCATGACCATCGTTTGAAAAAGCCATCGCTCCTAATTTATCCAATTCTTCAATCGGACTTAATTCAGTGGAAACTTCGTCTTTAGTCACAGGTGCATACTGCAACGTATTGATTACTGAATTTTGATGATTTAATTCTAATTGCTTTTGAAACTTTTCCGGAGTATCTGGTACAGGCACAACATTTGGCATTGCTCCTACAGTCGTAAATCCACCGTGAGCAGAAGCTTTTGAACCAGTTTCAATTGTTTCCTTATGAGTTTGTCCCGGTTCACGAAAATGTACGTGGACATCGACTAATCCAGGTGCAACTAAATTGTGGTCTGCATCGATCACTTCGGCGTTTCCCGGTTCAAGATGTGCCTGCACTCGTTCAAATTTGCCATCCTTTACCAACAAATCGGCATCAGAAATTTTATTATCGTAAAATAATTTGGCGTTTTTGATTAATAAGTTCATCAGTAGAATTCTCTCCTTGTAGTACAGCTTCGATCATTGCCATTCTCATGAAAACACCATTTTGCATTTGCTTGAAGATATATGACTTGTCGCATTCAACAACATCATCGGCAATCTCAACTCCACGATTTACTGGAGCTGGGTGCATGATCATGGCATCTTCTTTCATCATATCAACTCGACGCATGTCCAGTCCATATTGTTGGAAGTAATCTTCCTTAGAAAAATTCTTGTTCTCATCAGCTGACAAACGTTCATGTTGAACTCTAAGTAACATGACAACGTCCATTTCGGAACATAGGTCATCAACTGACATGTGTGGTCCAATTTCAGCAAATTCATTTGTATACCATGAATCTAAGCCACCAAAGCTTACCTCAGCACCTAATCTGGTTAAAATTTCGGCATTTGAATGTGCTACTCGAGAATGAGTTAAGTCACCAATAATACCAATTTTCAAACCTTCAAATTGACCAAAATGTTCAAAAATCGTCATCATGTCAAGCAATGATTGTGATGGATGCTGACCAGTACCGTCACCGGCGTTGATGATTGGGATATTGATATTTCGGTTCAACAATTGATTATAAAATTCGTCTTGGCTATGACGAATAACTGCCACGCTGGCACCGATGCTTTCAATCGTTTTGACTGTATCGTATAAAGTTTCACCTTTAGTTGTTGAAGAAGATCCTGCCTCAAATGCGATTTCGCGCATTCCTAAATTCATTTCTGCAACTTGGAAACTTGATTTTGTTCGGGTGCTGTTTTCAAAGAATAAGTTCATGGCGTATTTGTCCATGCCGACGTTTGAAGTCTTTCCTTCTTTAAATTCAATGGCACGATCAATTAGATCGTAAACCTCTTGGTTCGAGAATTGTGACATAGAAAGTATATTTTTCATTGTTTTCCTCCAAATAAAAAGGACTCCAGTTTTCACCAGCGTCCTCACGGTAGAGTTTCCCCTACAAAATCTTTGAGACCTCACTGGATCTGATTAAAAATTCCTCTTATTTTATTTTTTATGGTAAACAAAAAACTTCCTATCCCACAAGGTTAGGAAGTTTACACTTTTAGCTTAAATGTATGAACCTTCCAAGCCTCACAGGACTTGTTTAAAAGTTTTCGTTGCAAATAATATAATTTAAATCTCAGAATTAGTCAAGTTCTTTTGCTACATTTTCGACAGCATTTCTGGAAGCCAAACTGTCTGTCTTGTAGTTTTTACCAAATACGAAACCGAAGATCACGGTTAGTAATGGATTCAACCAAACATAAAATGCAAATGGAATAAATACCAATGGACTTACGCCAAGGATTCCTGAAATAAAGATTCCGCTGACGCCCCATGGGACTAATGCATTAATATCGGCACCACCAGTGGCTAAAACTCTTGATAAGTATTCTGGATTAATATGTTGTTCTTCAAAGTTCTTTCTAAAGGTCGTACCAGGAAGAATGATAGAGATGTATTGTTCACCAACTAAGAAGTTAACGCCGATGGCGGAAATAATCGAAGTTAAGATCAACTTACCTGGCGTATTAACTTGTTCTTTGAGTTTACCGATCAAATTATCGACAACGCCTAGTTTTAAGAGAACTCCACCCAAAGTTAAGGCAACTAAAATCAAGGAAATACTATCTAACATGCTAGATACTCCGCCACCAGAAACAATGGCGTTGATTTTTTTATCAGGTGAATTGAGTTTGTATCCAAGCATGATCTGATTACTAATAGTTGAAAAGCTAGGATGATCAATAAAAATATGCATGACGATTGCCACGATCGAACCTGATAGAAGCGTTGGAATAGCTGGAACTTGCATCACAGCACATATGATCAACACAGCGATTGGAATCAACATCCATGGCGATACAAAAAAATTGCTCTGCAATGCATTGATAATATGATGAACTGAGCTCATGTTGGGATTTGCTCCAGTATGACCAGCAACCAAAAAGATAATTGCAGCAATGATTGCTGATGGCAAGGCTGTATGAGAGATCGTCTTGATATGGTCAAAAACATTATCGACCCCTGCAATACCAGTTGATAAGTTAGTCGTTCCAGAAAGCGGCGACATATTGTTACCGAATAATGCACCAGAAACAATTGAACCAGCCGTCAGAGCCACATTAATATCCATCACATGGCCAATACCCATAAATACGATTCCTAAGGTACTGATAGTTGTAAATGATGAACCTACGATCACACCAACTAAACAGCAACTGACGAAGACAGTGAATAAAAAGAAACGTGCATTTAACAATTCAAGTCCATAAACCATGATCGTTGGGATCACTCCTGACATTAACCAGGCAGCTACCAAGACGCCAATCATGATAAAAATGATCATCGGAATTATACCTGGTTTGACACCATCGATAATTCCCTGCTGGAGTTCATTCCACGAGAATCCACGAAATTTTCCATAAAACAGCAACAAAGTAAATGTTAGAAGGATCGGGATCTGCGGCGTCATTTTTAATTTGATCATCATAGTTCCCAAAAGTCCAAACATCACAAGCATGATTATTAAACTTTCCCAAAATGTTAATCGACTTTCTTTTTTCATAACTGTCATCTTCTTTGATCTATTTGATTATTGCTAAAAAGTACTTCTTCTTACCACGTCTAATGACGATATATTTTCCGTCAAAAGATGTTTTTGGATCAATATTTAATGTCGTATCAGTCAATCTTTCACCGTTGATCCTGATGGCACCATTTTGAATATCTTCTCTTGCTTGACGTTTTGATTTGTCGACATTTGCGGCGATCAATAGATCGACTAAATTGATCTCAGCATTAGAAATTTCAGCACTTGGTACACCATTAAAGGCTTGTGAAACTTCCTCAGTAGTCAATTCTTGGATCTCGCCAGAGAATAAGACTTCAGTGATCTTTTGAGCAACTTGCAATGCTTCTTTTCCGTGGACAAAAGTTGTTACTTCTTCAGCTAATTTGCGTTGTGCTTCACGTTTTTCCGGTTGAGTTTTAACTTTTTCAGCCAAATCATCAATCTCTTCTTTTGACAAGAACGTAAACTTCTTCAAAAGATTGATCACGTCTTTGTCATCTTGGTTGAACCAGAATTGGTAGAATTCATATGGCGAAGTCTTTTCAGCGTCCAACCAAACTGCACCGCCAGCTGTTTTACCAAATTTAGTTCCGTCAGCTTTTAACAACAATGGAATTGTTAGAGCATAAACTTCAGCATCTTGACCTTCTGCCTTGTGGATCAAGTCCAATCCAGCTGTTAAATTACCCCATTGGTCTCCACCACCAACTTGCAACTTGACGTTGTGTTGACGGTAAAGAGTTAAGAAATCAAGCGATTGTAAAATTTGATAAGTGAATTCAGTAAATGAGATACCTGTTTCCAAACGACTTGAAACGATTTCCTTATTCAGCATTGTGTTAACGTTGAACAACTTTCCGTAATCTCTCAAGAAGTCTAGAATTCCGATATGAGCTGTCCAATCATAGTTGTTGACCATCGTAAAGCTTGGAAAAATTCGATGAGCTTGTGAACTCAAAGCATCAACGTTATGTTGAACTTGTTCCATTGTTTGCATAGGACGTTCAGCCTTTTTACCACTTGGGTCACCAATTGAACCAGTGGCTCCACCGATAACGATGTATGGATGATTTCCATCGTTAGCAAATCTTTGCAAAGTCATAAATGGCAACAAGTGGCCGATGTGCATGGAATCTCCAGTTGGATCCATTCCACAATAAAGCGAAATATCTTCTTTTTCAGTCAGTTTCTTCAAACCTTCTTCGTCAGAAGTTTGATTGACCAATCCACGCCATTTAAGTTCGTCAATAATATTCATTAAAAAATTCCTCCTAAAATTATCCTACGGGAATAAAAAAAGAGCGTCTCTGCATAATGCAGGGACGCTCTTTGCGCGGTACCACCCAAAATTCGAATAGATAGTCTATTCGCTCTTTACTCCTGTAACGTAGGACACGAGACTTTGATTCCGTATTTGGCTATGATATCCTGCTTGACTTTCACCAACCGTCAATTCTCTGAACACTGAGATATCTTGCTACTTGAAATAAAATCAAAATCAATTTATGTCTAAAATAATAGCAGAGCTGTAAAAATTTGCAAGTCAGAAAATTAAAAAATTCCAATGTTGTATAATAATTCTAATTTAAAAAATCCAGGTGATAACATGCTTATCGATGATTTTGACGACCAAAGTCCAGAAATTTTACATCCTGATCAACGTAACCAACCAATCGCAAATTTTCCAAAAATAATTGTTGCCCCTTTTTACGGAACATTAATGCAAAAATTTGCCATCGACAACGGTTTGCAAACGATTGGAATATCCCAATCTCTAAATGGTGCTAATTATGTTTATAAATATCAATTGGGAGATTTAACCATCGGGATGATCATGGCGCCTGTTGGAGCGCCACAATGTATTTCCACGTTTGAAGACCTACGGATCATGGGCGCTTCAAAGTTCATTACTTTTGGGACTTGTGGAGTTTTAGACAACACGATTGGATTTGGCAAAATCGCTATCCCTACTAGAGCTGTTCGTGATGAAGGGACCTCATATCATTATCAACCGGCTAGTCCAGAAATATCAATGTCTGATCCGACTAAAGTCTTGATCGAGCGCGCCTTGTCCAACCAAAGCATCCCCTACATTGAAGGCAAAACCTGGACAACAGATGCAATTTATCGCGAGACCAAAAATACCTTTCTAAGTAGAAAACAAGCTGGCTGTTCCTTTGTCGATATGGAGGCTTCAGCAATCCTTGCTTGGGCAAAATTCCGTCAGATCAATGCCTATCCATTTTTTACGACTGCGGATAACTTGGATTCAAAAATGTGGCAAGTACGTTCTGATTATCGTGATGAGATCCCAATTGCGATGAAAGCTGCCTTTGCCATCGCCAAAGAAGTTGCGAAAACAAAATAACGGTAAATAAAGATGTACATCGCATAATTGTCATTTCTGTTGACTCGTAGCTTACTGTGCATCAAAACATATCTCCACAAACTAGAAAAGGTATCTAATTCAAAAAATACGAATTAGATACCTTTTTACGTTAATAGTCAGGAGCTTAACACGTCCTATCAGACTCTTGATTATCCAACTGTTCCTTCCATCTCGTAGGAGATCAGACGGTTTAATTCAACTGCGTATTCCATTGGTAATTCTTTAGTAAATGGTTCCACGAATCCCATGATGATCATTTCTGTTGCCTTGGCTTCGCTTAAACCACGGCTCATCAGATAGTAAAGTTGCTCTTCAGAAACTTTTGAAACTTTCGCTTCATGCTCCATCGAAACATTACCATTCAAAATTTGGTTATAAGGAATCGTATCTGAACTAGATTCTTCATCCATGATGATCGTATCGCACTCAACATGGGCTTTTGAACCATCAGAATTTCTGCCAAATCTGACTGTTCCACGATAATCAACTGCTCCACCGTCTTTTGAGATCGATTTTGAAACAATTGACGAAGAAGTATTTTTGGCATTGTGGATCATTCTGGCTCCAGCATCCTGATCAACGTTATGTCCAGCAACGGCAATTGACAGCATTGTTCCACGAGCACCTTCGCCATCAAGATAAACTGATGGGTATTTCATGGTGATCTTTGAACCCAAGTTTCCATCGACCCACTCCATTGTGGCATTTTCCATTGCCTGAGCACGTTTTGTCTCAAGACTGTAAACATTATTCGACCAGTTTTGAATCGTTGTATAGCGAACGTATGCGTCTTTTTGAGCATATACCTCAACTACAGCGGCGTGCAAACTATCTGACGAGTAATTAGGTGCAGTACATCCCTCAACATAATTTACGCTTGAGCCCTCGTCGGCAATAATCAAGGTCCGTTCAAATTGACCGGTATTTTCAGCATTTAATCTAAAGTAGGACTGAATTGGAATATCCAATTTGACACCCTTTGGCACATAGATAAATGATCCACCAGACCAAACGGCTCCATTCAACGCCGCAAATTTATTGTCATTTGGATGAACAAGTTTTCCGAACCATTTTTTGAATAGCTCTGGATATTCTTTTAGAGCTGAATCAGTGTCAGTAAAAATAATTCCTAACTTATCGAACTCATTTTTCATATTGTGGTAAACCACTTCTGACTCATATTGAGCAGATGAACCTGCTAAATATTTACGTTCAGCTTCAGGAACGCCTAAACGGTCAAATGTATCTTTGATCTCAGTTGGAACATCTTCCCAATCACGGTAAGTTTTGTCAGTTGGCTTTTGATAATAGAGCATATTTTTAAGATCAAGGCCTGAAAGGTCTGGTCCAAAGTCAGGCATTGGCATCCGTTTATAAGTTTCGTAGCATTTCAAACGAAAATCCAACATCCACTTAGGCTCGCCCTTTTCTTTGGAGATCTGGCGAACAACGTCTTCCGTTAATCCACGGCCAGTTGAGAATACAGGCTTAACATCGTCGTGAAATCCAAAATCGTAATCTTTATCTAGATTGAGGGCTTCAACAGACGATACAGCTTCTTCATTATTCTTAGTATTTTCTGTTTCTGGCATAATTTCACCTTCCTGCAATTATTTTATTTTTCATTAAGTGCTTTATGCAGCGCTTTCCAGGCTAGTGTTGCGCATTTGATGCGGGCAGGAAATTGTGAAACGCCCTTTAGGACTGCCGCATCATCTAAAATATCTGTATCAGTATCTTCGCCTAAGATCATATTTGAAAAATCTTCGACCATATTTTCTGCAGTTTCAACATCTTTATTCATGACCGCATCAGTCATCATGCTGGCTGATGCTTGACTGATCGTGCATCCGTAGCCACTGAAGGCAATATCAGTAATTTTACCATCGTCTACTTTGACGTCTAATTGCAGAACGTCTCCGCAAGTCGGATTTTTTAATTCAATTTCATTGGTTGAATCATTTAATTCTCCGTGATGGTGCGGATGTGCAGAATGGTCCAAAATGACTTGACGATATAAATTATCCATTTTAGATAGTGCCATTTTTGAAGAACTCCTTTGTTGCAATAATTGCTTTAACTAATGTATCGGCATCGTCAAATGTATTGTAAAAATAAAAACTTGCTCGTGCAGTTGCTGACACGCCCAAGTATTTCATCAATGGCTGTGCACAGTGATGTCCAGCTCTAACAGCAACGCCTTCCATATCTAGTCCAGTAGCCAAGTCGTGTGGATGCAAATCATCAAGATTAAATGAGATAACGCTAGTATGCTTTTTGGGATCATGTGGTCCGTAGACCGTCAATCCATCAATGTCCAACAACTTGGGTAGGACGTAATCAACTAATTTTTTCTCATAATCAAAGATCTTGTCCATGCCGATCTCATTCAAGTAGTCCACTGCATGTCCCAACACGATTGCTCCTCCAACATTTGGAGTTCCAGCTTCAAATTTCCAAGGGAGATCATTCCAATCAGTTTCGTACAAATGGACAAAATTGATCATTTCGCCACCAGAATCGACTGGAGACATTTGATTCAATAGTTCTTCCTTACCGTATAAGACGCCAATTCCAGTTGGACCAAGCATCTTATGTCCTGAAAAAGCTAAAAAGTCACAATCAAGATCTTGAACGTCAACAGGCATGTGTGGTACCGACTGGGCACCATCAACTACCATCACCGCTCCATGCTGATGAGCTAGTTTGGCTATTTCCTTAACTGGATTGATCACACCCAAAACATTGGAAACATGGGCAATTGAGACAATCTTGGTTTTATCAGTGATTTTTTTCTTGGCATCGTCAAGATCAACGAAACCATCGTTATCCAATTCGATGTATTTTAAGGTTGCATGTTTTTTGATTGCTAATTGTTGCCAAGGCACAAGATTACTGTGATGCTCCAAATATGAGATGACGATCTCATCGCCTTCTTCAATATTTTCTTCACCGTAACTTCTGGCAATAATATTTAAAGAGTCAGTCGTACCCTTGGTATAAATTATTTCATCGCTATGTTCAGCATTGATAAAATGTTGAATTTTTTCACGAGCTTGTTCAAATTGCTCAGTCGAACGTTCAGCTAACGTGTGAACTCCACGATGAACATTGGCATTGTCGTGAGTATAAAAATCCGTAATATCGTTGATAACTGTCTGAGGTTTTTGCGTCGTGGCTGCGTTATCTAGATAGATTAGACCTTCATCGTTGACCTTTTGATCAAGGATCGGAAAATCCTTTTTCCAAGGATTATTTTTGTTGTCCATTGATCAGTTTCCTCTCGATCATATCAGTCAGACGAACTCGGACTTCTTTTTCAGGGATCTCGGTGATCACTGAACTCAAGAATCCACGAATTACCAATCTCTGAGCAGTCTCCTCATCAATACCACGACTCATTAAGTAATACATTTGATCTTCATTGACGCGTCCGACACTAGCAGCATGTCCAGCTGTGACATCATTTTCATCGATCAAAAGGATTGGATCAGCATCGCCACGAGCAGTTCTAGATAGCATCAAGACACGGCTTTCTTGCTGTGCATCAGATCCACGAGCACCTTTGACAATGTGACCAACACCATTAAAGGTCAATGTTGATGATTGCAAGATGACCCCGTGCTGCAAAATGTGCCCAATCGAATGCTTACCGTAGTTAGTTACCTTAGTATCGATTCCAGTAACTTGTTCGCCGGTAGTAATAGCCACAACTTTGGCTTCCGTGTGTGAACCTTCTCCACGTAAATCAGTCCCGAAGTCGCCAACAACTTTACCATCGTTCATAAAGCCAATGGCCCAGTCTAATTCAGCATTATTGCCGACATAACCATGACGATTGAGGTAAGTCGAAACATTTTCGCCGAATTGGTCCAAAGCAGAAAAATGGACGTGTGAATTATCTTCGGCAACGACCTCAACGACAACATTTGCAATGTTTTCAGCATCAGTTCCTTGACTCAAAAAGTTTTCTAGATAGGTAACTTCACTACCCTCATCAGCAACTACTAAAACATGATGGACAAAATCTTTTTGCTCATGGTTGTCTTGCAAGTAAATGGCCTGAATAGAATCTTTGACTTGGACATTCTTAGGAACGTACAAGAAAGAACCACCGTTCATCAAAGCTAGGTTTAATGAGATCAGTTTATTTTCAGTTGGCTTCAAAGCTGTCGACAATAGGTACTTCTGAACTAACTCTGGATAGTCTTTTAAAGCTGTCCAAATATCAGTAAAGATCACGCCTTGGTCAATGAGCTTTTGATCAAGTTTTGAAACTAAGGTTTGGTCGCCATTTTGAACTAATAAATTCTTAGTCTCTGGCAAATCATATTGGTTATCGTTTGAAGGTGTTTGAAACGGAGCCTTAGGATGATCCAAACGCCATGAACGATAATTGATCTTTTCATAGACAGGTAGTTTCAATTCATCAGAATGATTTAAAGCTTCTTCACGCATCTTTTGAAACCAAAGGGGTTCATTATGGCTTTTTGAAAAAGCAATCGTATCATCGACAAAATTTTCTTTTATACTTGGTCGCATAATTATCCCCCTTAAATTTCGTCCGTTAATTTAACATCTAGATTTAAATCATCACGTAAACCAGCATATCCCTCATCTTCAAGTTTTTTAGCAAGGTCAGGTCCGCCATTTTCTACGATTCTACCATCCATCATGACATGAACTTGATCTGGAACGATATAGTTCAACAATCTTTGATAGTGAGTAATGATAAGTGATCCAAAGTTGTCGCCACGCATAGAATTTACGCCACGCGAAACGACTTTCAAAGCATCAATATCAAGACCAGAATCGATTTCATCTAAAATTGCAAATTTAGGTTCGATCATTAATAGCTGCAAAATTTCGTTTCGTTTTTTCTCACCGCCAGAAAAGCCTTCATTCAAATATCTTTCAGACATTTCATCGGTCATATCAAGAATTTCTTGTTTAGCATCGAGTTTTTTCATGAATTCCATAACTGGAATTTGGTCATCTTCATCGCGGCGGGCATTGATGGCTGCACGCATGAATTCCACATTAGTAACTCCAGGGATCTCAGCTGGATATTGCATAGCCAAAAACAATCCTTTACGAGCTCTTTCATCAACTGGCATATCCAAAATACTTTCCCCGTCTAATAAAATATCGCCAGATGTGACTTGATAAGCAGAGTTACCCATAATTGCTTGTGATAGTGTTGATTTACCAGTACCATTGGGACCCATGATCGCATGAATCTCACCGGTACTCATTTTGAGATTTACACCTTTTAGAATTTCTTGGCCTTTGCCATTTTCATCATCAGTTACTGAAACATGTAAATCTTTAACCTCTAAAGTTGACATCATATTCCCTCCGTTACTAAAATGATAATTACACCTACATTATGCGCTTTTATTTCATTAAATAACAAAAGAATATAAATAATATTCCATTAATAAATATCAGTTATTCAAATAATATATACACAAAAATAAAATGAAATTAGTTCTATTTTAATACAAAAAAACCAGAACAGCTAAATGTTCTGGTTTTTATTTCATATGATTTTCGATCCATTCCCAAACTTCGTCTTTTCCTGACTTAGTTTCAGCACTAAATAATTGTAATTGATCTTTTTGATTAATATTCATGGTCTTATTTACTTGGCTAACGGTCTTATTCCACTGATTCTTTTTGACCTTATCCATTTTAGTAGCAACGATCAAGGTTGGCAGATGGTAATAACTGACAAATTGGTACATTGAAATATCGTCGTCGCTTGGTGCATGTCGACCATCCACCAGGATGATTACGCCACGCAATACTTTTCTGGTCGTTAAATATTCTTCGATCATAACGCCAAATTCTTCGCGTTGCTTTTTTGAGACCTTCGCGAAGCCATAACCAGGAACGTCGACTAAATATAATAGATCTTCAATATTATAAAAATTCAAGGTCTGCGTTTTTCCTGGCGTACTGGAAGTTCTCGCAAAACTTTTCCGATTGATCAAAGTATTGATCAATGATGATTTACCAACATTTGATCTTCCCAGTAGAGCAATCTCCGGATAGCCCTCATCTGGATATTGTTTTGAACTAACTGCGCTTAAATTCATGGATACGTTATTTACTTGCATAATTCACCTCAGTGCAATTATTTTATCATCATGAGAGCAATAAAAAAAGGTCGCCTTAGGCAACCTTTCCATCTTTCAAGATCAATTCTGGTTTTTTAACTTTTCTAACTGCGTCTTTAGTAACCTTAACTGTATCTACATCGTCTCTAGCTGGTACTTCATACATCGTATCAAGCATCGTTTCTTCAACAATAGAACGTAGTCCACGGGCACCAGTGTTTCTTTCGATTGACATCTTGGCAATCTCATTTAGGGCACCGTCAGTAAATTCTAGTTTGACGCCGTCAATATCCATTAGTTCCTTATATTGCTTAATAAGGGCATTCTTAGGCTTTGTAAGGATGTTGACCAAATCATCTTCTGTTAGTTTCTCTAAGGCAGTGACGATTGGAATACGACCAATGAATTCGGGAATAATACCAAACTTCATCAAATCCTCAGGAATAATTTGTTGCATCAAACTCTTTTGTTCATCGATTGATTCTTTTTGTTCCGCACCAAAACCGATTGTCTTATCGCCCAATCTATTCTTAACGATATTTTCAATGCCGTCAAAAGCACCACCAACAATGAATAGAATGTTAGTTGTATCGATTTGGATCAATTCTTGCTGTGGATGTTTTCTTCCACCCTGTGGTGGCACGCTGGCAACTGTTCCTTCAAGAATCTTCAAGAGAGCTTGTTGGACACCTTCACCAGAAACGTCACGAGTAATCGAAACATTCTCGCTCTTCTTAGCAATCTTATCGATTTCATCAATGTAGACGATTCCATGCTCTGCCTTTTCAACATCAAAGTCAGCATTCTGCAACAGTTTTAAGAGGATATTTTCAACATCCTCACCGACATATCCTGCTTCAGTCAAAGTTGTTGCGTCAGCAATAGCGAATGGAACCTTCAAAATTCTAGCCAAAGTTTGGGCTAAGAAAGTTTTACCGGATCCTGTAGGACCGATAAGCGCAATATTGCTCTTTTGTAATTCCGTATCGCCATCTTTGGAATGTTCCATTTTGTTGATACGTTTGTAGTGATTGTAAACGGCAACTGACAATGCACGCTTGGCATCATATTGTCCAATCACATATTCGTCTAGAATCTTTTTGATTTCAACAGGTGTGGGAATGTTTTCCAAATCTAATGGAGTATCATCGCCTAATTCCTCGTCGATGATCTCTTTACATAGATCGATACATTCGTTACAGATATATACACCAGGTCCAGCCACGATCTTTTTGACTTGGTCTTGAGTCTTTCCGCAGAAAGAACAACTAATTGTACCTGTGCCTGTAGTTTCTGTGCTATCAAACATATATTCATTTCTCCTTAAGTAGTTCCAATACTTTGAAAAGCTTAGCATTGAAGGCGTTAAGAGTAAAGCAATAAGCCCATAAAAAAATAAGAAGCCTACTGGCTTCTTATAATTTTAATTATTTTTCAACAGATGAATCAACGATCAATTCAATAGCCTTTTTAGCAGCAATATCATGAGCAAGCATATCGTCTGTCAAAGCACCACGAACAGCCTTTTCGTCCATCTTGTATTCATCAGCCAATGACTTGATCTCATTCTTGATTTCGTCTTCAGTTGGTTTGATACCTTCTTTAGCAACGATTGCTTCGATAACCAAGTCAGTTTTAACACGTTCTTCAGCATCTGAAGCAAATTGCTTCTTAAGGTCGTCTTCAGTAGTACCTGTCATTTGATAGTACAACTTAGGATCGATTCCTTGACGACGTAAGTTAGCCAAGTATTGGTTCATTTGGTTGTTAACTTCTGTGTCGATCATTGCTTGTGGAATTTCATCAATAGTAGCATTCTTTACAGCGCCTGAGATTGCTTCTTCTTGAATATTTTCTTCAGCAGTTTCTTTCTTTTGTTCCTTGATTTCGTCATGAAGTTTCTTCTTCAAGTCATCAAGTGTATCAACGTTTTCGTCAACATCCTTAGCGAAGTCGTCATCTAACTTAGGAAGTTCTTTAGATTTGATTTCATGAACAGTTGTCTTGAAAATTGCGTCTTTTCCAGCAAGTTCTTTAGCTTGATAGTCTTCTGGGAAAGTAACTTTAACGTCAACAACGTCACCTTTACTTGCACCGATCAAACCATCCTCAAAGCCAGGGATGAATGTGTTTGAACCCAATTCAAGTGAGTAGTTTTGTGCACTACCACCATCGAATTCTTTACCATCAACAGTACCAACATAGTCGATAACAACTGTGTCGCCTTCTTCGGCTTTACCATCTTTAAGAACTAATTCAGCTTGTTGTTTTTGCATGTCTTCAAGCTTCTTTTCGATATCAGCTTTTAGAACATTGCGTTTTTGCTTCTTAACAGCAATTCCTGTGTAGTCACCAAGTTTAACTTCTGGTTTAACAGTGATTGTTGCACTGATTGCCCATGGCTTGTCTTTTTCCATTGATTCAACAGTAATTTGTGGTTGGTCAACAGGATCAACTTTAGCGTCGTCAACAGCCTTTTGGTAAGCATCAGGTAAGACAGCGTTCAAAGCATCTTCATAAAGTGCTTCTTCGCCGTACATACGATTAAAGATTTGACGAGGAACTCTACCCTTTCTAAATCCAGGGACGTTCAAGTTCTTCTTAACACGGTTAAAAGCAGTATCTAAACCTTTTTTAATTGTGTCTTGATCAATTTCAAATTTTAATTCACCTGTATTTTTTTCTTTTTTTGTAAATTTAGCCTTAGCAGACATTTTATCCCTCCGGTATTTCACGATCTCATACTTTGTAATATTACCTTAAAATCGTACGGTTGTAAATGTTTCGTATGATTTAATCGTTTTTCTGGATATTTTTTTATAAAAAAAAATCGAGACCAAAGTCTCGACTTTTTAAAAGCGTTCAAGTTTAGTTCAGATTAGTCCAAGATGTCTGTAACAACACCGGCACCAACAGTACGTCCACCTTCACGAACAGTAAATCTTGTACCTTCTTCAATAGCTACAGGAGCAATCAAGTCAACTTCAAAAGTAACTTGGTCACCAGGCATAACCATTTCTACACCATCTGGCAATTCAATAACACCAGTAACATCAGTTGTATGGAAGTAGAATTGAGGACGATAGTTTGAGAAGAATGGAGTATGACGTCCACCTTCTTCTTTTGTCAAGATATAAACTTCACCCTTGAACTTAGTATGTGTTTGGATTGAACCTGGTTTAGCAAGAACTTGTCCACGTTCGATTTGATCACGGTTAATACCACGAAGAAGAACACCAACGTTATCTCCGGCTTCACCAAGATCCAATGTCTTACGGAACATTTCAAGACCAGTAACAGTTGATTTTTCAATTTCTGGCTTCAAACCAACGATTTCAACTTCGTCGCCGACTTTAACTTCACCACGGTCGATACGACCAGAAGCAACAGTACCACGACCAGTAATTGTAAATACATCTTCAACAGGCATCAAGAAAGGCTTGTCGTTTTCACGTTTAGGTGTTGGGATATATTCATCAATTGTGTCAAGAAGTTCTTCGATGTTCTTGATTTGTTCTGGATCACCTTCAAGAGCTTTCAAAGCTGAACCACGGATTACAGGAATGTCATCCCCTGGGTAATCGTATTCTGAAAGCAATTCACGAACTTCCATCTCAACTAAGTCAACAAGTTCAGGGTCATCAACAAGGTCAGTCTTGTTTAAGAAGACAACGATGTATTCAACACCAACTTGGTGAGCAAGCAAGATATGTTCACGTGTTTGTGGCATAGGACCATCAGTAGCAGCAACAACAAGGATAGCACCATCCATTTGAGCAGCACCAGTGATCATATTCTTAACGTAGTCAGCATGTCCTGGAGCATCAATATGTGCATAGTGACGCTTTTCAGTTTCATACTCAACGTGAGCAGTATTGATTGTGATCCCACGTTCCTTTTCTTCTGGGGCCTTATCAATATCAGCGTAATCCTCAGCTTTAGCTAAACCTTTGTCAGCTAAAACCTTTGTAATTGCGGCTGTAAGTGTTGTCTTACCGTGGTCAACGTGACCAATTGTCCCAATATTTACATGGGGCTTAGTTCTCTCATAATGTTCTTTTTCTGCCATTACAAAGAATCCTCCTAAAATTTCATTTCATAAGATTATCCAAAGAAAGTGTTCTTTAGACGGCTCTTTACTGAAAAATTATACTACTTTCAGAGGTGAAAGCAAAGGCATTTCAGCTCAAATCACCAACTAAAAATATACTCTTTGAATTATACGGTGCACGATTTGAATTGTAAACACCATTTTGAAAAAAACTCTTATTTATTGCTGAAAAGAGTTAATTAACGAATCAAATCGTTTGATCCAGTTCTCAACGTCAGTTCTTTCAGAACTTTCTCCCACCTGTGATTCGTCCAATAAACCATACCGCAATAGGAATACTTTTGTCCATAGAGAAGGGTCTTTTATTATTTCAGACCCAAAAGGATAAACCATTGCCGCATAAAGGGACAGCTCACTTCGAAGGTTTTCAAGCTGCACTTGGTTTTCACTATCGATCAAAATCTTTTCAAGTTCATCGCACATTGCTAAGTACACATCCGTTGACATAATCGGCTTTAGACGTGCAGGATTGCAAGTTTTATTTTCTCCATAAAATGAAATATTCAACTCTTCATCAACGCCGAGCTTGAAAACATTTTCTAAAACTTCGCTTTTTAGCAAAGGATGCAACAGTGGATTTTGAAGCAGCAATTTTACGCATTCCAAATAATTATCTTTGTCAAATTCACGCAAGCTACGGATCAATTGAATCTGGTCCACTACATTCATAGTCACGATCGTGCTGATCTGTTTAGTAATAATCGACATTTTGGGCTTAAATGATCGATTATGCCGTTCTTCAGACAATTTAACTCGTGCCTTGAATTCATCAACAAAATTCTTTTGGATCGTTGATAGCTTATTTTCATCATAAAAATGAATCATCTGATTTGCCAACAAATAATCATTATTTTCAACGACAATATCAACTGCTAGCTTGGCCGCTTCTGGATCGCTCAAATAATAATTAAAGTAATCCAGGATGACCGATTCAGCCTGATCCGCATTTTTTTGGTTTAACAGAGCTGCTGCTAATCCTTGATTGATCGAAAATGTTTGCTTGATGCTATATGCTTGTGAATAGTAATCGACCGCATCTTCCCAATTTCCCTTTTCAAATGCGTCATCAGCCTGCTCTAAGATCCTCTTTAGATTATCTGAATCGTCCATTTATTTACCTCGTTATAATAAAAGACCGCATTAAGCGGTCTATTTTTTGGCCTTACGATGTCTATTTTGGTTAACTTCCATAATAACTGGAAGGATTACCGGGTGACGGTTAGTTTGTTCATATAGGAAATGATTTAACTTTTCACGTACACCTTGTTTCAAGTCTGACCAGTCAAAATCTTTGCTGTTTTGTAAATAATCAGTAATTTCTTTGACGATCAAGTCAGAACTTTCACTCAATAAGTCACGACTAGTTCTCATGTATACAAAACCTCTAGCTGTGATCTTAGGCTTTGCAACTACTTTTTTCTTCTTACGGTCGATTGTTGCTACAGCGATGAATACCCCATCATCTGCCAACAATTCACGGTCACGTAAAACAATACTTCCAATATCTCCGACACCGATTCCATCGATTATAGTATCCCCAGCATCGATTCCCTTACCAACATAAAATTGGCCATTTTCGTAATTTAAGACATCGCCTTTTTTAGTTAAGAAGATGTTTTGATAAGGAATACCTGTTTGATGTGCAATACGTGCGTGAGCATCCATCAAACGATATTCACCCTGAATCGGAATGACGTTCTTGGGTTTTAATAAGTTGATCATAAGTTGAAGATCAGTCTTGTTTGCATTACCAGATGGATGCATATCATCGCCTAATGCCTTAACTTCAGCATCAGTCCGATAGATCATATCTCTAGTTTTTGCAAAAGTCGTATCCAAAGAATGTGAAGGCGTCGTAGCAATGAATACTAAATCGCCTTTTTCAATGTTGAACTTAGTTTTAGCTGCAGGATTAGCCATCTTTTGAAGTAGCTTGATCGGCTCGCCCATCTTACCAGTTTCAATGACGACTAGGTCCTTTTTATCGACCTTGCTTAATTCCTTGTTAGTGATGATCAATTCTTTGTTTTTGACCTCAAGATAGCCTAGTTTCATGGCTGTCTTAAGAATCTTCTCAGCATCCATTCCTGATAAATAAACTCGACGATTAGTTTTATCAGCCGCATCTAGAATTTGTTGCATACGTTGGATGTTTGAAGCCACTTGAGCAACAATGATTCGACCATCGTGATAACTGAATGTATCCACAATATAATCGTAAATGTCAGTTTCATTTGAATTTTCAAATGGTGATTCAGCATTAGCTGAATCACTCAAAAGTGCAAGTACGTTGTCACTGCCAATCTCAGCAATGCGTCCAAAATCAGTTTTATATAGTGGAAGCGCTGCTTGATCAAATTTGAAATCGCCAGTGTATACGATCGAGCCTTCTTGAGTTTTGATCACAGTACCTAATGAATCAGGTACTGAGTGCGTTGTCTTGAAAAATGAAACAGTTGCTTCATTAAAGTCGATCGCTGTTTTTTCATCTATTACATGGAAGTTATTGAATTTCTTGCTGCGCTTATCATTTGAACAAACGATTTTAGCTAATTCAATTGTCATTTTTGCACCAAAGACTGGAATATCGTAATCACCGACTAAATAAGGCAAAGCACCAATGGCATCAGCATGTCCGTGGGATAAGAAAATACCGACAACTTTGTCGATGTTATCCTTAATGTAAGTCATATCAGGCACGACCACGTCGATACCATATAGATCGTTATCTGGATATTGAAGACCAATATCTAGAATGTAAATTTCGTCATTAACCTCAACAGCATACATGTTCTTACCTGTTTCACGTACACCGCTCAGGATCATTATTTTAATTTTTTGACTCATTTTTTCATCTCTCATTTCATAGTAAATAGCATAGATCACAAATTAAATTGCGTTATTTTAAGTCAATAGATGACTACTTGAGCTATACCTGAATAACATTTTATCACAATGTAAAGTACAATAAAAATATAATAAAAAAAGGAGACTCCTTTCGGAATCTCCTTTAACAAGCGATATATTAACGACGTAAGCCAAGTGACTTGATCAATTCACGGTAACGTTGAACATCCTTATTTCTAAGGTATGAAAGTAAGTTACGACGGTGACCAATCTTCTTAAGAAGACCAACATATGAATGGTGATCTTTCTTGTTAACTTTCAAGTGGTCGTTCAATGCGTTGATGTCATATGTTAAAACAGCAACTTGAACTTCTGGAGAACCTGTGTCTCCTTCTTTACGTGCGTATTGTTTAATGATTTCGTTCTTTTTTTCTTTTGAAATAGCCATGCATTTCACCTTTTCCTATAAAATTTAGCCATACTATGCAAAACGTTGGTGACTCGTTGAACAGAGCAATGGTTAACACAGCTATTAACATTACTATATTTAGTCATTTTTTTCAAGTAGAGTTTTTTTTATAACTATTCATTGCATTGAATCTCTACCTTCGGTATAATACACGTATTGTGTTTATAACAAACAAGTAATCGGAGGTGAAACCTATGCCACAAATTAAATCAGCTATCAAACGTGTAAAGACTGCCGAAAAAGCTAACCTTCGCAACAACGCTCAAAGAAGTGCTATGCGTTCTGCAATCAAGAACTTCGAAACAGTTGTTGCTAATGACGGTGATAACAAAGAAGAAATGTACAGAACAGCTGCACGCGCAATTGACATGGCCAAATCAAAAGGCTTGATCAAAGCTAACAAAGCTGCACGTGACAAGTCACGTCTTTCTAAAAAAGTAAACTAATCAAACATTAAGCAGCCTGCGGGCTGTTTTTTTTCCTATTTAGTGAGAGTTACGCTAAATGCGTATACTCTCATTTAACGCAACGCTCCGTGAGGACGTTGCGATTCATTTTATTTTGCGCTAAAAGCGCGTACTCTAACTATACGCAACGCTTTGAAGAACGTTGCGATTCCTTTTTCCTTAGAGCTTAAAGCGTATACTCTCATTTAACGCAACGCTTCGAAGAACGTCGCGATTCCTATGAAAAAAAGCCAGAATTTTAACAAAAACTAAATCACTTAGACACACAATCCAATTTAATGCATACCAAATTAGGTTGGATTTCTCTGCTTATAGAATAAGTCCACCAAAAAAGCCGCTAACTCATAGCGGCTTTTTGAATACAATGATTAAGCGAATTTAGCAATAAACAGATCAAACAATAATTCTTTATCACCCTGCCCGGATTTTACCTGGTAGTCGAGATCCACAATTTGCTGGAACATTTGCGATAAAGTCTGAGTCTTTAATCGACGCGATTGTTGCAACGACATTTTGACTCGATATGGATGAATCTTTAGTTGTTTGGCAATCGTTGCTTCACTTAGTCCCTTTTGACTCAAAATCTTTGTTTGAATTAAAGAACGTAGTTGCGACGTCAAGATTGCAGTCAATAAGATTGGATCGATCTTTTGCAATAAGAATTGATGATAAAGTTCTTCTGCTTCAAAAATATTTTTATTTAGGATCTGATTCATTAATTCAAACACGTTATCATCTAAACTTTGCGGAACTAACTCATTTACCGCTTGAACATCAATCTTTTTCGTCTTAAGTGCATATAATTTCAGCTTATCTAATTGATTCAATGCTTGTGAATAGCTGCCCTTGGTCTTATTCACCAATAGGTCTAAGGCCTGTGGTTCAATGGAAAAGTCAGATTGACGTAACTCTTGATTGATGGTTTTTGCCAACAAATGACTATCGAGCTTGCCAGCATCTACCGGCGTTGCCAACTTTTTAAGCTGTTTCGTGATTTTTTTACGGCTGTCCAACTTCTCATACGTTGCAAAAATCACCAAAACTGTTGTTGGTGCGGGATTTTGAATGTAATCGATCAATAAGTCGGGATTTTGTTCGACAGAATGTTTGATTTTTTCACCGGTTAAAAAATATGGGTTTTCGGCAAATACTAATCGTCTCTCACCAAAGAATGGTGCGGATATAGCTTCGCCAATCATATCCTCTAACGATACATCCTCAAGATCAAAACTGGAGAAGTTCATATCGATTTCTTCTGACGTTAATAATTTTTTAAAAGAAGTCTGAATATCATTAATAAATGCGGTTTCTTGCCCCGTGACTAAGTAGATATTATCAACTTGCTGGTTATTGAGGTTTTTCTTCAATTCGTTAAGTTTCAATTATTTCACCCTTAAATAAGTTCTTACGCCAGATATTTGGCTAATTGGAAAGTAATACCAAGATATCATACCATAACCAGCGGTATTAAGATGCGGCACATGATGGTGGTCCAGACGATCGATTGTTTCTTTATTAGGATGACCGTAACGATTATTCACCCCAGCAGAGATCAATGCCAGACTTGGATCAGTAATCTTCAGCAGTTCATCGCTAGTGGCAGTCTTTGAACCATGATGGCCAGCTTTTAAAAAATCAACATGAAAATGTTGCAGCGATAGAATCTTATGTTCATTTTCTATATCCAGGTCTCCGGTAAACAACCATTTTTTCCCACCGAGGTCAGCTAATAGCGTCAATGAATCGCCGTTTTCTCCCATGGCTTTGTGATCAGGCCACAATACTTGCCATTTACTTCCACCTACA
This sequence comes from Companilactobacillus sp., assembly GCF_022484265.1. Lineage (NCBI taxonomy): Bacteria > Bacillati > Bacillota > Bacilli > Lactobacillales > Lactobacillaceae > Companilactobacillus > Companilactobacillus sp. The sequence continues at coordinate 514,688 of NZ_JAKVLR010000001.1, forward strand.
AAAAAGTTTTCTCCCCTTCGATGACTGGAAAACTTAACATCTGGATGATTATGAATAATTGATTTGATCCGCTGATTTTGATCTAAACCAATTCCAAAATTCACCTGTCCAACGGGAAATTTAGTCAGTAATGTATCTAAATTACCAATATGATCAACATCTTTATGAGATAAAAACACTTGATCCAGTTTGGATATCCCCCGAGATTTCAAATATGGAATGGTTGAGAGTTCAACTTGATTTTTAGAATCATGTTTCTTCCAGTCTGGCGATGGGAATTTTAATTTCCCGCCGGTATCGATCAGGATCGACTTTCGAACAAATGGAGTCGTCACTAATATGCTATCCCCTTGCCCAACATCGATGATCGAAACCATCCCAAATATCGGAAACTTCAAATAAATTATTCCTAAAAAAAATAATGCTAAATAATATTTGAAGTATATGTTAACAATTCTTTTACGGTTTAACTGCAACAACCCTAATAAAACTAAAGCTACCGTTATTAAAATCGGTATTTGCCCAACGACAATCGTAGAGAATTTTGAATCGGATAATTTAGACATACTTGAATACAACAGTTCAAAAAAATTGTTCAACTGGATCCAGCAACCTCTCAATGAATTGGGGAAAATAGCACTCAAAATTGCACTTGGTAAAATTAGATAAGTAAATATCGGTACAAAAATTATGTTCATTAACCAGATCCAAATGCTGAATTGAAAGGTATAAAAGCAAATGATTGGCAGGCTCAAAAGATTCATCTTCAAACTAGTCATTAAATATCCTTGCTCATTCAAATATAACAACGCCCCAGACAAAACAAAGCTAAGTTGACCACCCATCTCGATTAACGCAAACGGATCTAGCAATAGACAAATCAAGATAGTGATTCCAAACAGATCAAGTCGACTAAGATCAATTTTAAACTTGTCTACGACAATCAACATCATCGCTAAAACTATCGCCCGCATGATTCCAGTTTTTAAGCCCACGAATATTCCGAAAATCGGCAGGATCAACAATAATGTCCAATCAACTAATTCTTTGTTGATTCTGAGAAATGAACAGGTCTTTTGAATAATAAAAATCAGCAAAAAGATGTGCAATCCCGACAAACTGAACAAGTGGATCACTCCAAGCACGCTTAAAACATCGAATAAATTTCGACTGTCTGGTCCAGAGTAACCTGCTAAAAGTCCTTGCGCTTGAATCTTCATCCAATGAGGCAACTGTGATAGATAGTTTAAAAAATTGACTCGATATAAATGGATGCTATCAAAAAAACTATTGGGAATATATTGCATAGATCGGTCAATCCTATCAATGGTAAATGATTGGAAAATATTTTGATGATTTTCATATTGTTTAAAATCGAATTCGCCAGGATTTCTCGGACCAGGAATACCTTGCTGACGACTAGCTTTAAATTCAATCAAAACTGGTGACCTTAGATCATCCCAACTTTTCTTTTCGGTTTGACTCTTTAACTGGTAATTGAATCTGGCCTTCTGATCTGGTAACTTAATGACTCCAGATAATTGATCCCCATTAATTTTGATCTCATCCGGAAAAATGACTCCCGAATCAGCTGAGCCAATCAAATGAGAGGCCATCTGTTGATGGAGAACGAACGCAAAATAAGTACCCATCAGAATTGAAAAAACAATCACTGTCTTTAAAACTTTGTTCCGCTTTAAAAACAAAATTCGAATCAATGCCAATATCCAAGCACCTATCATCAAATATCTTGGTGAACTAAAAAAACACGCCGACAATATACCAGCTGATACAGCTGGAAATATCCAAAAATTACGCATTATACAACCAACTGATCTCGCCAAGAATCAATTGTTTTCTTGCCAATTCCACCAACCTTGCTTAGATCATCTAGCGACTGATATCGACCATTCTTATCACGATACTCAATGATCTTTTCTGCTTTTTTCGGACCAACACCCCTCACATCTTTGAAATCTTCAACTTTTGCGGAGTTAATATTGACCTTTTGATTTTTAGTAGCTGTAGTTCCAGCTGGATTATTTTGATTTTGAACTGTCTCTCCTTGAGCTGGGATGTATATCTTCATCTCGTCTGCCACTTTTTGTGCCTGATTGAGCTGTCTGATATCGGCATTATCGTTCAAACCACCAGATGTCTTAATCACATCCTGAACAATTGAATCTTTTTCCATCCGATAAACGCCTGGATGTTTGACTTCACCTTGAATATCGACAGTAAATCTTTTTGGACTTTTTTGGTGTTCAGCTTTTTGGGGCTTTGCTTTCGCAACTTGTTCAACCTTTTGTCCCGTATCGACTACCGATTTTTGTTCAGAACGGTGAACAAAAAAGTACCCGATAATTAAGAGCGTTAAAATTCCGATGATCCATTTATTAGCTTTGATTTGTTGAATTATTGTTTCCATTTTCATCACCTCAAACCATATTACGCAAAAAGAGCTTCTGATACTTTCGTATCAAAAGCTCTTTATTTTTCGAGATAATTAATTGCATCATCCAATTTTTTAACAGGTACGATCTTCATCTTAGTATTGATCTTTTTAGCAGCCTGTTTGGCCAAATGATAATTATTAACGTAATGAGGGTCATACTTTTTAATTTCTTTAGTAACAGGATCATCAGGAGCAAAGAAGATCGTGGCTCCTTCTGCTGAAGCAGCAAAGACTTTCTTATCGATACCGCCAATTGGTCCAACTGTACCGTCGGGACTGATCGTGCCAGTTCCAGCAATCGTTCTGCCCTTCTTCAAGTCCTTATTTGCCACTTGTGAATAAACTTGTAGCGTAAACATTAATCCGGCTGAAGGTCCACCGATATCGCCGGCATTAATTGTCGTTGGCGGATTACCCTTTGCTACAGAATCATCAGTTAAGGTGATTCCTAAGCCGTAACGTTTAGTTTGCTCGAGTTTGACTAAACCGCCAGTGGCAGTTTTAGTCTTTCCATCTCGGACGAACTTGATGGTAACTTTAGAGTTTTTATCTTGCTTCTTAACGTAATTTATAAAAGAAGTTGAACTCTTAAATTTGTATCCATTGATCGAATTGATCGTATCACCAACTTTAAGCTTATTCTTAAAGTCAGAATTATCAGTGATATCCATGACGTAAACACCCTTATAGACTTGCTTAAAGGGTTTATGAGCCTTAGTATATGCGGCTTGGATGGCGTTATTAGTAGCAGATTTCATGTAATATTGTTGAACTTGGAAATACTGGGAAGAAGTCTCATTACCCATTAGCTCATCTTTAGGATAGGCAGTTTCAAAATCATTTCCCATCGACTTTACCAATAAGAACGGACTGGCCGGTTGTATTCCCACTGTTGTCAGCAACAAATCGCCCTTTTTCTTGTCGTGTTTGCCATCTACTTTAACGTATTGGGCAGTCGATTCAGCGCTACCAGGAACTTCTAGATAATATCCAGTTGGATAAGTGAAAAATAAAATAATAATGATGACAATAAAAATACCGCCAATAAATTTGTTCCGTGATTTATTAAATTTCAAGCGTTCAATTTCCCTTCTGCAACCGTTTAGTTAACTCTTGTGCGACATGCTTAGAAACGAACTTCGTAATGTCACCATTAAACTTAGCAACTTCTTTGATCATTGACGAAGAAATCGTACTGTATTTTGTGTCTGAAATCAAAAAAATAGTCTCGATATCATCATCCAAGGCTTTGTTAATTGATGACACGCCTGATTCATAACCGAAGTCATCAGCATTTCTCATCGAACGGACTAAAAAAGTTGCATGGTATTGTTTTGCCAAATCGGTCGTCAATTGATCTTTTCCATCAACCACGATCACGTTAGCAAGATCTTGAGTCTCTTCTTCGATAAAGATTTTTTTCTCAGCATAACTAAAGAGATATCTTTTTGATGTGTTTGTCATTGGAGCAACTATCAGCTTATCAAATAACTTAGCAGCCCGTCTAATTATATCGACATGACCATTAGTAATGGGATCAAAACTACCTGCATAAAGTCCAATTTTTTCAGCCATTATTCTCCTCCAAAATGATACAAAGCAACCTTCGTATCTTTGTAGTCTTTTTGTTTCAACAATGTGATTTCTGGAATGGTCGATAAATCGACCTCATAGTCGGTCTCATCAACTATGACTGCATCCTTCGCCAAAAGATCTTTATCGATCATATCTTTGATCAACGTTTCAGTTATTTTCATTCGGTATGGAGGATCTAAGAATACCAAATCAAATTTAACTTGATTTTCGGAAAAATTTTCAATTGCTTCTGTGGCAGACATCTTGAGAATCTTAAATTGGTCAGAACTATGCGTTTTTTCGACATTTTCTTTGATCACTGAAATTGCTTTATAAGCTTTATCAACTAAATATGCCTGACTATATCCGCGAGAAACAGCCTCGATCCCAAGGGACCCAGTTCCGGCAAATAAATCTAAAGCAACCCCATTATTAAAATAAGGCATGACCATACTGAACATTGCTTCTTTAACCTTGCCAGAAGTTGGGCGAGTATTTTTGCCGGGAACCGGCTTTAAGTTTAGACCACGAAACGAACCTGAAATTACTTTCATTTTTCCTCACTCTCAGTATCTTTACTGTTTGCTTTCATCTCAAAATGTTCGTCCAATTCCTTACGATGTGCTAATGAGATGCGCTTGACGTACTTTTTAGTTTGCAGTTCTTTTTGTACCTCAGCTAAATTATTTGAATTAACGTAGATCATCACGTATTTCATTTTTGGAGAAGTGTAGTAAATCGTGCCAAATCTTTGCAATTTACGTTTCCACTTCATCGAATACAGCCAGACGTAAAGCGCCTGACGTTCTGTTTTTTTGAACATTGAATCACCTTAATTTTATAGAATCATATTTTTCTTCTGCTTCAAGATTTAAAACGATACCCAATGCTAGCGAGAGAATCATCATACTTGAACCACCATAGCTAATAAACGGTAGCGTAACACCTGTCAATGGAATGATTCCCAAAAGACCACCAACATTTAGAAAAATCTGTGTCATCATCATAGTTGCCACGCCATACATTACTAATGATGTATAGACGTTCTGTGAACGAATCCCAACTAATAGCATTCTTAGAACTATTGTTGCTAGCAAAAGCAAAACGATCACGACGCCGACAACTCCCAACTCCTCGCTGATTATCGCTAAGATAAAATCAGTGTGAGGTTCAGGCAAATAGCCACGTTTTTGGATACTATTACCTAAACCCACTCCAAAGAGTCCACCATTACTGATGGCATAAAATGAGTTAACTAACTGCGCACCAGCACCACGCTCAAGAGCAAATGGATTTTGCATTGCTAAAAATCTTTGATATTGATAACTTTGAGCAAAATGACCAGGTTTAAATGTGAATAAGAATGTGACGATCATCCCCACAACTGCGACTAAAGAGACATCCATGGAAATGATCAATTTTGATGGAATGGTCGATGCAGAGATCATAACTATACTGATCAAGGTTAAGACCATCGCACCACCAATATCAGGTTGGATAAGAACTAAAAAGATGGTTCCTCCTAAAATTACTATTTGTTGAACGTTAGTCCGCAACATTTCCTTAAACGTGACGTCCATCAATACCTTACGCTTGTTAGACAATACTAAGGCTAAGTACATGACGAAGAAAACCTTCGCCATTTCGAGCGGTTGATAATTAAACAATCCTAAATTGACCCAAGCAGAGGCACCATTAACTTTACTGCTAGGAACCAATATTCCCTTGAAGACTAAATATAAAAGGACTGGAATCGTTATTCCGGCTAAAATCGTAATGACACCACGACTTTTTAAGATGCTAGTTTTCAACATATACCCTAAAAAACAAAGTACCATCCCGATAACTGCAAAAATTGCCTGTTTAACTAAATATTGTGTTGTACTTCCACCAACCATCATATTGTTATAAAAACTGGCGGAATAAACCATTACCACGCCAATCCCTAATAACAGGATGTATGGTATCACGATCCAAAAATCGATCAATTTCGCATTTAATTTTTTCACATCTAAACTCCTGAAATCTAATAATAAGATTATACCACCAAACAATTTAACCTTACTACAAGTCAGTTGGATAAAAAAAAGAAGTTGAGACATTTGTCTCAACTTCTAATTGCTAATTAAGCTTTTTTAGACATTTTACGTTGCTTGTCATACTTCTTACGTTCGTTTGTATCAAGGATTTTCTTACGTAGACGGACACTTGTAGGTGTTACTTCACAAAGTTCATCTTCGTTCAAGAATTCAATTGATTGTTCAAGAGACATATCTTTAGGAGTCTTGATAGCAGCAGCGTGGTCTTTACCAGAAGCACGAGTATTAGTAAGGTTCTTACCTTTAGTAACTGTAACAGCGATATCTTGATCACGGCTACTTTCACCAACGATCATACCTTCATATACGTCAACACCGGCACCGATAAATAATGTACCACGATCTTCAACTGATTGAAGTGAATAAGTAGTTGATGGACCTTGGTTGATTGAAACCAAAGCACCAGTTCTTCTACCTGGTTCCCAGTTCTTAACAACAGGCTTGTATTCTGAGAAAGTATGGTTCAAAATTCCGTAACCACCAGTCATTGAAAGGAATTCTGTTGAGAATCCGATCAAACCACGTGATGGAGCTGAGAATACCAAACGAGTTTGGTTGTTACCAGTACTTTCCATGTTAGCCATGTCACCCTTACGTTGTGACATTGCGTCAATAACTGAACCAACGTATTGGTCAGGTGTATCGATAGTAACTTCCTCATAAGGTTCTGAGTTTACGCCATCGATATTCTTGTAGATAACTTCTGGACGTGATAGTTGTAATTCAAATCCTTCACGACGCATTTCTTCAACAAGAATTGAAAGGTGAAGTTCACCACGACCTGAAACTAGCCATTGACCAGCTTGGTCTGTATCTTCAACTTTAAGAGAGACATCAGTATGAAGTTGTCTTCTTAAACGGTCATCGATCTTTCTAGCAGTAACTTCTGTACCTTCGCGACCAGCGAATGGTGAGTTGTTTTGTAAGAAAGTCATTTGAAGTGTTGGTTCATCAATACGTAACAATGGAAGTGCTTCTTGGTGGTCAACTGGTGTAACAGTTTCACCAACATAAATATCTTCCATACCTGAAACAGCAATTAAGTCCCCGGCCTTAGCCTCATTGATCTCAACACGATCTAGACCCATGAAACCAAATAGCTTAGTTACACGGAAGTTCTTAGTTGAACCGTCAAGTTTCATAACTGTAACATTGTCACCTACCGCAATCTTTCCACGGAAGATACGTCCGATACCAATACGACCAACGTAGTCATTATAATCAAGTAAAGCAACTTGGAATTGTAATGGTTCGTCTGAATTGTCGATTGGTGCTGGGATTGTCTTGATGATTGTGTCAAACAATGGATTCATTGTGTGTTTTTGATCTGCAGGATCTGATGAGTAACTTGATGTACCGTTGATGGCTGATGCATATACAACAGGGAATTCAAGTTGGTCGTCATTTGCGCCAAGTTCGATAAACAATTCAAGAACTTCGTCAACAACTTCTTCAGGACGAGCACCTGGTCTATCGACCTTGTTAATAACAACGATTGGTGTCAAATGTTGTTCAAGAGCCTTTTTAAGAACAAAACGTGTTTGTGGCATTGTTCCTTCATAAGCATCAACAACTAGCAATACACCATCAACCATCTTCATGATACGCTCAACTTCACCACCGAAGTCCGCGTGTCCTGGTGTATCCAAAATATTGATCTTCTTGCCATCATAGTCAACCGCTGTGTTTTTGGAAAGGATTGTGATACCACGTTCTCTTTCAATTGCGTTTGAATCAAGAGCACGATCTTGGATTTGATAGTGTTCTCCTAATGTGTCTGATTGCTTTAGCATTTCGTTAACTAAAGTAGTTTTACCGTGGTCAACGTGGGCGATAATAGCAATATTTCTAATATCTTCTCTTATTTTAGTCAAATTACTTCTTCCTTCCATATAACATCAGTGATTTGTTCACTGGCAATAAAAAAACTGTGATAGTAGTTCACAGCTTAGTTTGAGTTTTTAACTGTCTGAAGTACTTCAGAAACAACTTTCTGAGTACCAGCTATTACGACTTGTGATTTTAGCATATTAACAGGCTCTCCGTCAACTCCAACCACCTTTAATCCCAAGGTCTCACAAAGAACTCTTCCGGCAGCTAGATCCCAAGGTCTTAAATATGACATATATAGGACCTCTTTGCCCGTCATGACGTGTTTAAAGACCACTCCGGCACAACCTAATACCCGCAAGCCACTGCTCTTGTGGACGACTTCTTGAGTGTTTAAATAATTTTTCAATACCATTGGTCCACTGATAACTACCAAACCATCTTTGAGTTCGATATCGTCAGGCTGGCTCAGCTTCTTGCCGTTTTGGAAAACGCCAATCTCTGGACCACCGTGAAAAATCTTTTTCTGCATAACGTCAATGATGGCACCAACAAATGGCTTACCATCTAAATAAACCCCGATCATAGATGCAAAACTTTCATGACATTTCACAAAATTCATCGTCCCATCGATCGGGTCGACAAAAAAGACCAATCCATCCATTGATTTCACGTCATCTCCAAAACCCTCTTCGCTAACTATCGTGGCGTTTGGATACTGTTTTTTGATGGTGGTAACAATCATCTTTTCCGTGGATTTATCAAAATTTGTGACTAGATCGTTTGGACCTGATTTAGTATCAACTTGCTTATGTTTTGTAACGTCTTTACGTAGGTCTTCACCCACCCTAGTTAAAAGATCGACTAAGAATCTATCTATTTCTTGACTTTTTTCCTTCATAATGAAGCCTTACTTTCCCGTTGCTTGGCGTTGATTGACATTGCTTAAATACTTGATAGATCGAATATCCTGACTCAACTTGAAATTCTTTATCGAGTCGTCTTTGTTCCATTTTCATGGGTACGATCTGACAAAATTCACGGTACTTTTGCAAAAAGTCTTCTCGCTTGATACCTGACTCATAAGCTTTCTCGACGGCATTGTAAAGTGCCATGACACCGACGATATCTGAGTTTGACCACTCTTCATCGAGAGGATAGCTATAATTGTCTCGCATTGTCAAAGTCCTCCATTCGTTTACCTCTTAACTATACAAAAAAAGCGATGCAATTGCATCGCTTTTTAGTAATTAAATATGTGTAGGATAACCAATCAAGATATCTGCAGCTTCTTGAACAGGTTCGCCTAATGTTGGATGTGGGTGAATTGTCAAAGCAATATCTTCAACATTAAGTTGACAGTTAACTGCTAAGCTTAATTCAGAAATCAATTCTGATGCACCAGGTCCAACGATTTCGCCTCCGATAAGTGTGCCAGTCTTCTTGTCTGAAACCAATCTTACAAATCCTTCAGCTTCATCCAATGAAACGGCACGTGCGTTACCTGCAAATGGGAACTTAGCAACATCTGCATCAATACCCTTATCTTTTGCTTGTTGTTTATTTAGACCAACACTAGCTAATTCTGGGTCTGTAAAGCAGACTGCAGGAACGCCAATGAAGTCGTTTGCTGTGTTTTTGCCTGAAATAGCACCAGCTGCAACTTTAGCCTCAAAGAATGCTTTGTGAGCCAAAGCTGGACCAGGTACGATATCACCAACGGCATAGATGTTTGGAACAGATGTACGTCCTTGTTCATCAACTTCGATCAAACCACGGTCATTAGTTTTAACGTTTGTCATTTCAAGACCAAAGTTATCTGTATTAGGACGACGACCAACAGTAACCATGCAGTAATCTGCTTTAACTGTTGATTCTTTGCCGTCTACTTCATAAGTAACAGTAACGTCATTATCTGTTTCATCAGCCTTTTTGGCCATGGCATTAGTAATGATTGTTACACCTTTAGATTCAAGATTCTTCTTAACAATTGATACCATATCTTTATCAAAGTTAGGAATAATTTGTCCTGTACCTTCAAGAATTGTTACGTGTGCACCGAGGTCAGCATAAGCACCAGCTAATTCTGATCCAACGTATCCACCACCGATAACAACGAATTCCTTAGGAATTTCTGGAAGGTTAAGTCCACCAGTAGAATCAATGATTCTCTTGCTGAATTTGAATCCTCTGATTTCAACGGGACGACTACCAGTTGCAAGAATCAAGTTCTTGAATTTAATAGTTTGTCCGCCACCATTGTCCATGAATTGACGAGGGCCACTTGCCATAACACGTAGTTGATGGTCGTTATCTAAGTATGCTTCGCCGTTGATCAATTCAACTTTGTGCTTCTTCAATAACATACGAACACCGTTTGTCATACGATCAACAACTTGTTCTTTTTTCCATGCTTGTGTTTTTGCAAAGTCAATTTCTGCACCAGTTGTTGTGATTCCATAAATTGATGAATCACGGTCTTGCTTTAATCTGTTACCAGCAGCAATCAGTGCTTTTGAAGGTACACAACCAACGTTAAGACAAACTCCACCTACAGTGTCTGACTTTTCGATGACTGTAACACTTTGTCCATATTCGGCAGCACGAATAGCTGCAACGTATCCACCAGGACCTGAACCAATAATAACTGTGTCTTTTTCGATTACATTTTCTGCCATTTTATAACTAGCCCTCCATTAACAACATATCTGGATCATGTAGAAGTTTCTTCAATAAGTTCAATGCATTTTGTGCCAAAGCACCATCAATAAGTCTGTGATCATAACTTAGTGAAAGTTTAAGCATCTTACCTACTTGAATGTTGCCCTCTTCGTCAACATATGGTTCGTTAGCAATCTTACCTACACCCAAAATAGCAACTTCAGGGTAGTTGATAACTGGTGTGAACCAGCCACCACCGATTGAACCAACATTACTGATTGTGATAGATCCGCCAGACATCTTGTCCATGCTTAGCTTGTTGTCATAAGCAGCTTGTGAGTTTTCTGTGATTTCCTTGGCAATTTCAAACATACCTTTAGAATCAACGTTCTTAACATTAGGAACGTATAGTCCATGTTCAGTATTTGTTGCAATACCAACATTGTAATAATGCTTGTAGACAATTTCATCAGTTGAATCATCGATTGATGCATTCAATTCTGGATATGCCTTCATAACAGCTACCAAAGCTTTAACAATGTATGGTAGGAATGTTAGATGGATATCTTTGTCAGCAGCAATTTGCTTGTACTTCTTACGGTTTGCCATCAAAGCAGATACTTCGACGTCATCGAAACTTGTTACGTGAGGAGCTGTATGTTTACTTGTAAGCATTGCCTTAGCAATAGCTTTTCTAGTCATTGACATCTTTTCACGTGTTTCAAGTTCTGGTGTAGCAGACTTGTAAGGTGTGATTGGTGTTGCTTCGGCTGCAGATGCAGCAGAACCAGCTGCGGCTGCAGGTGCGGCAGCTGCTGGAGCACCACTCTTGGCAGCGTCAACATCAGCAGTTGTGATTTGTCCATGCTTACCAGATGGTGTAACTGTTGATAAGTCGACACCATTATCACGAGCATATTGGCGAACTGATGGCATTGCTAAATAATTAGCATTTGCTGAACCAGTTGCAGCTGCTGGGGCTGCTGCAGCAGGTGCTGCGGCGGCTGCGGGTGCGGCCTTTTCGTCGGCAGCTGGAGCAGCTTCTTCTTTAGCTGCAGGAGCTTCATCATCGCCAGTATCAGCAGAACCATCATCAATGATGATCAATGTGTCACCAATTTCAACAGTATCTCCCTCTTGTGCAACGATTTGTTTTACGGTACCAGAAACTGGAGAAGGTAATTCCTCGACTGATTTATCATTTTGGATTTCAACTAAAGAATCGTCTTCTTTAACTTGGTCTCCTTCTTTGACTAACCAGCTAGCAACTTCACCTTCGGCCATTCCTTCGCCTAATTCAGGTAATTTAAATTTAAAGGCCATTTTTAGAACCCTTCCCTTCCATGCGGATTAATTAGTAGTTTAAAATTTCGTTTGCTTTTTCTACGATTTCATCAGCACCAGGGATCCAGTAGTCTTCACCTTGGGCGAATGGATAAACACTGTTTGGAGCAGCAACTCTACCAATTGGTGCATCAAGAGAAAGAATGGCATCTTCAGAGATAGCTGATGCAACTTGTGCACCAACACCGGCCATTTTTTGAGCTTCTTGTACAATAACAACTTTATGAGTCTTCTCCAATGACTTGAAGATTGTGTCTGTATCGATTGGTGATACAGTTCTTAAGTCAATAATTTCAACAGAGACGTTGTTTTCAGCTAATTTTTCAGCAGCTTTCTTGGCTTCATTAACTTCAGCACCGTAAGCTACGATTGTAAGATCAGTACCTTCTTGAACAACATTAGCTTTGTCTAAAGGAACTGTGTACTTGCCATCAGGAATATCATCCTTCATTGAACGATATAGCTTCAAGTTTTCCATAAATAGGACAGGGTCATTGTTTTCAATTGATGAAATCAACAAGCCTTTAGCATCGTATGGATTACTTGGCATAACAACACGTAGTCCTGGAACTCCTGTAAAGAAGTTTTCCAAGTTATCAGCGTGCATTTCAGCAGTATGAGTACCACCACCATAAGGTGTACGGATTGTCATAGGTGAAGTTTGTTTACCATTGAAACGGAAACGCATTCTGGCAGCTTGGCCAACGATTTGGTCAATTGCTTCGAATGAGAATCCCATAAATTGGATTTCAGGGATTGGACGGAAGCCTTGAACGCCAAGTCCTGTAGCTAGTCCTAAAATTCCTGATTCGGCTAAAGGAGTATCAAAGACACGGTCTTCGCCGTATTTGTCTTGTAATCCTTGTGTAGTTCTAAATACACCACCGTTTTTACCGACATCTTCACCAAAGATCAATGTTTTTGGATCATCTTCCAAGCAGATATCCAAGGCATCGGTGATTGCTGCAATATAAGTCTTCTTTGACATTATTCATTCGACTCCTTTGCTTCAAATTTTTCGATTTCTTTTCTCATTTCTGGAGTTGGAATTTCGAAAGTACGTTTCAACATGTCAGATACTTTATCCTTAGGAGCTTCATCGGCTTCTTTGATAGCATCCTTGAATGAAGATTTATATTCTTCAACAAGTTTGTCTTCTTGTTCATCTGACCATAGTCCCTTGTCTTCAAGTACCTTTCTCAAACGAATGAGTGGATCTTTTTCATGCCAAGGTTTAACTTCTTCTTCAGTTCTGTAACGTTTAGGATCATCACCAGCACTTGAGTGAGCACCGTAACGATATGTAAGTGTTTCGATCATTACAGGACCATTTCCGGCTGTGATGTAATCACGAGCTGCTTTAGCAACTGTGTAGCAAGCCAAGATATCCATACCATCTACTTGAACACTTGGAATACCAGCAGCAACAGCTTTTTGTGCTAATGATGGAGCAGCAGTTTGTTTAGCTCTTGGTGTAGAGATAGCGAAACCGTTGTTTTGAACGATGAACAATGTTGGTGTTTGGAAAGCACCGGCAAAGTTCATACCTTCATAACTATCACCTTGGGAAGTACCACCATCACCTGTATAAGTGAAGGCAATCTTGTCTTCTTCCTTGTTCTTCTTGATTCCTAAACCAACACCGGCTGCTTCATCGTATGCAGCACCGATAATGATTTGTGGCATCATTGCATTAGCTTCATATTCGTTACCCAAAACATGTCCTCTTGACCACAAGTAAGCTTCAGTTACTGTAGCACCATGTTGAATGAGTTGTGGAATATCACGATATGCAGGAAGTAGGTAATCTTGTTTCTTCATTGCTAAAACAGTACCCATTTCTGATGCTTCCTCACCTTCGGTAGGAGCATAAAATCCCATCCGTCCTTGACGAGAGAAATTCATAGTTTGTTCGTGCAATGCACGTTCCCAAACCATCTTTTTCATAAATTCAACTAAGTCATCGTCAGAGAATGAATCAAATGTCTCTTGATCCACCACCTTGGAGTTTTCATCCAAAACTTGGATTGGCTTAGGTAAATCTGCCAAGTCTTTCTTAATTGCTTCAAAATCAACAACTGATTTATTTGCCATTATTCACATTCCTTCCATAAAAAGCTAAAACACTCACAGCAAAACTGTAAGGGTTTTCAATATCTTTAGTTTATCATTCTTACAAGAAAACACAAGAATTTTTCTGTAACAAATTTTCAATATTTAATTTATGTCAATTTCGTTATTTGATGTACCATTCTTCAATTCGTCAACCATTGAATTTAGGGAGATCGTTGCCATATTTTTTACGGCAGTGGTTGTATAAAAAGCAATATGTGGAGAAACAATAATTCTTGGATTATCGATCATGTTAGATAATAATTGGTCTTCAAGTTTCTCATTGCTGCGATCGGAGTTGAAAATCCCAACTTCATTTTCATAAACATCAAGAACTGCTCCATAAAGCTTTTCTGAAACAACTGCATCGTACAGATCTTGCGTGTTGATCAAGTCGCCACGACCGGTATTTACGACAATGGCATGATCTTTCATCTCAGCAATAGTGTTTTTATTGATCACAGTATTGCCCTTGCCAAGACTTGGTAAATGCAAAGTTACGACGTCTGAATTTTTCAATAATTCATCTAATGTATCAACGTATAGTCCTTGTTTTTCAATATCTGGATTGCGATATTTATCAAAAGCAATGACTTTTGCGCCGAACCCTTGATAAATTTTAATTGCAGCACGTCCAATACGTCCTGTACCAGCGACACCGACAGTTAGTTCGTTCAATTCGCGACCAATATCCGGTGCCCATAAAAAGTTATGCTTATCAACTTTTCTGATCATTGATTTCATACTTCTCAACAAGATCATTAGACCAGTCACTGAATATTCAGCAATTGCAGTTGGAGAATAGCTTGGAACGTTCGTTAATTTAATGTCGTTTTTCTTTAAAGCATCAAAAGGAACATTATCAACACCAACGTTTCTTAATGAAAGTACATGGATACCGTATTCGTTCATCTTGTCAAAAATAGCAGGATCATATGGCAATTGCTGATAAGCGACAACGCCATCGTATCCATTTGCTTGTTCAATTGTTTCTGGATTCAATAAATCTGAGACGATCTTAACTTCAATATTATTTTCCTTTGACCATTGTTCAATATATGGTCTTTCGTCTTCTCTAACACCATAGTCAATGAGTTTCATACTTAGTTCCTCCATAAAATCAATTATTTTTGAATACACTTTCATAATAGTAGGTTAATTAAACTAAACCAACCCATTTGGCAAATATTGGTACAACTAAATCTGTTACTACACCAATGACAACCAACGAGATGGAAGCCATAGCTCCTTGGATCGATCCAAGCTGAACTGCTTTAGCTGAACCAACAGTTTTACCTGAGGTACCTAAACCAAGTCCAACACCGATTGGATCCTTATCAAGTCTGAACCAACGAACTAATTGATCCCCAATTGCCAAGATGATCACTGCATTTAAAATACAGGTCATCGCAGTAATTGCTGGTTCTCCACCAATACCTTGTGCTAATGGCATGGCAATCGCAGTGGTTGCTGCAGTTGGCAATAGCGAACTGATTTCTGTATTAGATAATCCGAGTGCTTTAGTGATCACATAAATGATCGATAGTGAAATAAACAATCCGACTATCAATGCCAATAAGATTTCGACCCAGTATTTTTTGACCAGATCATTTCGTTTATAAAGTGGAACAGCAAATGCAATCGTAGCTGGACCTAACATCCAAAATAGGAAGTTAGCACCAATAAAATTGTTATTTCCACCCTTCCAATATGCGTTGTAAACTGTTTCCGGTGAAGCACCGGTCAAATGTTGGATTGTCCATAAGGTGAAGATACCTAGGACCATCCCTACAAAAAGTGGTTGAAACAAAAAAAAGCCCTTCGATTTTCTAAACAGGAAAACTCCGATCAAATAAACAACGACCGAGACAAAAATCCCGAAAAATGAATTATTAATTATTTGCATCATTTCCCTCCTTAACTTGGCGAGTAATCACCGGAGTATGTGCATTACGTAATTTAGAACTAATAAAGATGAAGAATTTTGCAGTATATGAAATCACTACCAGTAATACAATCGTAGAAATGATAATCGCAATGATCAACATAACTCCATCCTCTTTGATGATGTTCAGATGCGTATATAGTTGCACACCAGAAGGCACGAACAAGAATCCGATGATACTGATCAAGAAAGTCGACATTTTTTCAACTTGCTCAACCTTGACGATTTTAGTCGTCAATAAGAAATATAAGATCAATAACCCCCACACAGGTGCTGGTACCGGAAATGATTTCGGCATTAACATTGATAAAATGTTAGAAACAAACAAAACGCCAACAAAGATGGCGATTTGAATCAGAACATTTGATGGCTTCTTGACATCCTCTTTGGTATTGGCCTTAGTACGTTTTGAGTCATCCATATATCCCTCTCCTTATATATGTATTTATGTAACCGCATACATTTGCTACACCTAAGGAGTTTATCATATTTCACAAACTTTAGGAACTAGAATATTCTTGAATAAATAATATTTATTTAGTAAAAAAATTGGCAAACTACTTTATAATGTAGTTACTGATTAACTAAAGATTTTTTTAGGAGGCAAATATGTATTTAATGAAAGACATCGTCCGTGATGGCGATCCCGTATTAAGAAAAGTAAGTCAAGACGTGAAATTCCCTCTCAGCGACGAAGATAAGAAGCTTGCAGCTGACATGATGGAATACTTAGTAAATAGTCAAAATGAAGAATTCGCAGAAAAGCACCAACTTCGTGCTGGTGTCGGTTTAGCCGCACCACAAGTTGGCGTATCAAAAATGATGGCATCAGTTTTAGTTCCAAATGAAGAAGATCCTGACAAGCCATTGCTAAAGATCACTTTGATCAACCCAGTCATTGTTAGAAATTCTGTTCAAAATGCTGCTCTAGAACAAGGTGAAGGATGCTTATCTGTTGATAAAGACGTCCCTGGATTTGTACCTAGATCTGACCGCATTACTATCAAATACGATGATTTTGATGGAAACTCACAAACTCTTCGCGTTAGAGATTATCCTGCTATTGTTTGTCAACACGAGATCGACCATTTAAATGGCCACCTTTACTACGACAAGATCAACAAGAAGACTCCTTTCGAACTTGATCCAAGTACAGTTGTCATCCAATAATCGCGACATTTAGACCAGTCGATAAAGTATACTTACATATGTAGATATGTTAAAATTATGTTACTTGTTGATTATTCAACCAAATGGACTGAAGAATGCTTAAATAGAGCGGTTTGTCACTTTATTTAAATGACATAAAAGGAGAAATTATAGTGATTTATAAAGTTTTATATCAAGAAACTAAACAAGATAACCCCCGTCGTGAATACACACATTCACTTTACATGGATGCAGAATCAAGTATCGATGTACGTGAAGCAGTTGAAAAAAATACAAATTATGATATCGAATTGATTCAAGAGTTAGATGAAGCACATCTTGAATACGAACAAAAGAGTCCTAATTTTAAACTAACGGAGTTTTAATTAATGACTCTAAACGTAAAAAATAATGAAGTTTCCGTTTTTGCCATTGGGGGCCTTGGCGAAATCGGTAAAAACATGTACGGAGTTGAATACCAAGATGAGTTGATCATCATCGATGCTGGTATCAAATTCCCTGAAGATGAACTATTAGGAATTGATTATGTCATTTCTGACTACAGTTACCTAGTGGAACATCAAGATAAAATTAAGGGACTTTTCATCACTCATGGTCACGAAGACCACATTGGTGGAATCCCCTACTTACTACAAAAGTTACCAAACATTCCAGTTTATGCAGGCCCATTAGCATGTGCCTTGATCAAAGGTAAATTGGAAGAACATGGCTTGTTACAATCAACAAAGCTAAATGTTTTGAGTGAAGACTCAGTGATCAAATTTCCAAAAACAAGCGTTTCATTCTTCAGAACTACCCACTCTATCCCTGATACGTTAGGTGTTGCGGTCCATACACCTGAAGGAATCATCGTTGAAACCGGAGATTTCAAATTTGATTTAACACCTGTTGCTGGTTTGCCAGCACCTAATCTTCAAAAAATGGCAGCACTTGGACAAGAAGGCGTCTTGCTTTTGATGTCAGATAGTACCAATGCCGAAATTCCAACTTTTTCTAAATCAGAAAGATCAGTTGGTTTGACCATTCACCAAATTTTTGAAACGATCCAAGGTCGTATCATCTTTGCTACCTTTGCTTCAAATATTTACCGTGTTTCTCAAGCTGTCGATGCTGCGATCCAACAAAACCGTAAGATTGCAGTCTTTGGTCGAAGTATGGAACAAGCAATTGAAAATGGACGTGAACTAGGCTATTTGAATATCCCTGATGAAATGATCATGGATCCACATGAGCTTAATCACACTCCAGCAAATGAAACTTTGATCTTGTGTACAGGTTCTCAGGGTGAACCACTTGCAGCTCTTTCCAGAATTGCCAATGGTACTCACCGTCAGATCAGTATTCAACCTGGTGATACAGTTATTTTCTCAAGTAACCCTATCCCAGGTAACACGATCAGCGTTAACCATTTGATCAACCAACTTTCAGAGGCTGGTGCAGAAGTGATCCATGGTAAAGTTAACAATATCCATGCTTCAGGTCACGGTGGCCAAACTGAACAAGAATTAATGCTCAGATTAATGAAGCCTAAATTTTTCATGCCAATTCATGGTGAGTATCGTATGCTCAAGATCCATACTGAATTAGCTCAGCTATGCGGCGTCCCAGAGGATAATACCTTCATCATGGAAAATGGTGACGTATTAGCTTTAACTAAAGACACTGCTAGACGAGCTGGTCACTTCCCTGCTGGCGACGTTTACGTCGATGGTAAAGGGGTTGGCGATATTGGAAACGTTGTTATCCATGACCGCCAATTGCTTTCAGAGGAAGGTATGGTCGTTGTAGTTGCAACTATCGACTACAAGAAACATATCGTCCTTGCTGGTCCAGATATCTTGTCTCGTGGATTTGTCTACATGCGAGAATCAGGCGAGTTGATCAATCAAGCACAAAAACGTGTCTTCCACTTGATCAAGAATTCATTTGACGATGAAGACACTAAAGTTACTGAAGCTCATTTGAAACGTATTATTATTGATGGATTACAAGACTTCTTGTACAAACGTACAGCTAGAAATCCTGTTATCTTACCAATGTTAATTTCAACTTCAATCTAAGCAGATCAATTGATCTGCTTTTTTATGTATAAGGGGTCCTACCACTCATGTCCAAAATCACAAAATTGGAAGTAATCTTTAACAAACGTGCCGGCAACGGCCAATCAAAAAGCACCTGGAAATTAATTGCAAAATTTCTAGAAAAAAATCAAATACCATTTGAATTGCATTCAACTAAAAGCGATGGAGATGGTGTCAGAATAGCTAAAGAACTGGCAGATAATTTGAATGACACCGAACGGATATTAGTTATCGGTGGCGATGGTACTTTGAATCAATCGCTAAACGGCGTTAAAATCTCTAGTCGACCAGAAACACCCTTAGCGTATATTCCTAGCGGTTCTGGTAATGACTTCAGTCGTGGCATCAAAATTAAAAAGCAAAAGCCATTGGTCTTGCTGCAAAAAATCTTGGCCATGAATGAACCGGTCATGATCGATGTCGCAAAAGCCACCAATCTCAAAAACGATAAAACCAAGTACTTTGTCAACAACATAGGTATGGGCTTTGACGCTAGTGCGGTTTATTACACTAACCATTCCAAACGCAAAGATATTTTGAATACTTTAAAATTGGGTACGCTCGCCTATGTTTCTAGCTTGATAAAAGTTATTAAACTGCAAAGTGGTTTTCCAATCGATGTGATATACGGCGACAAGAAAAAACATTTTGAAAATGCCTATATTGTCACAGCAACCAATCATCCCTACTTTGGCGGTGGTATTGCCATTGACCCTAAAGCACAGCCTTTTGATCATCGACTCGACCTAGTTGTCGTCAACAAGATTACGGGCAAAACTTTCATCAAATTGTTCACCAAGCTTTTGACTGATGGTTCCCACTTAGATGATGAAAACGTCTGGTATATTCAAGAACCAGAATTCACTATTCTGGATCATCTTCCCGAACAAGGACAGATGGATGGCGAAGAATTGGGAGAACATGAATTTGAGATTCACTTCCAATCTACTGAACATGCTTTTTGGCTCCCAATAAATTCTAATGACTACTAAAAAAGGTTTGAAAGCCAATGACTTTCAAACCTTTTTGTTTGCTATTTTTCAGAAGTTACCGGACCGTGCCAGTCCAACATCCCACCCAAAACGTTGACCACATCATAACCTTTTGCAGTCAACTTCTTAGTTGATTTTCGTGAATCAACGCCTGAATGACAGATGATATAAGTTTTTTCAGCAGTTGGCTGGTAATGACCCTGTTTGATCTGTTTCCAAGGAATATTCGGAACATTTGGAATATGTTCTTTTTGATATCGTTCAGGAACGCGAACGTCGATAATTTTGATTGACGGATCCTGTTTTAACTTTTGCTCGAGTTCGGTCGTGGTAATGTTATTGATTCGTGTAAAAATTGACATTTAAGTTTCCCCCTAAACATTTCTGAGTGAAAAAATTACGATCAGTTGTAACAATAATGCGATGCTAAAGCTCAGTAAATCATACAAATACAGCGGATTAGCAATATTTGCAGGCGTGACCATAAATACGATCAAGATCACTAAAATTATCAACAACCAGAAGTACCTTAAGTATCGGCCTAAATATTTGATTTGGATTCGTTGGATCGCCCATCTGATCAAGACGACCAACCCTATCAAGCCGATAATCAAGCTGACCCAAAATGCGATCTTAACTGGATATTCTTCATTCATAAATAAAATTTGTCTCATGAATCCTAAACGTGTGTTATAGAGGTTGTCCAATTCTGTTGGCAACCAGATAAAAATAATTTCTAATAAAAACAAAATAATGGTAGTAATTCTCTTTCCCGTACTCATAAGTAGTCCCCTATTCAAAATAACTATTCAATCGTTGTAGCAATAACTCATTTAATACTGACATATCTTTGATCTGATAAACTAAGTTTATTTTATGACCATTTGGAAGATTTGCCAACTTGATCATTCCGTGCTTTAAGTCCTTTGGCGTAGGCTCAATGTAGACATCCTTAAAAATAAATTGTTCTGGCTGTAAGAATGCAAATGCTGTTACCCCATCCCAGTTGATAGTGCCATCTAAATTCCACATCTTGATATTTTCGTCAAACCAATCATCAAGTACTGACTTCAACCATTTTGCACCAGGATTATCCTTGGTAACCAAGCCGGTATCGATATTTTTTCGAGACAAGATACCGTCTAAAATGTACTGTCCACTTACTAAAGTAATATTGGCCTGACTATTTAAAACTGTTTGTGCAGCTTCATTGGAAATTGAAAGGTTTAACTCATCGACAGCAACCCCATTGATCATTAACGGTTGAAATATTCCACCCATTATGACAATTTGAGCTGTCTTTTGCAAAAGCCCAGGCTCAAAAAATTCGACTTCCGCCAAATTGTTCTGGCTACCTGTTGCCAAGATCGTAATTTGTTGAGGATATTTCTTGATAGCTTCGATCATGAATTTGGCAGCGGGCGATGGTTTGCCTAATCTAAATGAAACGTTTTTTTCTAGCCCAATAAACGTTGGTATATTTAATTGAAACAACTCAGCCATTTTTTCAGTGCAATGTTCAACTTCCTGGACAGTTCCATTGCCGAAAGTCAGTGTATTTCCAAGTAGTTCTACTTGAGGTTCTTTAACCAAATACAACAACGTCAATCCATCGTCGACGTCTCTTTGTGGTATTCCGGTCGTATTATCGCAATCATAGATCACTTTCATTATTCAGCCTCCAAGTATTCTTTAACTTGATCAAAGTCTTTGGAATAATCAACGTCGACCAACGTTTTAGCTACCGCGAACTTCACGCCAGATCCTTTGATCAAATCTAAGGTGCTGTCATAGACCGAGCTAGTACTCCAACTAATATCGGCCGTTAAATAAGGCTCAGGGTCGAGCTTATTAGTTCCAAACAAATAGTAACCCCCATCTAATGATGGTCCGATCACTAGCTGACTACTCTCAAGTTGTTCAAAAGCATGCTTGATTATTTCACCATTGAGTTGGGGGATGTCGCTGCCTGTCAAAACTACTTTTTGAAATCCTAATTTCTGAACTTTTTGGATAGCAATACTCATTTTTGACCCAATAGTTTCACCTGTTTGTGAAAAAACCTGGATCTGTTCAGGCAACTGGGCTAAAAATTGTTTTTCAGTCGCATGATCTTGAGCATAGTAAGTTAAAAACACCTGACAGTCATCATCTATTTGCTCGCTAATATTGATCAACTGAGCAAGCATTCTTTGCTGCAAAGTTGCTGCCTCTTGATCCGAATAATCAGGCATCAATCGAGTTTTAACAAATCCTGCTTCAGGTATTTTGGTAAAAATTATATAAGCATTAGGTTTCATATTTGAACTCCATATTGTTCTAAGACTGGTTTTGAAAATTTGAATGTCAAAAATTTCTGGCAACGATGCAATATTTCTTCATTCTGAATTGGCTTTTGATCATAAGTTGCAATCAGCATCCCGCACCATGACAATGCTCTCAACAGTAAAAATGGCATGTAGAGCGAAATATTATCGACTAGCTGCTTCTTTGAACTTCCGGTCAGGTCAGCATATTCGGTTAAAAAGCCATCAATTTGTTGATCAGACAATGTTTCTTCAGTTCGCCAAAGCGTTGTCGTCGGTG
Organism: Companilactobacillus sp.; assembly: GCF_022484265.1. NCBI lineage: Bacteria > Bacillati > Bacillota > Bacilli > Lactobacillales > Lactobacillaceae > Companilactobacillus > Companilactobacillus sp. Next base: position 537,538 of record NZ_JAKVLR010000001.1, read on the forward strand.
ACATGAATTGTGTTAAATCTTGGACTGAGTTGCTATATACAGGCTTTTCCCAGTCGATCAAATATCCAAAATCGTCTGTGATCAAAAAATTATTTGAATTAACTTCAGTGTTAACTAAGCACTGGGATTGCTTAGCAAAATATCCATCATCTACATGCTCGACGCACCATTTATATAGCCCAGTCAATATTTGTTTAGCATCATCAGTTACTTGCTGAGACCCATGTACAGGTTCCAAAAGCCGTTTAGCTTCGTTAAGACGGTCGCTACAAATATTATTTTCTTGTTTTAGCAACTGAATTTCTTCAGTGGTTAATTTTAAATTATGAATCGCCGCAAAAATCTTAGCAGCCTCAGAAAGATCTTGATGATACACTAACGGTTCTCCTGGGAGGAATTGTTCTATCAAGATATCGTGGTCAAAATATGCTTTCGAATCGTCTAAATACAAAGGCTTAGGTGTTCGACCACTGGGCTCTAAAATTTTAAGCGCATTGAACTCATAGCGAGCTTGCTTAACGACATTTATTTGTGATCCATAATTGAGTCGAAAAACAAATTTTTGATCACGTGTATCCGACACCACGAAATTCCGATTATATTCGCCTTGAGCTAGAAACGAAACATCTTTTACCTCAGCCATATTGCACTTTTCTCGCAATGTTTCATTGGCTAAATAATTTATGATCTGTTGTTTGATATCGTTAGTCATTTTTTCTCCCATAATAATATTTGATCAGTGTCTTTGGCGAAATTCCCAGGGCATACGCCAGTTTGTAAACTTGCATCTTCAGAAAAAGTCGCAAATGGCCTTCCTGCTGGTACTTTCTAGAACTAGTGATGATTGTTATTGGCAATTGGGTGAACTGAAAGCCAAGTTGTTTAAGTCTGCGACTCATTTCATAATCTTCCATCAGTGGCTGTTCGGAAAATCCACCAACTTGTTGATATATTTGAGCACTAATGAAGAAGCTTTGATCGCCAAAAACTAATTTTCCAACACTAGCTCGTAAATTCGAACCGAACGACATGATCTTAAAAAATTTGCCTGGATCATCAAATTGCAACTGACAATAACCTAATTCAGGTGCATGTTTTTTCAGCCAGACGATCGGATCGACCTCAAATTTTGAATCTGCATGCAAAAACCAAAGATATTGCCCTGAAGCTAGAGCTCCGCCTAAATGCAATTGAATCCCGCGATTAGCGTGCTTGATCGAAAAATAATTGACCCGTTTAGGAATCCACTCAGGATGATCACGCACTTGACCATCGACAATAATTATTTCAACATCATCCAAATCGAATTGTGCCAACTGACCAAGTAAGTTTTTTAAGGCTAGGTCATCATAATAAGTCGGTATAATTATCGAAAGCCACATTTAAAACACCACCGGTAACTGTTTGAAGTAAAACGAATAATTTTGACCTACTGTCAGATCATCCGTATAAAAATTGAATTCCAACTCGTGATCATTAACTAAAAGTTTCACTCGACTGCCGTTGCCGATCCAAGAAACTTCTTCCACCATTCCTGAAAAGGCAGGATGATCAGTTGGCTCAACTTGCAATAGATTGGAATATGGCAAATACAGTTGATTATTTTCAACTGTTGCGATGGAAATTGGTCCAGAGTATATATCAGAATCAAATGATCGACCTGAGATTTTTCCTGTAACAAAATTAGCTTGCCCTAAAAATTTTGCAACCGCTAAATTCTTGGGATGTGTCTCTATTTGTTTCGGAGTCGAAATTTGCTCGATTTTCCCATCGATCAAAACTGCAATCTGGTTGGATAACAAGTAAGCTTCAGTCTTATAGTGAGTGACAAAAACGATGGTCAAATGAAATTGTTTCTGCAGCTGTTTCACGAAATTCAACATTTCTAAGCGCAGATTTTCGTCCAAACTAGAAAATGGTTCATCCATCAATAGTAATTTTGGTTTTAAGATCAGTGCTCGAGCTAAAGCTACACGTTGCTGTTGCCCACCTGACAATTGATCTGGAAATTTATCTTTTAATTCAACGATTCCCATGACAGCCATGATTTCTTCAGCCTCGTGGTTGATTTGATCCTTTGGTAGTTTTTGTACTCTTAATCCAAAGGTGATGTTTTTCAGCACTGTCAGATGCGGAAATAGCCGAAAGTCCTGAAAGACTAATATACCCTTGGGATTTGTTTGTCCATCTGCAATAAACTGGCCTTTTGTCGGTCGATCAATACAAGCCAAAATATTCAATAAAGTCGTTTTACCACCACCGGAAGGACCTAAAATGGCCAAAATATTATTTTCAGGAATCTCTAAATTAATATCGGTCAAGATCTGTTGCTGATCTTTGGTTTGATATAAATGCTTCAAATAGTAGGTCATTTTAGTTCACCTCCTGAGTATTTTTGATCAAAAATTTATCAATCAAATATAGTGGGATCATCGTGACCACAATAAAAGTGATCGCATAAACTGCCGCAATCTTATACCTGCCCACTTGCGTAAATGGAAACATCCTCACTGACAGCGTCAAGAATTTTCCGTCGCCAATCAGTAATGTCGATAAATACTGTGTCATCGAAACAATGTAGGTCATCAAAATTGCCCCTTGTAGGCCTTGATTACTCATCGGTAAAGTCACTTGCAAAAAAGTTTGGAGTCGGCTAGCTCCCAGATTGCGACTAACTTCAGAAAATTTACTGCCGTAAAGACTCAAATTATCAACAAGCAGCTTGATCGCATAAGGCAGACAGAATAGCGTATGGACGATCACAATTCCAATAAAACTACCATTGAGTCCAAATTTGATCATCATAAAATCGATATTAGTAATGATTGCGATACTAGGAATTACCAGTGGCAAATAAACGAGAACAGACAATAATTTTTTGGAAACGAATTGATAATTTGCTAGAGCAATTGCAGTTGGATAGGCAATTACAAGCGTCAAGACAATTGTTCCAAATGCCAAATAAATGCTATTTAAGAGTGAACTGATCAATTCTTGGTTAGTGAATAACATTTTGAAATAATAGCTTAGATCAATTTTTTGCGGCAACAGGGCTGGATAGATCCAGGCTTTGCCGATTGCAAGCAAAACGATGGTCAAAATTGGCAACAAAATAAAGATCATTACCAACAAACTTAGCGTATTAGTCCACCATTTTCTCATTTTAATCCCCCCAAATGTCCACCAGGCATTGAACGAGAAATTTTCAGCATCAGAGCTGCAAACAAAATTGAAAATAGCGATAATAAGATATTCAAACTCATTACCAACGGCAATTTGGTAAAGTCCCCTTGCACATAAAAATCATAAATATAGACAGGTAGCAATTCTTTTTGTTGGTTTCCTAGTAAAAAGGGAACCTCATAAGATCCAAAATTGAATGAGAAATTAATGATGAAAACATTGATTAAAGCCGGTTGCAACAGGGGCAAAGTAATTTGCCAAAAAATCTGCCACTTGTTAGCGCCTAAATTTTTAGCCACATCTTGAAAATCAGAGTTCATCTGTCGCAAGATCAGCAACAACGACACAATGACAAAAGGTATTTCTTTCCAAAGGTATGTGATCAATACTCCAATTTGCCAGGGATCATTCAACAACAATGGGAAGTCGTTGCTTGATTTTAACCATCCTAAATTGGTCAACATCCCTGATAATACGCCAGTCTGACTAATAAGTTGAAATAATGCCAAAATTACAAAAATATGAGGCAGCATCACGGGTATCTGGATCATTTTAGTTAACATACCATTTTGATCTGCAAGTTTATTTTTAAAGATCAAAGCTAGCATAAGTCCGATCGCACAGGCGAGAAATGCACTGAATACGGAAAATAAAAAAGTGCGTAAGCTAATCATCATAAAGCTTGAGTCGCTTACGGCACTTAAATAGTAATGAAGCGTAAAACGTTTCATATTCAAAATTGGATAATATCCAAAACTAGTAACTAATGATTTGAGCAAGGCACTGCAGAAAAATAGAAAGAAAAATAAATAAAATGGAATTAACAATAGTATTATTTTCTTTCTAGTCACCATTAAGTACATGCTCCTTCCACAGTTGTTCAATAATTGGAATCTTGTTACCAGAGATTTCTGGTAAACGCTTTTTAGCTAGTTCATCGGTTGGGATCGTATGATCCTTTTTGACTGAATCATTCAATTTAGTCGTCATATCAGCTGGAATCTTGTCGGCAGAATATGGTGAAACTGTAGCGCCGTATTTAGGATCCAAACGTTTGGTTTGTGCTTCCTTACTTAACATCGTATTGATCAATACAATTGCTGCAGCTTTATCGGGAGCTGTCTTTGGAATTGCTAAATAGTTAAAGTTACCAATTGTTCCCTTGTCGAAAACAAACGTCTGCGCGTCATCAGTAAATTGTCCTGACGCTTTTTGAGTGGCAACGTACATTTGGTTATACGACATATCCATCGCTACTTGATGATCGGCAAACATTTTATCTAATTGGGCTGTGGTCTTAGGATAAGTCTTACCCTGTTGCCACAAATAAGGTTTAAGCTGATTTAGATAGTCTAAGCTTGGCTTAATAACCTTATAGACACCAGCCTTGGTTGCAGGTGCATCATTGATGGCCTTGTAACCGACCGTTTCATAAATGATATTCCTGACGAATGCACTACCGGTAAAGTCAGGTGGTGCGACATAAGTTAACTTGCCGGGATTTTCTTTAGCCCAATCCAACAATTTTGCCGCTGAAGTCGGATAGTTGCCCTTGAACATCTCATTGCTTCCAATCAAGACAAACTGGGCATTTCCATAAGGAATCTCCTGTTGATCGATTGGTGTATTCATATCTCGTTTCGTATCTGGATCAGAACTTGAAATGTACTTTTTCATATTAGGAATCAATGATGGATCGATTTTTTCAAGCATGCCAAGTTTTTTAGCATTGTAAAAGTTCTCGCCATTGATCCAAAGAACATCCATACTACCTGTTTGTTTATTGGCTTCTTTTTCAGTGGTCAATTTATTGATGATCGTATCGATATCCATTGGCACACGTTTAACCGTGATGCCTTTTTTCTTCATCATTGGCGTGACCACATCATCGACCCAACGATTTTGTGTATCAGAACCACCAAAACCGTAGTATGTCACGGTCTTTCCCTTAGCCTGTTTTTCAGCTTGCTGATAACTAGTTGGCATTTCAGATTGACTCTTCTGGTTGTTAGAACAGCCAAATAAAAGCAAGACTGGCAACATTAAAACAATTAATGTTAAAAACTTTTTCCCCTTCAAAATTGCACCCCATCTTAAATCATTTTTTTGTGTTGACCGATTTTTTTCGGAATATAAGTTAACAAGAACAAAATCACGCCAAAAATCGTGAATTTAATCGTTAATGACATTGACACCCCTTCTGTCAATATATCTGAAGCCATATATGCGTAGATGAAGCAGGCTGGCAACATTGTGATTCCAGAGATCAGTGAAAATCTCCAAAACTTCATTGGCGTCAAAGCATACGCATAACTTTGAATCGCATATGGAAAAATCGGAACTAATCTCGTTAAGATCAAAAACGATATTCCGTTTTCGTCGACTCCCTTCATGATTTTTTTGAAAGTCGGCTTATCGCCATATTTTTTGTTGACTTCATCACGTAACAAAGTCCGTCCCAAGATAAATGAAATACTTGCACCGACAGTGCTGCCAATAACTGTCAACAGTCCGCCAATAAATCCTCCATAGGCAATTCCGGCAACGATTGCTAATAGTCCTCCAGGCAACATGAAAACAGCTGTTACAATGCATAATAAAATAAATGCGAAATATCCGATCCAGCCTTGACTTTGAAACCAAGCCTGCATATCTGGCACATTATGAAGTTCATTGACCAAACCAGTCTGATAAAAGATGAAAAAGCCAACAATGATCAATAACACAAATGCGATAACTTTTTTCATGTCCTACTCCTTACCCTTAACAAGATTTTCTTTGTGACGTTTTTTTTGAATAACTTTTCGAGCAAACAACGAGGCTGTTACCAAAATAATAAATGTGATTATTCCGATAAACAACAAAGTTTTGTTGCCATCCAAACTACCACCAACAAAAGAATACACGATCGTAGCTGGCAATTGCCCAATTCCAGTTGCAATCAAAAACTTTCCTACCTTCATATCAGTAAAGCCTGCTCCATAGCTAACTTCATCGAAGGAAACAAATGGCAATAATCTCAAAATAATTATCGTGTAATCTCCGTAGTCGTTGAAAAAGCCATCCATTTTTGCCAACGCATTCTTAGTAATGATTTTTTCAGCAAAGGGTCGACCGATCCCTCGAGCGATATAAAAGCACAATAATGCTCCAAGCATCGAACTTCCCCACGACAAGGCCGCACCGAAATACCAGCCATATAAGTAGGCATTGGCAAACGTTAAGACGAATGCCGGCAACGGAGCTACAACAGACTGAAAAACCATTAACAGTGCTGAGATCAAAGGTCCCCAGGCTCCGAAGCTATTGATGTAATCACGCAGGGCTTTGATATCCATCCTCATCAATAAAACACTGACACGATTGATAAAATCATGGTAACTGGGAATTACGTAATAACCGACTACTAATAAGACTAAAAATAAAATCGTTAATACTAGACTGATCTTGCTCTGCAAAGTCAATTTAGTGATCTCAGAACCTGATTCAATTTTTACAACGGGATGAATCCTCGCATCAATTCCTAATGCTATCAACCAAATCAATAATACTGCCAGTACGATCAGGCCAATCACCTTTTCAGGCATAGTCAGGAACAACATTTTTTTAACGATCGCTCCATGAACGACAATTAGCGGCTCCAAATGGTAGGCCGCTAATAGAATCGTAAATGAAATTATCGTTATCCAAAGTGTCTCACTGAATCTAAAAATTGCCCAATTTTGACGTAAGTGCCTTCCGTAATAAATATATAAAAGATATGTGCCGACTATTATTAAAGGAATCAACCATCCTACAGAGAGGTTGAAATTCCACCAGTTCAGCTTAGTCAGCAATGTCGCCAACAAAATACCAATGACAGCGCCGTTAAAAATAATTCTCAGTTTTGTCATCACGTTGACCACATCCCCTATCGTTTACTATGAGTTATTACTTTAAGATCTTTACGTTCTTGGAACGTGGGTCTCCAACTTGTACTTGGTATTTAGAAGGATTCTTCTTGTGGGCTTTATCCCAGGCATACCAGCCACCGTCAAAGACGTGGACATTTTGCCATCCAGCTTGATAAGCGATGAAGAAAGCTGTCGTAGCTCTCCAACCAGTACCACAGTAAAAGTCGATGTTACTTTCTGGAGTAATTCCCCATTCTTTCCAAGTTGGTGCAATTTCAGCAGCAGTCTTGACTGTGCCATCTTTGTGAAGCAAGTATGCTACGTCAGAACTAGTCTTACTTGACTTGGCATAAACGGCACCCTTTGGTTCACATTTGTCTTTAATGTAAGAATATCCACTGATCTTACCAGTGAATTCTTTCCATGAACGAGTACTTGCTAAAATAACGTTTGGATCAGCTTTTTGTTGCTTCTTGAAATCTGCAGGTGTCTTGATTTCATATTTAGCATTAGCTGGTACCTTAGTGCCAAAGTTGGTTGCAGCAATAGCTTTCTTCTCTGTACCCTTTTGGACTTTATAGTTTGCCTTTGTCCAGGCATTGTAGCCACCGTCAACAACCTTGATCTTGTTAACTCCGACCCAGAATGCAGCAAAAGCAACACGACAAGCGGCGTTAACGTCAGTTGAATAAACGATCAAAGTAGTTTTGCTAGTAACGCCATGCTTTAATAGCATCTTTTGAATTTGTTTAGCAGACAAAAGATTCCATTGGTTAGCTTCTGACTCGACTGAGTTTGTGTTGATGTGCATAGCACCAGGGATGTGACCCTTCTTAAAGGTACTATCGTTACCGTATGAAGCTTCAAAAACTTTGTAATTTTTGACCTTAGTCTTGTTATTGATGACCTTGTTAGTCCATTTTGGAGTAACAAAAACTGTTGGACCAGCTTTAGGCGTGGTAGTTGCATTTTGATCAGTTTGATCATCAGCAGCTTTGACACTGCTACCGAAACTTAACGTTACGCTAGAAAGTGCTAAGACTAATGTCAGCGCGATAAGAATGACTTTTTTTATTCTTTTCATATTTTCCCCTCAAAAATTAAGATATGAAATCAGACCCTAAATAATTTCAATTGTTACACTTTGAACAATTCGACGTTTTCATTATAAACATGAAAGTTTATAAAAACAATTAACTTTCGATAATGATGTAGCATAAAAATAATTGAAAATTAAAGAAAATTTGTATAAATTTCTTATCTTGCTGTCTATATCACATGTTGATAGTCGTAATTGCTATGTTAGCGGTTTTTTTGAATTAAACATGATTAGAATATTTTTCATTTTATGTGAAAACGGAACCAATTAATTTCCAAAAAATTTATTCTGTATTTGAAAATATGATTTAACATCCGATTAATGAAATGTTTAACAAATTACAGCAAATCACTAAAAAAACAGCTACTCGTCAATGAGTTAGCTGTTTAGAAATTTTTTACGATAATTATTTATGTTCCTTCATAAAATCATATGGTGTGATGTTATCCATTCCAATCATCGGATCGATTGAATTGGACATGACCATGTTTAATGTCAGATGTTGCTCAGTTGGCTGATCACTAGATTCTTCAGGCTCATTTTTAACTTCAGAAGTCGGATTTTCCACTGTCTTTACCTGCGATGCAGCCTCATGAGTCTCTTCTTTAGTCATCGATTCGACTGGCTTTTTGAAGACGTTGCTTAGTCTCATTAACAAAGTTGTATTTCTTTGAGTAGATTTATCCTGAATTGCACGTGTAAATGCCGATTGATCGCCAAGCATGACCAATTTTTCTTTCGACCTAGTGATTGCTGTGTAAAGCAAATTTCGACGTAACATTCTGGATTCTTCATTAACTAGTGGCAGGATCACAATTTCAAATTCAGAACCTTGTGCCTTATGGATCGACGTACAATAAGCCAAAGCAATATTGTTCCAATCTTTTCGGTCTAGCGTCACTTCGTTGCCATCAAAATCGATCACGATCTTGTCGACCTTATCGGTATTTTCTTTGGCCAAAATAATTCCAACGATAATTCCAATTTCACCGTTAAAAACGTTATCCTCTGGAGAATTTACCAGATAGACGACTTTATCTTTGATCCGATAATGAACGTTTCCGACGGATACTTCTTTTCTCTTTGGCCCCATGGGATTGACGACATCTTGAATGGTCGAATTTAAGTTGTCGATTCCAGCTGTACCACGATACATTGGTGCCAAGATCTGAACATCAGCGATATTAAAGCCACTTTTTTCAGAATGTTTGATGATCTGAGAAACAGCATCAGGAACATTGCGACTGGAAGCATTGAAAAAGCTGCGATCGCCTTTATTTTCGAAAATATCCTGATTAACGATTCCTTCATTGATATCATGCGCTAGTTGAATAATATTCGAATCATTATCAACACGATGTATCTCAGTCAAGATCGAAGTTGAAAAGACATCGCTATTGATCAAATCAGCAAAAATTTGACCTGGACCAACTGAAGGCAACTGGTCACGGTCTCCCACTAAGACCACTTGCGTTCCTGGTTGAACTGCGGTGATCAGAGTCTTAAATAGCCAAGTATCGACCATCGACATCTCATCAATGATCAAAAGTTTACAGTCCAAAGTTGGCTCAGCGGATTCGTCATCATCCGTACCCGTCAAACCCAGCAAACGATGAATCGTCATTGCCGGCAAGCCAGTAGCCTCACTCATGTTTTTAGCTGCTCGACCAGTTGGTGCCGCTAAAGCAATCGCATAATCTTCTGAAGCAGGATCGAGCGTGGCATCGTTTAATTTGGCATACATAGCAACTATTCCATTTATGATGGTCGTTTTACCAGTTCCTGGACCACCTGTTAGTAGAAAGACTGAATCGCTCACAGCCGCCTTAATGGCCTTTTGTTGAGACATGTCGTATTGAACTTTAAATTGTTCTTCGACTTTCTTGAGATCAGCTTGGTATTCTTTTTCAGACCAGTCTGTTCCCGCAAAACTTCCCGTGATCATCTTCAAGGATTGCGCAATCGCCCATTCACTATCGAACACCATTTTGTCGTAAACACGGTGGTCCTCGACGATCAAGGTTCCCGAATTGACCAGATCAGCTAATGATTGTTTGATCTTGTCCTCTAAACTACTATCAGTTTGTGGAGAACGTAAGGTCTTCAAGGATTCTCTCAACAACTCATTTTCATCTACGTAAGTGTCTCCAGTGTTATTAATGATGTTAGTCACGATCTGCACGAGAGCACCTTTGATCCGTCTAGGATCGTCTTCAGGGATCCCCAGTTGTTTAGCCAATTCATCGGCCCGTTTAAATCCGATCCCACGAATCTCAAGTACTAATTTGTAAGGATCTTCATTCAATTTTTCTAACGTATTAGCGCCGTACTTTTGATAGATTCTGGCAGACAATACATTGCCAAATCCATAATTGCTCAGCTTAAATAACGTCTGCTCGGCTTGATTGCTGTTGGCAATTTGGTCAACCACTAATTTAGTCTTGTCTTCGCCTAAATTAAGAAAATCCAAAGCCTTAGGGTCATGCATGATCTTATCGATCGCATTGTTGCCGAGTTTATCAACGATCTTCTCAGCGGTCTTTTTACCAACGCCAGGAAATTCATCGCCTGAAAAAAAGCTGATCAGCTCTTTACGACCGCTTGGCTGACTGTGATGATAAGTCTCAGCTTGAAATTGCTTTCCATATTTAGGGTGGTCGACCAAATGACCAATGAACTTATATTCTTCTTCTTCCGAGATCTGACCGAAACTACCTGTAATCACAATATCCGAGGCATCCCAATCAGTATTTGTCTTTTTAACCTTGATCGTGAAAATCTTAAACAAATTCTCAGGATTCTCAAAAAAGATTGCTTTTACAGTACCAACAAAATATTGTTGATCATCAGTTTCAGTCATTGCTGCCTCCATTCTTGGCTAAAAATTTTTGTAAGTCAGCTAATTTTTTCTCATGCTCGACATAATAATGTTCATCCAGGGATTTAGATTGTTTTAAATAATCTTGATAAGGCTGTTCTAAATTCATCGCGCAGATCGCTAAATTAAAATTGGCCTTAGCACTCGGTTTTATTTCGTTAACTTTTGAATAGTATTGCTGAGCTGATTCAAAGTTTCCATTCGCCATTAAAAGGTCAGCCAACAATTCGTTTGCCGCTGAGTCTTTGGGCATCTTTTCTACAGCTGTCAGTGCAAAAGCAATTGCCAAAGATTTCTGACCTTGTTCGTCTAAGCTTTTGGCCTTCATGAAATAAGCTTCAGCCCCGTAATTTTTGTTGATCAATTGGTCAAACAATTCATTAGCTCGATCGTATTTGTCGGCCAGAAAATACACATTACCCAAGTTATAAATTAGATCTTGATTATCAGGAAATAAAGTAAGAGACCTTGCCAGCAATTCTTCTGCCTGTTCAAGGTCACCAACATCAACTAGATTTGCGGAAAGCTCCAAGATCACATCTAATTGTCTATTATTTTGATTTAAACGTGCGACTAACTTTTGAATGTGGGCACGCTTTTTACCTTCTTGTGGATTACTCATTTAATTACCTCAAATTAAATCGTATCGGTACTTTCTAACTTCTTATTTAAAAATTTTGTCTCGTTCCATTTGACGAGCGAATACTTGCCATTCTCATATTTCAGATGAGTCAAACTTGAATTTGATAGACCGCCATTTTTGCGTAAGTCAGCAATTTTGGTCCCCAGTAACGCTTGGATCATCGCAACCAATGCGGCCCCATGACTAACTAATAGAATCGATGCATCAGGATCAGTCTTAGCAACGATCCGATTGATGGCGTCATTTGATCTCTTGATCACTGACTCAAACGATTCCCCATGAATCTTTGTGGCATCGTATTTTGCTGGTTCTTGGCGGAACGCATGAATAACATCAGGTATCCGCGCCTCAAGATCAACGAACTTCTTACCTTCCATGTCGCCAAGATCAAATTCTTTTAAGCCATCGACTTCAGTCAGTGGAATCTTTTTACCCAGGTCTTCTAACAATATCTCAGCTGTGCGTCTAGCTCTTAAAATTGGGCTTGAGTATGCGTGACGAATTGGGATATTCTTCAATCTTTTTGCTAATAATCCAATATCATGAATGCTTTCGGGTAAAAGTGGCGAATCTCCATGACTGCCTTGATATTTGCCTTCTAAATTCCATTCTGTTTTACCATGTCTTACAAAATACAAATCCATACTAATACCCCTCGTGAATGTTAATACTACAATTATGGAGATTTAGCCTACTTTTTTCAAGGGTTTAGCGGGTGAAAAAAAGAGCTGGGGACATTCCCCAGCTCGATTGCATTTAAATATATTGTAACTTCTTTGCGTTCATGTAGGCGTTGTCGATTGTTGCTCCACCTAAGCACTCCTCGCCATCGTAGAACACTACCTCTTGACCAGGTGTGATTGCACGAACAGGATTGTCAAAGTCAACGCTGACCTTGCCATCATCCTTGATGTTAACTGTTACGCCAACATCTTGTTGACGATATCTAAACTTGGCTGTGGCATGGAAAGTCTCTCCATAGTCCAGGCCAGTAATAAATGACAAATCAGAAGCTTCCAAATGATCAGCATACAATGCTGGATTCTCGTATCCTTGGTCAACATAAAGAATATTCTTCTTCATATCCTTGCCAACTACGAACCATGGCTCATTTGACTTGCCGTTTCCGCCAAGACCTAGACCAGATCTTTGACCAATTGTGTAGTACATGAGTCCCATGTGGTTACCCTTAACTTCACCATCCGGTGTCATCATTGTTCCAGCTTGTGCAGGCAAGAACTCGCCGAGGAACTTTCTAAAGTTTCTCTCACCGATGAAACATACACCAGTAGAGTCCTTTTTCTTGGCAGTAGCTAAGCCAGCCTCTTCAGCAATACGACGTACTTCTGACTTTTGCATTCCACCGATTGGGAATAAAGCCTTTTGTAGTTGATCTTGTTGAACAGTACTTAAGAAATATGTTTGATCCTTGTTGGCATCGCCGCCACGCAACAAATGAACTACGCCATTGTCGTCACGGAATGTTTGGGCATAGTGACCCATAGCAATGTAATCTGCATTCAATTGGTTAGCATAGTCCAAGAATGCCTTGAACTTAACTTCCTTATTGCACATTACATCAGGGTTAGGAGTTCTACCCTTGCGATATTCTGATAGGAAATATTGGAATACGCGATCCCAGTACTCCTTTTCAAAGTTGACGGAATAATAAGGAATTCCGATCTTGTTTGCTACCTTGGCAACATCCTCGTAATCTTCTGTTGCTGTACATACGCCTGAATCATCTGAGTCGTCCCAGTTCTTCATGAAGACGCCGATTACCTCGTAGCCTTGTTGTTTCAACAAAAGAGCACTGACAGAAGAATCAACTCCTCCACTCATTCCAACAACTACGCGCTTTTTTGCATTATCCATAAAATAACCCTCTTATTTCTTTATCAGGATGTCCTTTTGCTCCAAAAAGTTCATCATGAATTTATAATCATCAATTTCATCTTTTGTATCTTTACCCTTGTAGATGTTTAAGTTATGAAGACCACTTTTATCTGTGATCGCCATTCTTAGACGTTTGAACTCGTCAGAAATCGTGATTTTTAATAAATATCTAGCATCATAAGGTGATGTACCTGAGATGGGTCTAGATAATTTAAAATGATCATTTCTTCCCTCGACAAAACCGGCATCCATTAATGAATACTTTTTGATGTCTGGAGCGATTTCGTATACGTCTGTGTCACCTAATACTTGAGCTTGATTTTCTTGCATAATAGAGTCCCCTTAATTATTAAATTCTCAATAATTAGTTTGCTCATTTTTTATTAATTAGTCAAGTCCTTAACGATCTCGACCATCTTATTAGTAAATGTATCAATTTGTTCCATTGTGTTTCCGGCACCAAAACTGATCCTTACAGAATCGTTGATCCGGGGATTATCTTTACCAAACATTGCGACTAAAACATGCGATGGTTCAAGGCTTCCGGCAGTACATGCTGAACCTCCAGAAACTTCAAATCCCTCTAAATCTAATCTAGTCAACAGCACGCTTTTTTCGATGCCTGGCAAATATAAATTGAAAACATGATTGAGTCCGTGAGAATCTTTGGGACCATTGATTTCGTATTTAATGTCATTTTGATCAAGAATCTTTTGGATCTCTTGTTTAAATGAATAATATTTCTCGCGACGGTGTTTCTTTTCTTCATCGCTGGCCATTTCTACAGCCTTAGCAAACCCAGCAATTGCCGGAACATTCTCTGTCCCAGCACGACGCTTAGTTTCTTGATCTCCACCCTTAATGTATGAAGGAATGTGGATATCTTTATTTTCATATAAAAAGCCGATGAACTTGGGGCCATATAGTTTATGAGCCGAAGTCGACAAAAGATCAATGTGTTCAGCCTTCACGTCAATATCTTCAGTTCCATATGCTTGAACAGCATCTGTATGAAAATATGCTTGGTGATCTTTTAAAAGATCACCAATTTCTGAAATAGGATTTAAAGCTCCAACTTCATTGTTACCGTACATAATAGAAACTAAGATCGTGTCATCAGTTAAAGCCTGTTTAACTTGTTCGACTGTGACTGCGCCAGTTTCATTAGGTTTTAGGTAAGTAACTTGAAATCCGATCGATTCCAAATATTCCATTGGTCTTAAAACTGCCTCGTGTTCAGTTTCATCTGTAATAATGTGTTTACCTTTATCTTGACGTGATAATGCAGTTGAAATAATAGCTGTATTATCGCTTTCGGTACCACCACTAGTAAAGATTATTTCTGAATCACTTGCATTGATGCTTTGAGCAATCGTATGCCTACTTTCGTCCAATACTTTACGCGCCTGGCGGCCAAAATAGTTAGTGGCAGATGCGTTACCAAAATTATTGAGCATTTGGTCGCGCATTACCTCTACTACCTCCGGGGCCGTAGGCGTTGTGGCAGCATTATCTAGGTATGTATACTCCACTTTAAAAATCCCCTTCTTGATCTATTCCTGATCTAAAAAATTTAACAACATTTTGACAGACTTTTGTCCTGCTTCGACAACAAATTCATCAAAGTTGACACTGGCGTTTTCGTCTCCAACATCACTCATTGAACGAATCACTACAAAAGGAGTGCCAAATTGCGTACATACTTGTGCAACTGCTGCACCTTCCATTTCAGATGCTAATGCATCAGGAAATGCCTTTTTAATTGTAGCAATTTTAGCTTTATCGTCAATGAATTGGTCTCCAGATACGATCAAGCCCTTGTGATAGGTCAGGTTTGTTCTATCGGCTGCAATTTCAATTTGATTAATATAGAAAGGATCTGCCTCAAAATACAATGGACTTCCTGGTAATTGTCCCATAGCATATCCAGATTCGGTCACGTCAACATCGTGATAAGCTAGTTTATCGGAAATAACAATGTCGCCAATCTTGAGTCCTTCGCCAATTCCGCCGGCTGAACCAGTGTTGACGATCAGATCTGGTTGATATTTTTCATTAAGGATCGTAGCAGTCATTCCTGCTTGAACTTTACCGATACCACTTTGAGCCAAAATAACTTGATGGTCGCCGTACTCACCTTCGGTGAATTCAACGTTAGCTAAAGTTTCAGTTTTAACTGCGTCCATACTTTCCTTAAATAATTTAATTTCTTCTGCCATGGGTACGATTACGCCAATTCTCATTTGTGATAGCTCCTTTTTCTATATAAAAAATAAAATTAAAAATACAATAATAATTAAGCCGAATACTGTAATAATCGCAATATTTAGCTTTTTTTTCAATTTATTTGTCTTATTCTCAAAAGATAATTCTTTTTCTTCTCTAATTTGATCAGGATGTTCCTGTTGATACTCTTGTTCAACTTCACGACGCTTTTGATCAGCCATAGCACGTTGACGACGTTGAAGTTCTTCTTCGGTCATAACTGAACTAGTTTGTTGCGGATCGTTATTTGTGTCATTAGTTTTGTTGATCAAATTTTTCAGTCTGGAAAACATGTTATTCACCTTTTGCTAATAGAAGTTTCCAGTACGTGATCGCAAAAATTGTTTTCGCATCGCAAATGGATCCATCTTCAATATATTTTTCTGCTTCTGGTAACGTTAAACGTTCGACGTTCAAAAATTCGTCGCTGTCGAGTGGACGTTTGTTTTCAACTTCAGTCAAGTTCCTAGCTGTAAAAATCGTGATTTTCTCATTGGAATAGCCAGGACTAGCATAAAACGCAGTGACCTTTTCCAGCTGATCAGTTGTTAGACCTAATTCCTCATTCATTTCACGTAGAGCAACTTCCTTTAAGTCATCGCCTTCGTCTTCGTCGATCTTACCAGCTGGGATTTCCAAAGTTTCCTGTGCCATTGGTGCTCGCCATTGACGTACAAAAATCATTTTATCGTCGACAAATGGAATAATACCCACAGCTCCATGATGTTGAACAATTTCTCGAATGTCAGGAATTCCATTTGGCAAAATCACTTGTTGAACATCCACGTCAAAAATTTTGCCACCGAACATTCTTTTTGAAGCAACGACCTCTTCGTAATATCTAGAATCTTCTTTACGCATACCGAAACCTCACCTAAGTTAAATTTAAATCTGCAATAGTTATTGTAACATGCAAAATAGCATAACATATCCATTTGCTAAACTTTACCGATCATATCAAAAAAATTTTAAAGTAGACATAAAAAAGGAGCTGCACTTAGGCAACTCCTTCATTGATTGTAATATTAACAGCTTGAGGACCCTTATATCCAGGAGCAATCTCAAAATGAACGTCTAGACCATCTTGGATATAAAAGTCATCACGATTTAAAATCGAATCCGCAAAGAAGAAAATATCATCTTCGCCATCATTGATAAAACCAAATCCTCGCTGCTTATTAAATCTTACTATTTTACCTTCAAACATATTTATACCTAGTCTTCAAAGCCTTCGCCGATAGTTTCTGGATATTCTTCAGTAACTATCTTAGCACATCTAGCACAGAAGTCAGGATAGTTTGAGTCAGAACCTACATCGGTCTTAGTCATCCGACATCTAGAACATACCTTACCTTCAGCTTTTTCAACTAATACGCCACCATCTTCGTACTTATCGACATTTTCAGGTGCCTTTTCCGAACTAGCTTCGAATTGAGAAACGATCAAAAGTTGACCAATATTGCTGTCGACCTTATCTAGAGTTTCTGATAATTCCGTTCCAGGATAAACAGTAACTTTAGCTTCTAATGATTTACCGATCAACTTTTCGTCACGTGCCATTTCAAGCGACTTTTGAACTTCATCTCTAAAGCTCATGAACTTACTCCAAGTATCAGCGATGTCGTCAAAGTCATCTTCTTGTTTGGCAACGGGCATTTCAGCAAGTTGAACGTATTCTTCAGGTTCTTTCAAGTATTCCCAAACTTGTTCCATTGTATGTGGCAAGATTGGTGTCAATAATTTAGATAAAGCAACAGTAGCATCGTAGATAACTGTTTGCATTGAGCGACGTGAATGCGAATCTTCAGGGTCAATGTAGACAACGTCTTTGGCAAAGTCCAAATAGAATGTTGATAGATCGTTTGTCAAGAACTTAAGAACTTGCTTGTTTACACTAGCAAAATCATAACGATCGTAGTCTGCATGAACTGATTCGATCAACTCGTTCAATTTCATGACGATATACTTATCTTCTGAACGTAGATCATCGTAGGCAACACGATTAGTCTTTGGATCGTAGTCAGTTGTATTAGCTAACATAAATCTGATCGTGTTACGGATCTTACGATAAGCTTCAGAAGTTTGTTTGAATGAGTCAACAGATACTTGAACATCTGAACTAGCATCGACTGAAGCGACCCAGAGACGGATGATCTCAGCACCAAATTGTCTTTCAATATCGCTAGGTGCAATGACATTACCTAGTGATTTACTCATCTTAACGCCATTTTTATCCAAAGTGAATCCTTGTGATAATACCGCTTTATAAGAAGCTTCGCCAAATGCAGCAACTGATGTTAACAACATTGAGTTAAACCAGCCACGATATTGGTCAGAACCTTCAAGAATCAAGTCAGCAGGATAAGTTAAGTTATCACGTAATTTAGCAACACCAGCATGCGCTGTACCAGAGTCGAACCAAACATCCATGATGTCTGTTTCTTTAGTAAATTCGCCATTTGGACTATTTGGATTTGTATAACCCTCAGGAAGCAATTCCTTAGCTGATTTTTCAAACCAAACGCCTGAGCCATATTTTCCAAACAAATCAGCAACATGGTCGATGATCTCTTTAGTCATGATTGGTTCGCCATTTTCAGCATAGAAAATTGGTAATGGAACACCCCAAGCACGTTGTCTTGAGATAACCCAGTCGCCACGGTCACGGACCATGTTGTAAAGACGTTTTCTACCCCATTCAGGGATAAAATTGATTTTTTCAATTTCTTTAAGCGTCTTGTCTCTGAAACCATCAATTGAGGCAAACCATTGTGGAGTGGCACGGAAAATAACCGGTTTCTTTGTACGCCAGTCATGTGGATAACTGTGAGTGAAGAATGACAACTTCAAAAGCGAGCCATTTTCTTTCATTCTTTCAGTGATCATCTTATTGGCATCATCATAGAAGACACCCTTATATTCAGGAATTTCGTCCGTGAAGCAACCATGTGCATCGATTGGTGAAAATACTGGCAACTTATATTTCATACCAACAACAAAGTCATCAGCACCAAAGCCTGGAGCTGTATGAACTAATCCAGTACCATCATCTAATGTAACGTGGTTGCCTAAGATAAGGAGTGATTCTTGGTCATAGAAAGGATGTGTTGCTGTTAATCCTTCAAGATCAGTACCCTTGAATTCTTTTAAGATCTTAACATTTTCCCAGCCAAGTTGTTCCTGAACAAAACTCAAGCGGTCTTCTGCAACAACGTACTTCTTACCGTCAGCGTCAACCTGAACATAGTCAAATTTAGGATTAACACAGATAGCTTCGTTTGAAGGAATTGTCCATGGTGTAGTTGTCCAAATAATGAAGGAAGTATCTTTGTCTAACAGATTCTTGCCATCACGCACTTTGAATGCAACAAAGATCGATGGCGATTTGATATCTTTATATTCAATTTCAGCTTCAGCCAAAGTTGATTCTGAAGATGGTGACCAGTAAACAGGTTTTTTACCACGGTAAATGTAACCTTTGTCGACCATTTCACCGAATACTTTGACTTCTTCTTTTTCAAATTCTGGTTGGTAAGTAATGTATGGGTGATCCCAATCCGCTGAAACACCTAGACGTTTAAAGCCAGCCATTTGTTTCTTGATTTCTTTTTCAGCAAATTCTTGACACATCTTACGATATTCAGACATGCCGATTTCCTTACGTTTAACGCCTTTTTTAGCCAATTGTTGTTCAATTGGAAGACCATGAGTATCCCAACCTGGAACATATGGTGAGCGGAATCCATTCATAGATTTGTAACGAACGATAATATCCTTTGAAACTTTGTTTAAAGCATGTCCCATATGGATATCGCCATTAGCAAATGGAGGTCCATCTAGTAATTCAAACGTAGGTTTGCCTTCATTTAATTTTTGTCTTTTTTCGTATACTTTATTTTCTTCCCAAGCTTTTTGCCATTCGGCTTCCTTGTTTGGAAGATTTCCACGCATTGGGAATTTTGTCTTCCCAAGATTCAATGTGTCTTTAACTCGCATTGTTTCACTCCCTTTATAAAATAAAAAAAAGAACCCATCCAAATTAGGACGAATTCTTCGCTGTACCACCTATTGGTATAAAACACTATTTTGTTTAGAAAAAGTCGATATACTCACTCTACTTAATTTACTGACCTCGCACCAACGTCAGCTCGCTGAAAATGTTTTAGAGTGGCACTATTCTTTTTCTTGATCAGAATCAAAATTAAATGTCGGACCATTTTGGTCGTTATTAATTGTATAAGAATCTGACGTTTTATTATCTGGAATGTTTTCATTATAATCCTCTTGATTCTGTTTGGAAACACCCTCTTGAGAATTCTGAAAATCATCCATTGGCCCTTGTGGATTTTGATCGATCATGTTCTGATCATCCGGATGAGCCCCGATACGTTGCTTGAGGTCTTCAGTTGAAGTTTGTTCAAGCATCTTATTCCATTCTGGACTCTCAACGTAATCAAGTTGCTGTTGAAGCATCTTTTGCAATGTAGCTCTAAATGCACTAGTTTTACCTTTCAAGTCATCAGTTTGGATCGTAACTTGTCGAGCCTTATCAGAAGCATCTTCCAGGATTTGATTGGATTTATCTGTTGATTGGTCAAGTAACTCTCGAGCCTTTGACTGAGCCTCTTCAGAAATAACTTGTGCTTCTTTTTCTGCATTAGCCTTAACTTTGTCAGCTGCATCTTGAGCAACCAAAATTGATTGGTTCAATGCATCTTTCATTTCCGTGAAATATTTTAATTGAGATTGGGTTTGTTTTAGATCCTTTTGCAATTGGGCATTTTGTTGCAATGCCAAATCGTAGTCATTAACTATTTGATCTAAAAACTTATCAACCTCTTCACGGTCATATCCACGAAATTTTCGATCAAATTCCTTGTTATGTATTTCGATAGGCGATAATACCATCAAACCACACCCCCAATTATTTTTTAATCACGTTCACAAAAATTATATATTTATTATTCTTGGATTTTCCCATTATGTTGTTAACTCTGATCCGTCCGTATCCATGGACACTGATCGTATCGTAAATTGTTGCAAAAGCACTCGGATTTCTATTTGGGACCCAATTCAATTGCACTTTGCCATGTTCAACCATAGATTTGGTTTGAGTCCTTGATAGATCATAAGCTTCGGCAATAATCGTATCTAATCTCAACGATTGGACATTAATAGTTTCGTCATCTGATTCATCGATTGGCATCAATAGATCATTTTGAAAATCTTTCTTGATCAGATGAACTTTAAATGAACCGATTTTATCTACTTGTTGTTCAATATATTTACTAATGTCATCAAATACAAAGAACTGCCATCTCTTACCATCGGTAATAATATCCCCAAAATGATCACGATCAATTCCAGATCCAGTTAATGAGCCTAAAATTTGTCCATGATGCAAGTTAGCAAATCTTTCAGGGTATCGCACCTCATAAAGAGCAATCTTGAAATCGGATTGCTTAGGTACAAAATAATCAGGAGCAATAATGCCCCTGACTCTTTCTGCACCTTCATATCCACCATAGTAATGAACAAAAAGATCGTCGTACTTGTTCAC
Source organism: Companilactobacillus sp. (assembly GCF_022484265.1). NCBI lineage: Bacteria > Bacillati > Bacillota > Bacilli > Lactobacillales > Lactobacillaceae > Companilactobacillus > Companilactobacillus sp. The sequence goes on from NZ_JAKVLR010000001.1 coordinate 558,955, forward strand.
TAAGTTATCAAGAATTGCTCGCTGACGTAGGTTTAAAAAGTCAGTCAACTGAGGTATATACATAGATTGTGTTCGTAGCAATAAATCACCGATCTTGTCGATAAAAGGCTTTTCTTCTGGCCGGAAAAATCCACCATTCATATTTACCTTTTCTTTATCACTCATTATAATATCCTAAAAATTACACTTTCTAAGACTTGCACTAAAATCAGTGCGACGATTGGAGAAAAATCAAACAGACCAATTCTCATTGGAATCACTCGTCTGATCAAGTTCAAAAATGGATCTACGATCGAGCTGATGAATCCAGCAAATCTGCTTTGTGCAAGACCTGGGATCCAGCTCATAAAACAATAAATAAAAATAGCTATTTCATAAAGTCCAAAGAGACCGCCAATAACCCTAGGCAATCCGCTTAACACTTGCGCCATTTAATATCCTCCGTTATTCACCTATGTCAGGAATACTACCATCTATTTGGAATTTAGGTGGTGTACAAAGGAAAATCTTGTCCCCTACACGTTTGATCTCGCCATTTAATGCGAAAACAGTACCTGTAAGAAAGTCCACGATTCTCTTTGCTTGGTCGTCGTTAATGTTATTAAAATTAACAATAACGGCTTTATTATTCAATAATTGTTTGGCAACAACTTTTGCATCTGCATAAACTCTTGGTTGATAAATAGCAATTTTGCTACTTGCAGGCTTAGTTGAATTGCCTGAATCAATTGAAACGACTTTTTCATTGTCAGAATAATCTACTGAATCAGTAGTTTGAGTTTGATTTGATTGTTGGTCTTCAAAATTGTCATCTTCACTGATGCCAAAGAAGTTTCCTAATTTTTCAAATGCCATTGTCAATGCTCCCTAATTATTTATTTCTACGTTTGAAGATTGGTGGTGTTGAGTCATCGTCATCATCGCTTAAATCAATTGTTTCTGGTTTTTGGAAAATGTCGAAATCACTCTTTTCACTGGCGTTGTTACCAGCGTTTCTAGCATTGGAATCGTTAATATCCCAATTTGAGAAAGGATCTGAAGCTGGTTTTTGAGTTTGTGCTGGTTGGTCAGGGTTTTCTGCACGTTCTTGTCCATCAAAAACCGCATTAGGATTGTTTAAGTTAGGACGACGGTTGTTTTGTTTCTTGCCATCTTCAGTTTCGACACCGGTTGCAATAACTGTAACCTTAACTTGATCGCCAAGTGTTTCGTCGATTGAAGTACCAAAGATAATATTAACGTCCTTAGTAGCTTGGTCAGTAACGATTTGAGCGGCATCTTGTGCTTCAAACAATGAAAGATCAGGACCACCAGTAATATTAAGCAAGACTTGTTTAGCACCATCAATTGATACTTCAAGCAATGGTGAAGAAATAGCTTTGTTAGTTGCGTCTGTGATTCTGTTTTCGCCGTTAGCCGTACCAATACCCATAAGAGCTGAGCCTTGATCTGACATAACAGTTTTAACATCAGCAAAGTCCAAGTTAACAAATCCAGGTGAAGTAATTAAATCAGAGATACTTTGAACACCTTGTCTAAGAACATCATCAGCGATACTGAAGGCTTCATTCATTGGAGTCTTCTTATCGACGATCTCAAGTAATTTACTGTTTGAAATAAGCACCAAAGTATCAACGTCTTTTTTAAGTTCGCTAATACCATCAGCTGCAAAGCGTGAACGCTTTGAACCTTCAAAGGCAAATGGACGTGTAACAACGCCAACAGTTAAAGCACCGCTTTCTTTAGCAATGTTTGCAACGATTGGAGCAGCACCTGTACCAGTACCGCCACCCATTCCGGCAGTGATAAAGATCATATCTGCACCCTCAAGTGCTTCTTTGATTGCTTCTTCACTCTCTTGAGCTGCCTTTTGGCCAATTTCAGGGTTTGAACCAGCACCTAATCCACGTGTTAGTTTAGGTCCTAATTGAATTTTAGTTTCTGCTTTAGAACTTTCTAAAGCTTGAACATCAGTATTGGCTGCAATAAATTGTACGCCCTTGATACCAGTGTCAACCATGCGGTTAACAGCGTTACCACCAGCTCCTCCAACACCAATAACTTTAATAACTGCCCCCATATTTTCGCTTGAATCTAATGAATATTCCATTAAGGAGTTCCTCCTATTACCTGTCTTGAATATAGTTAACTTTTTAATTAATCAAAAAACTTGCTCCAGAAATTCTTGAGACCTTCCATACGAGATCCTTTAGGCCGTTGCTTCTTTTCCACTGGTTTCTTCTTGGGTTTGGCAACCGGCTTTGATTCTGAAACCTTCTGACTTTCATCAGAGGTAGACTTTGGTTGAACATTTGGTCTTGTAGCTGAATCATTTTGATTAATTGCAGCTCCGTTGACTACATTGTCAGCAATAATTCCAATATCGTTCAAATTTGATGCATATGTCACTAGACCTAAACCTAGTGCATATGAAGGATGTCTCATTCCCATTTGCTCAGGAACGTAACTTCTCACCTTGACACCAAATACTTGCTTGGCAAGCTCCTCAATTCCTGATGTTGCCGCAACACCACCTGTTAAAACAATTCCACCAGGCAATGATAAAGCACCTGCATTTTGCAAAGGTCCTTTTAGTCTAGTAAAAATCTGTTGGATCCGAGCTTCGATGATCTCTGATAAATATTCTTCAGAAATGGTTTCAGGTTCAGATTGTCCGACTACATCAACACTGATTGTATCATCAGTATCGGCATTTTCCGAATTAGCCGTACCGTAATATGATTTTAATTGGTTAGCATTTTCCATCGTGGTATTTAAAACGACAGAAATATCATGTGTAATGAAATCTCCACCCTCAAAATCAACAGTTGATAACTTCAAGTTATAGTCATGTACGACTGAAGCTGTCGATTGACCAGCTCCAAGATCCATGATTATAGCACCAAAATCACCTTCGCCTTCATTTAATGCAACTTGGCTCAAAGCCATTGGCGAAATAACCTTGTGTACGATGTGTAATCCGGCTTTTTGGATTGCCTTTTTCGTATTGTGAACGATTGTTTTTGGAGCTGTGTAGATAATCCCCTTCATCTCCAAACGGACACCTATCATGCCTCTTGGATCACGAATATTATCAAAACCATCCACAGAAAATTGCTTAGGAATTAGAGATACTACTTCACGCTCGCTAGGTAGGTTTTGGATCATGGCTGCTGCCATTACCTGCCGAACATCATTTTCAGTGATCTCCTTTGATTGCGTTCCAACCGCGATCATTCCCTGACATTTTTCAATTTGAAGCATATTGGCAGAAATGCCAACTACTACCTCTTTAATAGTAATGTTGGCTTGCGTCTCGGCCTTCTTGACAGCGCGCTTAATTGCACCTGCAGCTTTGTCAATATCGACGATAACGCCACGACTAACCCCTTCAGATCGTTCACTTCCGACACCTACGACATTTAATTTATCGTCTGATGCTTCTGCGACCACCACTTTAATTGAGTTTGTACCAATATCAAGACCAACAAAGAACTCAGAATTGTCCATAGACAGTGGTTGCCTCCTTAACTAGATAAAAAACCATTCATTAAAAAATTTTAACACAAAAATGATTATATTAAACCTATTTCTTGCTATCAAATGGATAAGAATAAGCACCCACCTCTAAATCAATGACTCCTTTTTTCTTCATCTGTGAAGCAATGCTAGGATAATATTTCATTTTTTTATCAACAGTACGCGTATCCGCAATAATCTTATTACCATCATTCATATCTATTTTGATTCGATATGGGTTGATTTTAGTTTTAGCATTGTGGATCTCGGAAATATTATTTTTGACGCTTTCTGGCATTTTCTTGTAGATTTGCGTAATTTTGATCAAATCGGATTTTTTATCAAAATCCGTGTAAATTGGATAATTGCCCGTATACGATTTCAACTTATTCGATAAAATCTTGCCATTGTCGATGATCCGATAGTAGTAACCATCTTTGAAAATCAATCCTAAAGTTGGATATTCGTGAACAACAATCGTTAAATCACGCAAGTTTTTGGTTTTAAATGAAACAGATTTTACTGATGGCAGTTGCTTATGAGTTTTTTCAGAAATTGAATTCTGTCTCACAAAAACTCCGACTAATAAAGAATTATCATTGATCTGCGTTGCATCAATGACTTGCTGGGCACCGAGATCACTAACTCCTTTAACAGTTATGTTTCTAACTTTGCTCAGCGGAGATCCTAGATATGCCAAGATAATTATTAAGATAGCAGCAATGATAATTAGGATACTTTTTGCGTAACTTCTTCGTTTTTTTGACATAATCGACCTCGATAACTATTTCTTCACTAGACCAGTTAAGACCTCGATCAACTTATCAGAAGCATCAGGCACGCCAATTTCCTTGGATGCATCAGACATATCTTTCTGAATTTGCTGATCGGTCAAAATTTCTGACACATTATCAAAAAGTTTATTAGCAGTCAATTCAGATTCTGGAATCACTCTGGCCGCACCATTTTCCGCAACTGAACGTGCATTGATGGTTTGATGATCATGAGTCACATAAGGACTAGGAATAAAAATCGCTGGAATACCTAATGCTGTGATCTCAGCAATACTAGTAGCCCCACTACGACCGACGATCAATTTAAGATCAGGCAAAATTTCTGGCATGTTGTCAATATAAGGTTGAACCGAAATATTTGAAAGATCTAAATATTTTGGATCGATACGCTTAATGACGCCATCATAATGAACTCTACCCGTAACGAACAGTAGTTGAAAATCTGATTTACTGAAATCTTCAAGTGAACCGATAACAGCCTTATTGATTGGCTCGGCACCACGAGAGCCACCAAAGATCAAGACTGTTGATTTATCAGGATCTAAATCAAAATCTTTTAATCGATCATTTACTTTGATAGCGGCAGCTTCTTGAGCTCGTGGATTGCCTGTGAAGACGATTTTCTTTTTCTCAGAAAATTGGTTAGCAGCTTGCTTGAAGGCAATCGCTATCTTATCAACAAAATGGCCTAAAAACTTATTGGTCACACCAGCAATTGTGTTTTGTTCGTGGATAACAGTTGGAATTCTCAATTGATGTGCAGCATAAACCACTGCACTGGAAACATAGCCTCCGGTTCCAACAACAATATCCGGATTAAATTTTTTAATTATTTTCTTGGACCGACCGATCGATGACAAGAACATATTCATTACTTTGATATTCTCAAAAGTAAGCTTTCGCTTGAACCCACTAATCTTGATTGTTTCAAAGGCAATGCCTTCACGAGTAACGATCTTGCTTTCAAGACCATTCTCAGTACCGACGTATAAAACATCTTCAATCATGTCACGTTCTTTTAATCGCTTTATCAGTGCCATCGCTGGGTATATGTGACCGCCAGTTCCACCACCGGAAACGATTATCCGCAATTTAGTCATGTTGGTTCCCCTTTAACTTTTCAACATCGTCAATAAACTGATCTCCACGTTGTTCGAAAGTATCGAATTGATCCCAACTAGCTGCAGCTGGCGAAAGCAAGACGATATCTCCTGCAGAACTTTGCTTGAAAGCTTCTGGAACAGCTTGTGACAAGTTTTCAACTTCGACAATGTTGCCAATTTCGGCCTTCTTAGCAGCATCGATCATTTTTGCAGCTGTTTGACCGTAAACCACAATGTTCTTTACCTTACCCTTAAGTGATGGAACTAAATCATCAAAGGTATTTCCACGGTCTAATCCACCAGCAATCAAAGTGATTGGTTGCTTAAATGCCTGTAAGGCAACTATAGTAGCTTCGATGTTTGTAGCCTTTGAATCATTGTAAAATTTACGATCAGAGAATTCATCGACGTATTGAATTCGATGCTTAACACCAGCAAATTTACTTAGTACTTCGATGATATCTCCATCTGAGACGCCAAAAATTTTGGCAACATTAATTGCAGCTAAGGCATTTTGAACATTATGCTCACCAGGAACACGGATATCTTCTTCATTCATGATCAAATGACGATTGTAGTAAATGTTACCTTCAAAGGCATAAGCGCCAAATCCTAGTTCTTGTTGATCAGAAAAAGGTATGATCTGAGCATCGGAGCGTTTTGCGAGCTTTCTCCACTCGTCAGTGTTCCAGTTAACAATAAAGTAATCATCTGGAGTTTGATTTTTAGTAATATGCATTTTGGCATTGATGTAATTCTCACGAGTTTTGTGAAAATCCAAATGAGCTGAATAAATATTATTCAAAACAGCAACGTGTGGATGAAGCTTAATCGTGCCCTCAAGTTGAAAACTTGAAAGTTCAGTTACGACAACATCTTTATCGGTTGCTTTTTGTATAACATCTGAAATTGGAATACCAATATTCCCAGCATAGTATGAATTATTAAATTGTGGGGAATGATCTAGCATCAATTGAATTAGTGTCGTGACGGTTGTCTTTCCGTTTGTCCCTGTAACACCAACCATAGTTGCGTCTGAACAGCTGTAAGCTATCTCAGGTTCGGTAATAACTGGGATATCCAATTCTTCAGCATGTTTGATCAAATCGTTTGAGTATGGAATACCGGGATTTTTAACCAAATAATCGTATGAATCATCGATCAACTTCGGATCATTATTACCAGTGATAACATCATACCCGTCATCAATCAAAGCTTTTGCTTCATCATTTCCTTCGAGGGGATTTGAATCAACAACTGTGACCTGACAATTGATTTTTTTGAGCAACTTGGCAACCGCATAACCACTCTTAGCTAAACCAAGGACCATCATTTTTTTGTTTGCATATATACTATCTTTCACCATGTCATACCTTCTAAATAAATATTATTAAATAAATTGCTGAACAAATAATTCCAAAGATCCAAAATACAATGTCGATTTTCCATTCATTCCAACCGAGCATTTCAAAATGATGATGAATTGGAGTCATCTTAAAAATACGACGGTGAAATACTTTGAATGAGAACACTTGTAGCATTACGCTAGCTGTTTCGATCACGTAGATCAGCCCGATCAACAATAATGACCAGTAACGTCCGAGTAAAATTGAAATTGCTGCTAATCCTGCACCTAGTGCTAATGATCCAACGTCACCCATAAAAATCTTGGCTGGTTTGTGATTAAAAATTAGAAATGCTAACAAACCACCTACGACTGAGAAGCACACAATTGCGATATCAACGCGATTTTGATTCAAGGCAATAATTGCATATGTGAAGTATGAAATGGCTCCTAGGCCACCTAGAAGACCGTCTATACCATCTGTTAGATTAGTTGCATTTGAAAAACCAACTAACCAAAAAATTGTAAATAGAACAAAGATCACTTTTGAATCGATCGAGAATAGACCTGGAATCGAAAAGTTGATTGGTAAATTATCGTTAAAGTATACGTATAAGAAAATAATGGCAACGACAATTTGGAGGATCAACTTTTGAAGTGCCTTCAAACCGAGATTACGTTTTTTGAAGACTTTGATAAAGTCATCAATAAAGCCGATACATCCAAATAGTACAATCACTAAGGTCGTGATCATCAATGCATGAGTCATTTGGTGCATCCAGGCTCCAACCCAAATATTAGTTACAGCCATCCCTAATAAAATCAGGAGACCGCCCATTGTAGGCGTTCCTGATTTTTTTTCGTGCCACTTAGGTCCTTCTTCACGAATTGACTGTCCTTCTTTATGTGCGACCAAATAGCCAATCAGAAAAGGCATAAAGATGGCAACAATTGCAAAACTGCTGATTATGTCGATAAATATCTTACTTAGTTCCATGGAAAATCCCCACTTAATTATTATTCTTCAAAGTTACTATAATTTTACCACTGTCATTAATGATTTTTCCTGGTTTAATGGATTGTTCTGTAACATATCCATCCCCCTTGGTGGCAACAGTCCTGCCAGTGATCTCGGCAAACTTCAAAACATCGTTCTTCGACCAACCAGTCAGATCTGGCATAGTCATGGCCCCGTTGGTCAGCATCACGATTCTTTGGCCTGGCATAACCTTCTCGCCACTAGCTGGAAGTTGTTGCACGATTTTATCGCCAGTTCCAATGATCCCGGCTTGCAAGTCAAGTTTTGAGATCTGCTTATTAGCGCTTGAAACTGATTTATTTAAGAAATCAGGCATGTCAACATACTGACTACCAGGCTTTACGTCAACTCCACTGTCATCTTCTTGAGTCATCAATCTCTTAACTAAAGGATTAAAGATCTCAGAAATCATTGTCTCAGCAGCAGTCGACATTATTTGAGGCTGTTTCATCGTAATGTAGACAATATACCGTGGCTTATTGTATGGAACCATTCCAGCCACAGAGAAAATATAATTGCTAGCACCGGTCAAATAACCACCTGTTGGCGAAGCCACTTGCGCTGTACCAGTTTTAACTCCGACTTTGATTCCAGGAACCTTGTAAGCCATTCCGGTACCATATTCGGCGGTTACAACTTGTCTCATTGCACTTCTAACTTGTTTAGCAGTATCTGCCTTGATCGGATGTCCAACCACCTCGGTCTTATATTTTTTAGTCGTTTTACCAGTATTAGGGTCAACGATTTTTTGAACGATTTGTGGTTTGACCATTTTTCCGTCATTAGCAACTGCTGAAAATGCTTGAAGCATTTGCATATCATTGACGTTGACACTTTGACCAAATGAAGTCATCGCTTGATCGGATGCATGCTTATAAGAAATTCCACCAGCGATTTCATCTGGCAATTCAATTCCTGTTTTTTCACCGATCTTAAATTTCTTCATATATTTCATCCAAGTGTCTGCACCCATCTCTTGTTCAAGATGGACCATGCCGACGTTTGAAGATCTTGGGAAGGCCTCAGACATTGGAATAGAACCCCAACCAACATCATTCCAGTCTTTGATCGTACGTCCACCGACTTCTACAGTACCTGATTGATAGTACTCGTTAGGATCGTAGTGCCCTGAGTCGATTCCAGCTGACAAAGTCAAAATCTTCATCGCCGAACCTGGTTCAAACTGATCGGCCACCAAGGTATCTCTCCAACTAGATGACATTCCTTTACCTGTAGTTGGATTAAATGTTGGACGCTGAGTTGCAGCCTTGATCTGTCCAGTCTTTGGATCCATTACGACAACTTGGAGATCTTTAGGTTGATATTTATTTTGAACATTTTGAGTCAAGATTTCGACGTATTGTTGAATTTTACTATCCAATGTCAAATAAACGTTGGACCCATTAACGGCTTGTTTTTCAACCATCTGCGAACCAGGTAGTTCATTTCCGTGAGAATCGATCTTAGTGATCTTTTTACCGCCGGTACCAGATAAAACTTTATTGAAATATCTTTCAATACCCATTAATCCACTAATATTCGTGTTTGGGTCATTGATGTCGTCTTGCTTAGTAATACCAACTTGATTGGTAGCAAAAACACCATTGGGATAGTTTCTTGAAGGATACTCAGTAAATTTAATACCAGGTAAATTTTTGGCTGCAATCTTATTTTTGATTTCAATTGATAAATTTTTACCTTCAGGTCCAAATTCGACTTGATATTGTTTTTTATTATCAGGTGTTAAATAATTCATCAATTGTTTTTTAGACAATGGCAAATATTTTGATAATTCCTCAGCAGTTTTTTGCTTATCTTGAACATAATCAGGCTTGCCTTTAGCAGTGCGAGAATTCTTAGACAAAACAGCATAAACATTATAAATACTGGAATTTCCAGCAATCATATCACCATTAGAATCTAAAATATCGCCACGACGAGCATTTACTTGATCAACATGTTGATATTTTTGGCGGGTCTTTTCACTCAGATTTACGCCAGCATACTCCTTGGTGGTGGCAACTGCGGTGAATCGATAAATAAAAATACCAAAAGAAAAGGCAGTCAACACCGCTATGATAATTCCAACTACATAGTGATTGTTTCGTGCCTTATTGTGGGTTATTAGTTTAAAAAATTTTTTCATTTTGAAACGTTCCTTACATTTTGATTGCTCATTTTTAGATTATGCTTTTTGGCAAATTTTGAAAGTCGATCATAACTAGTAAGTTCTGAGACTTCCTGTTGCAAGTTTACGTTATTGGTGGTTGTGTTTGAGATTTGTGTGGTAACAGTATCTAGACTGTTTTGTGCAGAAGTTAGAGAAACTTTCATCGTAACTAAAGCGGTCATCAAGACAACTGTCAGAATACCTAGTCCGACTAGTAGCAATGATTCCGTCTTTGAGATAGCGACTTTATGAGTAACTGCGACAGCTTTGGTTTGAGTTTGTTGTTGTGGTTCTGCTGCCACTGTTTCATAGTTTTGTAAGTTTCTGGCTGTACTTTCTAACATTTCCTACACTCCATATTAAATCTTTTCTACAACTCGTAACTTCGCACTATGTGCTCGATTATTTTCAGCTAATTCTTGTTCATTAGGTAAAATTGGTTTTCTGGTGATCAACTTGAGATTTGGCTGGATATCTTTCGGGATAACCGGTAAACCTCGAGGTACATCAACCTCAGATTCCTCTTTAAACGTATGTTTAACGATTCTATCTTCAAGAGATTGAAAGGTAATAACACTGATACGTCCCTTCGGACGAATCAAGTCAATTGCCTCTGCCAATGACTTTTCAAGGGAGCCTAATTCGTCGTTAACGGCAATTCGGATTGCTTGAAAAATTCTTTTGGCTGGATGTCCCCCAGTTCTTCGACGTGCGGCTGGAATAGAGTTCTTAATGATGTCGGCTAATTCCAGTGTCGAAGTGATTCGGTGATCTTCGCGAATCCGTTCGATCGAACGGGCAATTTGTTTTGAAAATTTCTCATCGCTATATTTGAAGAAAATTCTGACTAAGTCATTGTATGACCAATCATTCACAATCTTCTCTGCATCCAGATCTTGTCTTTGATCCATCCGCATGTCTAAACGTGCTTCCTTCTTATAACTGAAACCACGTACCGCGTCGTCAAACTGTGGAGATGAAACCCCTAAGTCATAAACTACGCCGTCAACTGAGTCGATATTCAACTCTGCCAAGCGCTCTTGCATATTTTCAAAATTATCGCGAATCAGCACCAATTTGTTGTCACCAATGATGTTTTGATCGTTTTCAATCTGTTCGCCAGTCTCAATCGCACTTTCGTCACGATCGAAGGCGTAAACAGTACCGCCATGAATCCGACTTAATAATTCTTTGGTATGCCCGCCACGACCAAAGGTTGCATCAATATAAATGCCATTGTCCTTTGGATTAAGCATATCGATTGTTTCTTTTAAGAGAACTGTCTTGTGTATAAATTCATTAGAAGTCAAAATCTGTCATCTTCTCCGAGATATCTTCAAAGTTTTCTTCGGCCTCTTCACTGAATTTGGTCCATTTCTCTTCGTCCCAAATTTCAATACGGTCGGATACTCCCACAATAACACAATTCTTTTGCAATTCAGAGAACTTTATGAGCGGAGCTGATAAATTTATCCGTCCTTGCTTATCGAATTCTACTTCCATTGCTGCGGAATAAAAGAATCTTGTGAAGGCACGAGCATCTTTCTTTGTTAAGGGTAACTTATCGAGTTGAGCTTCTAGTTGTTTCCATTGATCCATTGGATAACAGAATAGGCATCCGTCCATCCCACGGGTAACGACAAATGATTCACCAATTTCTTGACGAAATTTAGATGGAATAATTATTCTGCCTTTACTATCAATTGTGTGATGGAATTCACCCATGAACATCTAGAGCTCACCTCAAATCTTTAACACTTTCTAATTTACCACAATTAACCACAATTAACCACATCATCTTAAAATAAACAGATTTCATTTAAATAAAATGCTCAAAACGCTTGATTTACATGCTTTTGTAAATGTGGGGGCTGGTTGGGGAAACATTACCAAATTTTAACGAAGTTGCATAATTAGTGGAGGTGAAGTAATATTTCAACTATAAATGAACTAGGTGGTGTCAGTTTTGAACGATAAGAAACCAAAGAGTACATTATCCAAAATTATTCAAGTAGTTGTTTGGATGATGATCATAGTTACCATCCTTGGTGTTGTTCTTGGTGCTTTGCCAGGACTACTTCAATAAAAAAAGACTTGTTGAAATATTCAACAAGTCTTTTTTTATTGCTATTTATTAATTTCTACCGAACATTCGGCTCATAAAGCCACGTTTCTTTGGTTGGTCGAACAATGTCAGTGGAACGTTTTCGCCCAACATCCGTCGAGCAATATTTTGATATCCTCTACCGGCATCGCTGTTAGGATCATCCACAACGGTGTGACCACTATTAGAAGCAGAAATCACTTCGTCTTCGTCAACGATTACGCCGATCAGAGGAATCCCTAAATGATTAATGATATCTTCGATCTTCATCGAAGTACCCTCATTGATCATATTCTTTCTAATTCTGTTAATGATCAGATGCGGCGTGATCGGCATATCGAGGCTCTCGAGTATTCCGACAACTCGATCAGAATCACTGACTGAAGCAATTTCCGGATTGGTAATAACTAAAGCGGCATCGGCAGCAGAAACAGCATTTTTGAAACCATATTCAATTCCGGCTGGACAGTCGATCATCACAAAATCAAAACGTTGTTTTAAATAATCAATGATTGTTTTGACCGAATTGATATCCAAAACATATTTGTCAGAGAACTGTGAAGCTGCTAATAAGTATAAGTTGTCTCCAAATCTTGGGTCTCGCACTAAGGCTTGAGACAAAACAACTCGTTCCTGGGCAACATCAACGATATCGTAAACAATTCTATTGGTTAATCCCAAAACAGCATCTAAGTTACGTAACCCGATATCCAAATCGACCATACAGACTTTTTTACCCATAGATGCTAGTTCGGTACTGACATTTGCAGTGGTAGTTGTTTTACCAACTCCCCCTTTACCAGATGTCACAACAATAGAAATTCCCATACTACTCGGTCCTCTTTCTTGATTCGTTTATTACTTCTTTAAAGTTCTTTAGATCCTCAACACTGATCGTGTGAAGATCGTCAATGTGTGCAAATTTGTAATTTTGAAATTTATCTGAATTATCTTCAGTGACGATTTCTACGACGTCTGCGATTCGATACTGAGCTGCGCCGTTTAAATTACCGATGATTGCTGCATCTGTATTATCAGGAAATCCTGCTTGAACTACTCCATGAACATTTCCTATTAGATAAATTGAACCATTGGTTGATATTTGAGCACCTTCATGAAGTGTGCCGAGAAAAATCAAATCGCCAGTATATTCTCTTTTTTGACCAGATCTAACGATCCCTGTTTCGATGTTGACTTTGTTTTCTTCAATCAACTCATCAGACTCAGTCTTTAAGATTACATTGGATTCGATCTTGAGTAACTCAATTTGGGGATATTTTGAAAAAATATCTTCGACCCTTTTAGTCTGTTCCTCGTTTAACAAACGATTTCCAGTTCGAACGGTAAATTGAATTACATCATCTTCCTCAGTACCAATTGTTTGTTCAACAATCATATTCTTAAGTTGTGCAATTGCATCTTCAAAATCGCAGGAGTCGTCGATTACTGCAGCAAAACCGTCTTTGATTCCTTTTAGAGTGACAACACTCATTTAGTTCCCCTCCTATATTTAACTAACCAGTCGCTGAGATTGGCAAAAGGAACATACAGTACAAAAAATACCACGATATTCCATAGCAAGGTCGGACCTAGAATGAAGGTAATAAAATCCCCAACGTCTGCTGAAGCCAATCTGAATAATTTTTCAAGTAGAAAAACTCCGGACTGAAGTGCAGTTAAAGATAGGAAATAAACTGACATTTCTAATCCAACTGAAGTTTTGGAAAACAAAAATTTATAGTGATCGATTCCGACTAAAATCAATGGCAATAAAATCGTATAAAGACCAATGATCCCAAAGTAATACGAGTCATAGATCAAACCAAAAATGATTCCATAAGTCAAAATCATACGTCGACTATCGATTCTGATCGTAAGCATAACCAAAACCATCAACATCAACTGAGGAACAAATGTTAGATCCCCAGTATTCATGTTGTTTAGAAATGCCCACTTTATCAAGCCATCAAGGTAAAATGCCAGCATTATGAAGACAACTTGACCAATTATCTTGCGAGTTTTGATCGGCATTATTTTTCACCGCTAACTGTTGAGCGAATGACTGTGACAACTGTAAAGTTTCTTAATTCTGCTGCTGGCGTAATATAAACAGAATTAGTCATACCATAGTCATCTTTTTTGATGCCGTAGACCTTACCAATAAATAAACCTCTTGGAGTTCTGCCCCCAAGTCCTGAAGTGATCACGCGTTGGCCTTTTTTAATTCCTTTGACGGAATTAACATTCTCCATGACCAAGTCGCCAGTACTGTTATCAAAGCGACTAACTACTCCGGTCACGCTATTCTTATTATCGTCTAGTATTTCAGCAGCAAACTTGTCGTTGATCTCATTGTCGGTCGAGATCAGTTCCACTTTGGAACTAACTTTATCAACTTCAATAATACGTCCGATCAATCCCTTACCTGACATAACTGGCATATTTTTCTTGATGCCACTAGTTTGTCCACGATTGATGGTCAAATAGTTTTGCCAACTAGAAGGAGATCTCGTTAAAACTGCTGCGTTGATTGAATCATAATCAGTTAAGGTACTGTTTAATTTCAATTCTTGTTTGAGTCTTTTGTTCTCATCTTGAGCAACTTTTAACTTAACTTGATTTTGAGCTAAATCGTCAACCTTAGCTTTGAGACGACGATTTTCTGCATAAGTATTATAGAGATTTGAAAATTCTGAAGAAGCATTCTTAACTGCATTGGTCGGATATGAGAAAACTCCACCAACCAAACTGACGACATCATTACCAACTTGTTGAACAACAGGAGGAGTTTCTTTTTTATTTCTGACGTTAACAGAAACCGCCAAAAGTCCAAAAGTCACAATAATGATTACCATTAAAATAATTAACTTTTTATTTGAGAAAAACTTTTGCATTTCTTCCTCCTACCTTCAAACAAATAAAAAAGCGGGGCATCCCCGCTTATTTTTGACGACGCATTACACCGATATTCTTAAGTGATTCTCCAGTACCGATGGCTACACAATCTAGTGGGTCTTGAGCTATAAATACAGGCACTCCAGTTGCTTCAGAGATAACCTCAGGTAAATGATGCAACAAAGCTCCACCACCAGTTAGAACGATACCGTGATCAATAACATCAGCAGCAATTTCAGGAGAAGTTTCTTCAAGTGTCTCTTTGATTGTTTCAATGATTTCTTGAACGTCTTCGTGGATAGCTGTGGCGATATCTTCACCAGTTAGTTGAATAGTCTTTGGAAGACCTGTTACTAAATCTCTACCACGGATTTGCATTGATTCGAGTCCTTTTGACTTTTCAATTGAAGCTGAACCAACTTGCATTTTAACTTCTTCGGCTGTTCTTTCACCAATTTGCAAATTAAAGTTTGTCTTGATATATGCTGAGATCGATTCGTCGAACTTATCACCAGCTACGCGAATAGAACGTGATGAAACAATTCCACCAAGTGAAATGGTAGCAACATCTGTTGTACCACCACCAATATCAACAACCATGTTACCAGTTGGATCCATTACAGGAAGTCCAGCACCAATAGCAGCAGCAAATGGTTCTTCAATTACATATGCTTCTTTAGCACCTGCATGTTGAGTTGCTTCAATAACGGCTCTCTTTTCAACTTCAGTAACACCACTAGGAACACAAACCATAACTGAAGGCTTTGAATTTCCAGTTGTCTTTTCGATGAAATACTTCATCATTGCGGCAGTTGTATCGTAATCAGCGATAACACCGTCTCTCATAGGACGAATGGCAGAAATACTACCAGGTGTGCGTCCAATCATTTCTCTTGCGTCTGAACCTACAGCGACAATTTCGCCTGTGTTGTTGTTCTTTGCAACAACTGATGGTTCATTTAATGTAATACCCTTGCCTTCAACGTATACAAGCGTATTAGCTGTACCTAAATCAATACCAACTTTTTTTGATCCTATACCAAACAATTTTATATTCTCCTTTAATTGCACACCACATTTACACTAACCAAAATTATATCATATAACGTGTCAATTTAAAGTAACAGAACGGTTGAACATCAAATTAAATCTTGAGCTTTGAAGCTCAAAAATTCTTGACGAGTCACAATGATATGATCAACTAAATTTATGCCGACTAATTCACAGCATTCCTTCAATCTTTGCGAAAATCTGCGGTCCTCCGGCGAAGCTACTAGACTTCCTCCGGGATGATTGTGGCAGATGATCAACTGCGGAGCACCAAGCTTTAATCCCACGCGTAAAATATCGCGTGGATGAACGGTCGCTGAATCAACTGTACCCATAAAAACTACCTGCTCTTTGATCACATGAAACCCATTATCCAAATATACTGCTATTAATTTCTCCTGTGGTGAGTTGCCAATTTTGTTGATGAGATGTTTTCCCAGTTTTGACAATGAAATCTGTTCTTTGGGCAGAACGTCTCTTTCTATCTTTCTTGCACCTAGTTCTACTGCTGCCAAAAGCTTACAGGCTTGAGCATTACCCACGCCCTTTTGCTTCAGCAATGAATCGAAATTCAATTGTCTTAAATTATCTGACTCGATCAGCACTTGCGCGGAGAGCTTAGTAATGTCACAGTCTTTGATCCCTGTGCCTAAGATCACGGCAATCAGCTCTTGAGTCGTTAATGAATCCGTACCATATTTTTGTAATTTCTCTCGTATATTTATCATCATGTAATAAATTACGATTTAAAATGACTTTCTAACTCCGAAATCAAATAAAATGATCCAGTTATTAGAAAAATTTGATGATCAGTCATTGTCGAAATTATTTGATCAATTTTGGCGTGGTAGTCACTCACAAATTCGATATTGTTAAATTCGGACAAATCATAATCTTCTTTTTTGGCAGCCCTTGATAATAAAAGATTTGATACATATACCGATTGAACTTTTGGAGCGATGATCTTTAAGATATCGGCTCTATCCTTGTCCTTCATCCCTGTATATAAGACAATTGTATCTTTTTTAGGCCAGTTTGCATTTAAAGAATTTATTAAATTAGCAACTGCATCGATATTATGTGCTCCATCCATTAATACAAGTGGATGATTTTGAACGATTTGTTCTCTTCCTAGCAACTGATGATCATCGATATTTTGGACGACAAACCGGCTAGATAACTGGGTTTGTGCCATTTGCTCAATTAAGATAAAAGCTTTGATTGCAATTGCTGCATTTGCAGCGTCTGTTTTTTCAAATCCGAAAACCTGAATGTCTTGAATTGTAACTAATTTTTCCCAATATGTAAATTGATTTCTATAATCTTTGGTTTGAAAGCCTTTTACAAAAAAATCTTCTCCTAGTTCGAATAGACCACTTTTTTCTTTTTCAGCCTTGTCTTGAATGATCAATTTCACGGAATCGGGCAACGTCCCGCATACCACCGGTACTTGCGGTTTTATGATTCCAGATTTTTCAATTGCGATATCTTGAATGGTTGGACCAATTATTTTTTCGTGATCTAATCCAATTGAAGTAATAATAGAAAGAATTGGCGTAATAACATTTGTCTTGTCGTGTTCAGCACCTATGCCTACCTCAATAATAGCAATGTCGACTTTTCCACGGAAATACAAAAATCCCATTACGGTCACAAATTCAAATTCGATCAAGTTGATCCCTTGAGTCTTTTCAATGATCTCATTGACCAACTTAACAATCTCCTGGTCGCTGATCATTTGATGATTGATCTGAATTCTTTCATTGAATTTAATAACAAAAGGCGAAGTAAACATTCCTACGCGACGATTGGTTTTTTCAAGCAGATTGGCTAAGTAATTGACAGTTGAACCCTTTCCGTTAGTTCCAGTGACATGGACGGTCGGATAATCATTTTGCGGATTGCCAAGCTTCTTTAGAGCATTCTTGATATCGGTCAGATCATTTCGTTTGTGCATCCTGGGCAATGAATGAATATAATTAACTGCTTGTTCATAAGTTTCAATCATAATACTGTCCTTTACAAAAAAACATCTAGTCAAATGGCTAGATGTTTTATTTTTCATCGTTACTTATTCTTTTTAAGTTGAGCGATTCTTTGGCTGATCTTGTCTTGACGACTTTGATAATCAGCTAATTTAGCTTTTTGTTCATCAACGACTTTTTCAGGAGCCTTATTGACAAAGTTCTCGTTTGAAAGTTTCTTTTCAATTCGAGAAATTTCTTTATCCATTTTCTCCATCTCTTCATTTTGACGAGCAATCTCTTCGTCCAAATCAATCAACTCAGCTAATGGAATATACACTTCTGTCCCATTAGTTACGGCAGTCATTGCTAATTCAGGTGCTTGAAGATCTGTTTCTATCTTAAGTTCCTTTGGATGAGCAAATCGGTCGATGTATTCTTGATTGTTCAAAAGGATTTCTTTGATCTCATCAGTTTGAGGCTTGATGAAGATGTCAATTGCACTTGATAATGGTGCATTAGCTTCAAGGCGAATCTTTCTAACAGATTTGATCAATTCGATCATGACTTCCATTTGTTCTACAGCTGAATCGTCCTTAAATTCATCATGATTTTCAGGATATTTAGCTAACGAAATTGATTCGCCATTGTGTGGCATTGATAACCAAATTTTTTCAGTAACAAATGGCATGATTGGGTGCATCAATCTCAATGTTTGATCAAGAACATAAGTCAAGATCATCTTCTTTTGAGTTTTAGCAGCTTCATCGTCACCAGTTAATGTAGCTTTACTCATTTCGATGTACCAGTCACAGAAATCGTTCCAAATAAAGTTATAAAGATTTCTGCCTGCTTCGCCAAATTCAAATTTGTCCAACAAACGAGTGACCTCGTTAACTGTTGTATTTAATTTGGCTAGGATCCACTTGTCAGATAAATCATAACTAGTTACTTTTGAAAGATCATCCATTGCTGGCGTATCGTCGTCCAAGTTCATGATAACGAAACGAGAAGCATTCCAGATCTTATTGATAAAGTTCCAAGCACCATCCATCTTGTCATAGCTAAAACGTGTATCCTGACCAGGAGTCGATCCAACCATTAAGAACCAACGAAGTGCATCGGCACCATACTTATCGATAACATCCATTGGGTCAATACCATTACCCAATGACTTACTCATTTTTCTACCTTGTTCATCACGAATCAAGCCATGAATCACAACGTGGTCAAATGGACGTTTTCCAGTGAATTTCAAACTTTGGAAAATCATTCTTGAAACCCAGAAGAAAATAATGTCATATCCAGTAACTAAAGTATTTGTTGGGAAATAACGTTTGTAGTCAGCTGCGTCTTCATCAGGCCAACCCATTGTTGAAAATGGCCATAAAGCACTTGAGAACCATGTATCAAGAACATCTGATTCCTGATCCCAGTTTTCAATATCTTTAGGTGCTTCTTCGCCAACGTATGTTTCGCCGGTCTTTTTGTTATACCAAGCTGGAATTCTGTGACCCCACCATAATTGTCTAGAAATAACCCAATCATGAACGTTATCCATCCATTGAGTGAATGTGCCTTCAAATCTTTCAGGAACAAAGTTTACCTTGTTGTCGCCTTCTTGGTTCTTCAACGCAGCTTCGGCAAGTGGCTTCATCTTAACGAACCATTGCGTTGAAAGTCTTGGTTCAACTTGAACGCCAGAACGTTCTGAATGTCCAACACTGTGAACATATGGTTCAATGTTGATCATATAGCCCTGATCCTGTAAGTCTTTAACGATTGCCTTACGTGCATCGAAACGATCCATGTCCTTGTATTTACCAGCATTTTCATTCATTGTTCCATCAGGATTCATGGTATTGATACGTTTCAAGTCATGACGGTTACCAACTAAAAAGTCGTTAGGGTCATGGGCTGGCGTAATCTTAACCATACCAGTTCCAAAGTCTTTATCAACGTAATGATCAGTAATGATCGGAATCTTACGGTCAACTAGAGGAACGATAACTTCTTTACCAACTACGTCTTTATAACGTTCATCGTCTGGAGCAACGGCTACGGCAACATCCCCAAACATTGTTTCAGGACGTGTTGTTGCAATTTCAATAAAGCCAGAACCATCAGCATATGGATACTTAACGTGATAAAAAGCACCTTGATCATCCTTATGGATAACTTCAATATCTGATAAAGCAGTTTGAAGTTGAGGATCCCAGTTGATGATGTATTCGCCACGATAGATCAAACCTTCGTTGTAAAGCTTAACGAAGACTTTGCGAACCGCTTTAGAAAGTCCCTCATCAAGTGTGAAGCGTTCACGAGAATAGTCTAATGAAAGTCCTAATTTACCCCATTGAGATTTAATGATCCCTGCGAATTCATCTTTCCATTTCCAAACTTCTTGAACGAACTTCTCACGACCTAGATCGTATCTAGAAATTCCTTGTTCGCGTAATTTAGCTTCAACCTTAGCTTGTGTAGCAATACCAGCGTGATCCATTCCTGGAAGATACAAAGTATCGTATCCTTGCATACGCTTGTATCTGATCAAAGTATCTTGAATCGTTGTGTCCCAAGCATGACCTAAATGCAACTTACCAGTAACATTTGGTGGTGGGATAACGATTGAATAAGGCTTTGCTTTCTTGTCGCCAGAAGGTTTGAAAACGCCTTGATCAAGCCAAGTTTGATAACGGCCTTTTTCAACTTCGGTTGGATTATATTTTGTATCCATATCGATTTCTCTCATATTGTCCTCCATTTTTAAATAAAAAAAGAGCACCCGTCCGAATAGGACGAATGCTCGCGGTGCCACCTAAATTAAGGGTAATATTTACCCTTCACTTACAGATAACGGATGGCCCGATCATATGATAGCTCGCAGGTAACAGTCAATATTCAAAATTAAGCAACTCTCAGCAAATATTGCTCTTTCTGAAATTTATTCTAATGACACTCCTGTTCAAAGCTGTTGAATTGATATTAAAACATTTTTGTTAAATCGTCAAACAATTTCTATAGTAAATCATTGATTTGCTTTTGGTCTTGTTCCATAAAGTGGTCGCCGTGTTCGATCGTAGTGATCTTAACGCCATCCATGGCACGCTTGATCAAACCGTCAATATCTAGGACGCTTTCAAATTCGCGTGTCTTTTCGATGCCGGGACGAGTCTTTGGTGCTGGTGGAGCAAAAACTGTACAGCAATCTTCAAATGGTTGGATCGATAAGTTGAAGGTATCGATATCTTCGGCGAGTTTAATGATCTCAGTTTTATCCATCGTTGCTACTGGACGTAAAATTGGCGTTGTCGTGACATCATTGATTGCAGCCATACTTTCCAACGTTTGCGAAGCCACTTGTCCAACAGCTTCACCATTGAAAATTGCTAACCCGCCTTCTTTTTCACGGAGCATGTCAGTTAATCTCAGCATGAATCGACGTTGAATCGTCATCAAATATCCTTCAGGAACTGAGGCCTTGATAGTTTCTTGAATCTCGGCAAAAGGTACTTCGATAAATTTGATATTGCCACCGTAAACGGTCAATTTACTAGTTAGCTCTTTAGCCTTATTCAAAGCTTGTTCAGAAGTATATGGTGGACTAAAGAAATGGACCATCTCAATGTCCACGCCACGCTTCATAGCTAAATAACCAGCAACCGGTGAGTCGATCCCACCAGATAGCATCAACATAGCTTTACCTGCTGTACCAACTGGAAGACCACCGGCACCTTTAACCGTCAAGTATGATAAATAGATTCCATCTTGGCGAACTTCAACCGAAATCTTAATATCTGGACGTTTCATCTCAACAGGAATATCAGGAAATTCCTCGCAAATAGCATCCCCAAGTTGTAAGTTGATCTGATTAGTGTCAAGTGGATATGAATGATCAGAACGCTTCGTGGCAACTTTGAAACTATCGCCAGGTTGATATGCTTCATGCATCATTTCGATGGCTTTTTTCTTCACATCTTCAAAATCTTTTGAAACCTTGACACTCAATGAAAAAGTTTGGATACCAAAAACTCGTTTAAGTTTTTCCATAATTGGTTGAGCATCGGTTCCATTTAATTTGATATGGAGACGATCGCGATGTGGTTGTAATTTAAGGTCAGGAAAATCCTTTAACACTTTAGTTACGTTTCCGTGCAAGCGGCCAATGAAATTCTTGCGGTTCTTTCCCTTTGTCGATAGTTCGCCATAGCGAACCATAATTTCAGTATATTGCATATGTTTCTCCTAGTTTAAAATTTGAAAATGGTCATGGATCTCGTCTAAATTTTTGATGAATTCTTTCATTTCTTGTTCTGTATTGTTCTCGTCCAAACTAACACGAATTGCACTTGTTGCGATACTTTCACGAGTATTCATAGCCTTTAAGGTGCCTGATTCTAAGCCTTTTTTCGAAGAACAAGCACTTGTGGTAGAAATATAAATATCTCGGTCTTCAAAAGTATGAACAGTTGTCTCTCCACGAACTCCATCGATAGTAAAGCAAATAATGTGAGGAGCAAAATCGGGTGCTAATTTTGAAAACACATGGACGTTGTCGAGCGTTTGTAAATGTTCGATCAACATAGTCTTTAATTTCAACATTTCAGCAGACTTAGCAGCTTCATTTTCCTTTAATAAACGTAAAGCCCTTGCCATGGCAGCAATTGCTGGAGTATTTTCCGTACCGCTGCGTTGGCCTTTTTCTTGACCGCCACCGGCCATCAAAGGTTCGAGCTGTTTACCTTCTTTCATGTAGATAAATCCAATCCCTCTAGGTGCATGGAATTTATGTCCAGAGAAAGTATAAAAGTCGACGCGTGGATCGATAAATTGATCATCGATACCCTTGCCGATTGCTTGAGTGCCATCGACATGCAAACTAATACTTGGATAATCGTCTAAAACTCGAGCAATTTCTTTGATTGGTTCGATCGAACCGATCTCATTGTTAACGGCCATTACCGACACCAAGATCGTATCATCACGAATAGCTTCTTTTAAGTCTTTAGCACTAACATGACCTGTTTTATCTACAGGTAAATAAGTGACTTCAAATCCTAATTGTTCAAGTTGTGCCATCGTGTTCATAACTGATGGATGTTCGATCGATGAAGTAATAATATGTTTACCGAACTCACGCTTTTTAAAAGCAGTTCCTTTAATGATCCAGTTATTACCCTCGGTACCACCACTAGTAAAAAAGATTTCATGGGGTTTAAATCCCATTAAATTAGCAATGTTCTTTCTGGATGATTCAAGTAGCTCAAATGCTTTTAGTCCCAGTTTATGCAAACTGGATGGATTGCCAAAGTATTCTTGACTAGCGACGTTGTATGTCTTTAATACTGAATCCTCAATTTTTGTTGTTGCACTGTTATCAAAATATATCATAATTTTCCCACCAAAATAAAAAGGCCTCAACGGCCTTAAATTTTTTACCTATTATAATCTACAACAAAAACAACTTTTATGCACTAATTGTATCTTTTATTCTATCGACTGAACCTGGTTCAACGGTTTCAAGCGACTTTGAAAGGACTTCAAATGCTGCATCGTAGTCAAAATCATCATCGAACAATGAGCGTGCATGTTCTAAGTTATCTTTGAAATCGTCGTCTCGATCTGCGAAGCGATTAGCATACTGGAATAACTTTTCATCCAATATAACAGTTTTCTTCAAGGCGTTCGTTTTTTGAACTAGATTATCAAGATCTTCTTGAGTCACGATAACTTGCTTGCTGATATCTTCCATATTCACGCGTTCGCTGTTTAAGCCATCGTAGAGCTTTTGGATCTCATCAGAAACCATATAGAAATATTCGAGATAGTCTTCTGGCAATCCTTTTAGATTTAATTGTTCAAGCGACTTCTTTTGAATTTCGATCCGACTAGCATACTTCTCAACACTATTACGTGAGATCTGTTCACTCGACAACATTTGATTCAAATTATCATTAATAGTCTTTTCACGAGATTCGATTCGATCTAAGTCAGCAATTATTTCTTTAAAATCTGCTTCTGCCTTTGAAAATACGATACTATTATCAGCAATACTTTGAACATCTTGATCGTATTCAGCAACAATTCGATTTAATGTTTGACCATGTTCTTTAAAATCATTCATATCATCTTCGTTAAGAATATAATTTTCTTGAAGTTTTTGGATAATTTCATCCAAATGATTGTGTTGAAATTTAGCATGGTTCAAATAATCAAGCACAGGTTTTTGTTGCTTTAAAACATCACGTTTTGAATTGATCTCTCGACTTAGTGCGTCATATAGGTCATTGATATCATCATGGATCTTTTCATTAGTACGATCCACGATATCAAAATTTAAATCGCTCAATGCAGCATTAGATTTCTCAATGTTGGCATTAACTTGTTCAATTTCTCCTTCAATATCTTCATTGAATCGATATTGTTGTTGGACTAATTTTTCATAGACTGAATTGATCTCTTCAATTTGTCCAGGATAAACCTTGTTTAAATTATTGAATAAAGGAACGATCAACTGAACTTGATCCTTGATCATCGACAATTTAACTTTAGCATCGTCCAAATACTGGCGTGCCTCTAAGTGATCGCCTTGTTCGGTCAATTTATCTTCTTGATCTAAAAATCCGGCGATCTCATTTAACTCTGATTCCAATTTGTCAGTTGCAGGTCCATAATTAAAGGACTTCGTTAAAATTTCTTTACGCAGCGCTTCATAATCAGAATGAAGCACCTCACTAGTAGAAGCGTTCTGTTCATTGCTTTCGACGATTTTAGAAAAATCAGCCTTAATCGACTCTGCATGTTTTTCTAACTCATCAACCTGCGTGCTGATATTTTTGGTATCATTCGCTGCGCCAAAAACATTGAATTTATCATTCTTACTAGTGGCGTTACTGATTTCAGCTAACAATTTAGGAACAGAATCGTTTCTTTGTTTGGAATACTCTTGACGGCTACGACCGAAACTTTCCAAACTGGCACCCGTCAATTTCATATCCTCAAGATCTTGAATCTGATCTTTTAATGTGTTTTCCTTTAGTGCTTCAGCACGTTGCTTATATAGATGCAACTCGCTGTTATTCCGTTTTTGTACAAACCACATGTACCACAGAAATCCCAGCACCAATAAAATTACTACTATTATAAATACAAACAAAATTCCACCCCTAGCCACTATACCTAGTCATTATATCCACGTCATTATACCAAAATAGCTATGTTAGAATTTAATTCGTAACGTTTCATAATAAAGTTTTAAAATCTTTCAATAAAAAAATCTTTTGACAATGGCCTCGAATCACGATACACTAGCCTTTGTGTAAAATATGCAGCAAAGAGCGGCAAGCTCGTCAACAGTTATCGGCTGGATATAGTGCAATCAGTAACCTGCGGCTGCACGAGGTGAAAATTGTAACGATGACTGAACGAATGCTAAACTCTTGTTAAATTATTTTACTCCAATCAAATTTTTTGGAGGACAATTAAATGTCTAGATATACAGGACCTCGCTGGAAGTTATCACGTCGTTTAGGACTTTCACTTTCAGGTACAGGTAAAGAATTAGCTCGTCGTAACTACGCTCCTGGCCAACATGGTCAAAACCAACGTCGTAAGATCTCAGAATACGGTTCACAATTACGTGAAAAGCAAAAATTACGTTTCATGTATGACGTTAACGAACGTCAATTCCGTAACTTGTTCTTGCGTGCCGGTAAACTTGACGGTATCCACGGTGTTAACTTGATGGTTCTTCTTGAAGAACGTCTTGACAACTTAGTTTATAGATTAGGTTTTGCATCATCACGTCCACAAGCTCGTCAATTAGTTAACCATGGTCACATCACAGTTGATGGCAAGCGCGTTGATATTCCTTCATACGAAGTACAAATCGGCCAAGTTATTGCCTTGAGAGAAAAATCAAAGGATCTTGCAATTGTTAAAGATGCCCTTGAAAATGTTGTTGGTCGTCCTGGTTTCGTAAACTACGACGAAAACACACAATCAGGTTCACTTGTACGTTTACCAGAACGTGATGAACTTGAACCAAATATTGATGAATCACTTATCGTTGAATACTATAACCAAATTCTTTAATATTTTGGCAAAAATCCACTTCGGTGGATTTTTTTTTTACAGTAAATTAAAAAGCCACCCTAATCAGGCGGCTAAATAAACTAATGATTGAATTGAACCATAAACTTGCTCAATGACATAAATTTATCAAAAAGCAGTTGATCATAATTTCCGGACTTAACAATCTGACTGTTGGCCATCAAATTAAAACCAATCACCAAATCGCTGGACTTAACTTTCATATATCGAGCTAAGGCATCTGGGAAATGATCAGCAGAAAGCATCTCTGGATTTGTGTGGTCATTTGAAACCAGCCAGTCGCTTTGAACAATTTGATCAGAAATATCCTGATATTTTGGATAAAACTCAGCACGGTTATAAGCATCTGCGAGCAAACTAAAGGTAACGAAATATCGATCTGGCCAAAGTCCCAGTTCAACGTGAGGATTTTTCTTATATCCCCTTTTATCCTGACTAATGGCTAACCATGTGTCAGGAGGCGGATTTCTGGTCCGACGTTGATGTTTGGCTATCTTCATGTAAAATTGTTCCTGATATTCTTTTTCAAGCGCAGACATCAAATCAGAGCCGATTTTTTCAAATGAAGGGTCGATCTCTTCCCTGATCAATTTCAAGCGACCATCCAAAGTGTCGTCGTGGAAAACTGTAAAATCATCTTTGGTAAACATGTTTCAACGTCCTTTGATGTAGAATAATATTAATACACTAATTATAAAGGAGACATTATGCAAAAGCCACTAGCGTATCGTATGAGGCCGACCAATATCGATGAAGTCGTCGGCCAACAACATTTAGTGGGCAAAGATAAGATCATTCGGCGAATGGTTCAAGCTAAAATGCTCAGTTCAATGATCCTGTATGGTCCTCCAGGGATTGGTAAAACTAGTATTGCTAGTGCGATTGCTGGATCAACTAAATACGCATTTCGCATGCTAAATGCTGCCACCGACAGTAAAAAAGATCTGCAGATTGTGGCTGAAGAAGCTAAAATGAGCGGAACTGTCGTTTTACTGCTTGATGAAATCCATCGGCTCGATAAAACCAAACAAGATTTCTTGTTGCCACTGCTTGAAAGTGGCTCGATCATTTTAATTGGTGCCACGACTGAGAATCCATATATCAATATCAGCCCTGCTATCCGTTCCAGAGTGCAAATTTTTGAATTAAAGCCTCTTGAACCTGCCGATTTAAAAATTGCGGTTGAACGTGCCTTGCATGATAAAGAAAAAGGTCTAGGCAAGTACGATGTTAAAATTGATGACAACGCCATGGATTTATTAGTCAGTTCTACTAATGGCGACTTGAGAAGTATTTTAAATGGCCTGGAACTATCAGTTCTCTCAACCGAACCAGAAGAAAATGGCCAAATCCATATCACCTTGAAGGTAATCGAAGAATCTGTCCAGAAAAAAGCTATTTCTGCGGATAAAAATGGTGACAGCCATTACGATGTGATCTCGGCTTTTCAAAAATCCATTCGTGGAAGTGATCCTGACGCTGCCCTGTTATACTTAGCCAGGCTCTTGGAGGCCGGAGAACTCACAACAGCAATTAGGAGACTAATCGTCTGTGCATATGAAGATGTTGGTCTAGCGAACCCTCAGGCCTGTTCTCGAGCAGTTCAAGCCGCTCAGGTGGCTCAAATGGTCGGATTGCCTGAAGCAAGAATTCCATTAGCCGATGCGGTGATCGATTTATGCTTGTGCCCAAAGTCTGACACTGGTATTGTCGCAATTGATGCTGCATTAGATGATGTTCGTTCTGGTAAAGCTACCTCGATACCGGATGACTTAAAAGATGCTCATTACAAGGGTGCTGCTAAATTGGGGCATGGTGTGGGCTACAAGTATCCTCACAATTACCCAAATGATTGGGTCGAACAACAGTATCTACCAAACAACTTAGTCAATCGCACATATTACCAACCTAAGACTACTGGTAAATATGAACAAGCCCTCAAGATGCGTTTAGAACAAATTAACGGTCTTAAGAAAAATACGAAACGGAGCTAATTTATGATTATTCAAATCCTGATGGTAGTATTCATTTTATTTTTACTAGCATTGGCCTACAATTTATGGTCTCATTTAGACAAAAAATTCTTGATCTACTCACCTGGCGAAAATAAACGTTTGCAGAACGCAATGAAATTTACTGCAATTTTATTAGTAGTAATTTCCATTGTCGGCGTACTGATCTTATTATTTGGGAGCAAAGAAGCCAACTTTATTACTTTGATCTTAGGTAGTATCACAGCAGCAAGTTTTTCAATTTATTTAGGTAATATTCGTGGATAACTGTATTTATTTTATGAAATCAACTAAAATGAAGTTATAGGAAACTATTATCCAATCAATAAATAAAACATGGGGTGATTATTATGTTACAACAATATAAAAACATTCTTGTGCCTATCGATGGTTCTTTTGAATCTGAATTAGCTTTCAAAAAAGCCGTAGAAGTTGCTAAGAGAAACGATGCCAGCGTTCATCTGGTACACGTTATCGATACACGTGCATTCCAAAACGTTTCAAGCTTTGATTCAACAATGGTAGAACAAATTACTGAAAAGGCTAAAGAAACCGTTAAAGGCTATGTCAAAACTGCTAAAGAAGGCGGTTTGGAAAACATTGACTACAGCATTGAATACGGTGCCCCTAAGGCAATTATTGCTACAGAGTTTCCAAAGAAATTAAACGTTGATTTGATCATGATCGGTGCTACTGGTTTAAATGCCATGGAAAGATTGCTCATTGGTTCAGTTACAGAATACGTAACAAGAACTGCTGCATGCGATGTTCTAGTAGTTAGAACTGACCTTGACAACAAGTCAATCAAGAAACCTAAAGAAAACTAGATCATAACCATAAAAAGGGACTTAGTTCAGAAAATCTGAACTAAGTCCCTTTTGTGTTGCATCTAGTTATTGAAAATATTTAAACTCATCTTGCTGATCTTTGATTTCAATGTATCAAAGACATTCTTGTTGTCGCTAATACTTGAGATGACATAAGCTTTGATGTAATCTTCATCACTCTTTTGACCATCTTTAGTACCGGCTTCAGCCATGTAGCAATACATTGAATCAAGTTTGAACAATGATTGTTCTTTTCTAGCAATGTAAATTCCTTCGTTAGCATATTCGATGACACTTTCGTTATCACCTAATTCAAGTGCTAATTCAGCCATGTTAGCATAAATTAAAATGCTGTCACGGTAATTTTCATCGTTGATTTTTTCAACGCTAGATTTGATAAGTTCTTTAGATTGATCATAGTAAACTTTAGCTTCATCGTCAGAACCCTTGTTGACATAAGCCTTGGCTGTATAAATATTAATTAAAATATCATACATATCAACGCTCACAATATTGACGTTCATAGCACGGTTGAAGTCAAAGATTGCTTTGTCATAATTCTTTTCCACTTCATATTCAACGAGACCGCTGAAGAAGTGAATTAATTTAATTTCTTGTTTATTGTTAATATTAATATCTTTTAATTTATCCAATTTTGCAACGATACCATCGTAGTCATCTTGATAAAACAACTTCTTGATTTCGCTAATAATTGAATAAATTTGACTATCGTCATTTACGATTACGAGGTTCATTGTGATACCCAGTCTTTCACAAATACGAACCAAGATCTCCATGCTAGGAATCTTATCCTTTTTTTCGATCAGACTTACGGTTGCCTGTGTACAGATACCATCAGCCAATTCTGACTGTGAAATACCTCTTAATTTTCTGTAATGACGAATCTTTTCACCCAAGATTTTCATAAAAACTATCCCCATTCATTTATTAATTTCAAGATAATTTAAACAGTTTTGAAAAAACCTTGCAAGAAATACGCAACAATAAAAGAATAAATTAAAACTATTCGTTAACTTCGAAAAGCCAAGCGTCAGATTCAGAACCATTCAATAGTTCTGGATCGTCGTTCAATTTATCATTCACAGTAACAATTTTACCTGCGACTGGTGATTGTAATTCAACCACAGCCTTTTGAGCCTCAACAGAACCAGTTGAGTCACCTTTACTGATTTCTTTACCAATCATTGGTAAATCGACAAATTTAACTTTACCTAAAGCTTCTTGACCTTCTTTAGTTAAACCGACACGCTTTGAATCAGCAATGTCTTTTACCCATAAATATTCTTTTTTTGCCATTAATATTCCCTACTCTCTATCTCTGTTTAAACGATCCATTTTCGAACATGTAACTCTTGTGATGGAATCTCATCGACATGACTAACCCGATACCAATCATATTCCCAAGTAACGCAGAACCACCTTGAGATATAAACGGTAACGGAATACCCGTTAGCGGCAAGAGTCCAACACTCATACCAATGTTTTCAAAGACGTGGAACAAGATCATCATAATTACACCAGTCGAAACATATGCGTAAAATTCGTTCTTCGTATCAAATGTGATTTGTACCATTTGGTAGATCAACAAGAAGTACAAGAGAATCAATACACATGAACCGATGAATCCGAAGTTCTCAGCAATAACTGAGAAAATCATATCTGATTCACGAACTGGCACATAGACATTGGAAACATTAAAACCTTTTCCAAAAAGTTGACCTGAACCAATCGCCTTCATATTTTGCCATATCTGATAGCCGTTTTCAGTCGTATCCTGAGAAGGATTCAACCAACTATCAATACGGTTAAATTGATATGATTTAAAACCTAAGTGCATTAGAATTGGACGTCCCCAATCAGTCGCAGCAAGAGTTAACGCAATACCACCAACAATTGCAACGACTCCAAAGACGGTTCCAATGATACGCCAATCAATTCCTGAAACTAGAACCATTCCGCCTAAAATCGCAACGAAAACCAGCAATGTACCAAAATCATTTTGTAGTTTTAACAAAACCATAATTGGAGCTGTCCATAGAAGTAATTTACCTAGCAAGATAAAGTCAGTTCTGATCGTATGGACATGATACTCGCTGTTATGCATGGTAATTACTTTACCCAGCATTAAGATATACGCGGGTTTCATAACTTCAGACGGCTGGAAAGTTAATGGTCCAAGTGCAAACCAACTCTTAGCACCAGTCGTCTGGGCATAAGATCGACTATAGAAAATCAGGACTAACAGCAATAGCGCTAGCCCTGCGTAGTACGCGTAATTAGCTATCTGCCACAATTGCTCTGCATCAAATTGCATTACCACCGCAACAATGATTGCGCCAATCACGTACCAAATTACTTGAGTAATGACATTCTTCAGTGGATTCTGCGAATCATGAATGGTCGCGACGTAAATCGACATCAGACCAATAATTGCAAGCATCATAACTGAAAAAATAATACCATAATCAATCCGTGATTCTAGTTCATTTTCTTTATTATTATTCCTCATTTGCATTTTAACACCTATTAATGATTATGTAGATTATATTGCATTAACAATTCGTTTATTGCATCATCCAATTTTACAGACTTAAATGGTGTGTCGTTACTTTCGACAAATGACAAATAACGGTCGCCCTCTTTACGAATTGTACCGATATATTTTTTGCCATCCCAAAGTTCATAAGTTTCGGGATCACTACTTATATCTTTTAAATTAACTTCAATGGATTTATTCTTTCTTGCCATTAAATTTTCCTATTCTTTACTATGAAATTTTTTTGCAATGATTTCGTCTTCGTAGGCTTCAGGATGTGGGTTCCTAAAAATCGTGAAATTATCAGGAACTGGATCCACTCCACCACGAACAAAGGGATTGCACCGAAGAATTCTTGCAGTCCCCATGATCGTCCCTAAAATTGCACCGTGTTTCTGCACAGCCGTAATAAAATAACTTGAACAAGTTGGGTAATATCTACAACTGGGTGGTAGCACGGGTGAAATAAATTTCTGGTATATTCTCACTATACCAATCAAAAGTTTTTTTAACATATTTATCTCAGAAAGTCGAACATATGAATCCAAGTTCC
Organism: Companilactobacillus sp.; assembly: GCF_022484265.1. Lineage (NCBI taxonomy): Bacteria > Bacillati > Bacillota > Bacilli > Lactobacillales > Lactobacillaceae > Companilactobacillus > Companilactobacillus sp. The sequence goes on from NZ_JAKVLR010000001.1 coordinate 590,999, forward strand.
TGGCCATAAGACTGCTAATGGATTAGATCCACCTAAGCCTGAACCGATCAACATACCTAAAACGAAAAAGATGATCATGAATAAGATAACCCAGCCAATCTTTTTAAATATGTCGCGCCGATATTCTTTTCCAAAGTCTCGTTTCATATATTACACCTTAATATTTCTTATGTTTTTCAATATTCTCAAGTAGTATTCCTGTACCCAAGGCCACTGAATCTAGTGGTCTGTCAGTCATCAAAACTGGGACCTCAAGCTCTTGCGATAGTAATTTATCCAAGTTCTTCAACAAGGCGCCACCACCAGTGAGCATGATACCACGATCAATAATATCTGCAGATAATTCTGGAGGAGTTTCCTCTAAAACGCTCTTAGCAGATTCAATGATCTGATTGATACCATCACGCAAAGCATCCTCGATTTCTTTTTCGTTGAGCGTGATTTCTTTTGGCAAGCCAGAAACGATATCAATACCACTAGCAGAAAATGTTGTACTTTCGTTTCCGCCCTCAGCAGAACCAATTTCCATCTTGATTGCTTCAGCAGTACGTTCACCAATAATCAAGTTATGAGCGGCCTTAACGTACGTTTGAATAGCAGTAGTCATTTTATCGCCGGCAAATCTTAAAGAGCGGCTAGTAACAACATCGCCCATTGATAAAACAGCGATATCACTAGTACCACCACCGATATCAATTACCATATTCCCTTGTGGTTTGAAAATGTCCAATCCTGCACCAACAGCAGCTACTTTAGGTTCAAGTTGAAGATAAACTTTCCCCCCACCTGCTTGTTCCGCAGCCTCAATAATGGACTTTTGTTCCACTGGAGTTACGTTTGTAGGCGCACAGATCATAATTACAGGCTTTGAGAAAAAGCTCTTAACGTTCAATTTATCGATAAAGTATTGAAGCATTTTTTCAGTGATGTTAAAGTCAGCAATCACACCATCTTTAAGTGGTCGAATGGCAGTGATGTTAGCTGGTGTTCTACCAACCATTTGGTAAGCATCTTTACCAACAGCAACCACATCGTTTGTTTTCGAGTTGATTGCAACAATCGATGGTTCGTTTAGAACAATACCCTCGCCTTTGACATCAATTAATACATTCGCAGTTCCTAAATCAATTCCAAGATATTTCGCCATACTATATCCTCCAAAAATCTAGACAAAAAAAGTATATCATAACCAGCAACAGCATGACATTGTTAAACAAAAAAAGAAAGTGGCTAAACCACTTTCCTAAGCAAGTTTATCGGCACTAGAAACAGTTTTGAAGACTAAACTCTCTCTTCCGTTCTGATCTATTGAGACACGTCTGATATTTGCTCCTAAGTTTTGGAGCTTTTCAGTGAAATTGTAATAGCCTCGATCTAAATATTGCAAGTTTGAAACACGTGTTTCACCCTCGGCAACGATTCCAGCTAAAACAAGAGCTGCAGCAGCTCGAAGATCAGTCGCAGAAACATTAGCACCTGTTAATTGTGCTGGCCCAAACATTATGGCTGAATTACCTTCGATCTTGTAATCGGCATGCATCTTACCAAGTTCTGGAAAATGCATAAAACGATTTTCAAAGACAGTCTCAGTCATGACCGTTGTACCATTACTCAAAAGTTGAGCCAATGTCATTTGAGCTTGCATATCAGTTGGAAATCCTGGATGTGGCAATGTTTTAACATCAACTGCCTTCAAATCATCTGTACCAATCACACGAATCCCTTCGTCAGAATCAATGATTTGAACACCCATTTCAGTTAATTTTGAAATTAATGGTTTGTTGTGTGCTACTAAAGCATCTTTAATCATGATATCGCCGTTTGTAACTGCAGCCGCAACCATGAATGTTCCAGCTTCAATACGATCTTGCATGATTGCATGTTCACAGCCATGCATTTCTTTAACACCTTTAATGCGGATTGTATTGGTACCTGCACCAGAAATATTTGCACCCATTTTACTTAATACGTTAGCAAGGTCAACAATTTCTGGTTCACGGGCAACGTTATCGATGACCGTCTCGCCTTCAGCAAGAGTTGCCGCCATCATGATATTTTGAGTTGCTCCAACACTTGGAAAGTCCAAATAAATGTTTGCACCATGTAATCCATCAGTTACAGCATCGATGAAGCCGCCGTTTTGTGAGAATTTGGCACCCATTGCTTCGAGTCCCTTTAAATGCAAATCAATAGGACGTGAGCCAATTGCACAGCCACCGGGCATGGCAACATGTGCTTCCTTTTTACGAGCTAAAATAGGTCCTAAAACAACAATTGAAGCACGCATTTTATCAACTAAGTCCTCAGGAGCAGTCGTTGAAATACCGGCAGCTGAGTCTACGACGATTGTTTCAGTATCTTGATCAAAATCTACTTTGGCATCCAATGCTCCCAAAACTTTGCACATCGTTGTGACGTCAGATAAAGGAGGAATATTACTTAAATACGTCTTTCCTTCCGAAGCTAACAATGTCGATGCAAGAATCGGCAGTACGGCATTTTTGGCACCTTCGATCTTTACAGTTCCTTTAAGGCGTGAAGGCCCGTCTACGATTATTTGTTGCAATGTATTTCCCTCCAAAACGTTCAGCTAATTACATTAGTAATGTTAGGTTTTGCGATACATTTATGATGCTCAAGAAAAATGAGCTCACTGTATAACCCAGTGCAATTGAAATTAGCGCTACGAGTAATTGTAACATTCTTGTGTTATTTTTGTCATAAATCTTTCGCCAATCAACTGCTTGAAGTGCATTATAACTAAGCCAAATAAAAAATAAGTGACTCACGATGGTAATTATTGCGGTAATTCCTAAACTGTGCATCATCAAAACCTCTATTCAAACGGTAACACGAATGGATACCTGATAGTTTGTTCTTTAAAGTAATTTAAAATATAAAAAAATGAGTCAAATTGACTAAAAAAATGATTTTTTATCTAGCAATTCGTTTCATTGTAACAGACTTAATACAATTTAAATACAAAAAAAGTCCAGGAACATGTCCTAGACTTTTGGTTGAATTATTTGTGTTCACTAACGTTAATTCTGTTAATAGCTTTCCGCAATGAAACTTCAGCACGGTCCAAATCATCAACATTATTACCATCACGAGCAGTTTGAATAGTTTGTTCAGCTTGCTCTTTTTGATATTTGGCACGTCTTAAGTCAATGTCGCGGGCTCTTTCAGCAGAATTTGCAACAATTGAAACAAGATCATTGCTGAACTCCAGGAAACCACCGTTAACCGCAATACAATCCTCATGATTAGGATTGTCTACTCGTTTAACACGAACTTCAGCGATTTTGAGTGGCGCAATTATTGGTTCATGTCCACGCATGATACCAATATCACCATCAATAGCACTTGCAACGATGACTTCAGCGTGATGATTATAAACGACACCATCAGGAGTAACAATATTGACCGTCATTGGTTGTTCTTGATCAGCCATATCATACCCTCCTTATTTAGTTTGCAACTGCTTGAGTTGAGTTATCGTCTTGTTCATCAGCTGGTTTCCAGCCCATCTTCTTAGCTTTGTCCAATACGTCAGAAATTCCACCGACACCGTTGAAAGCATCTTCAGGAACATCATCGTATTTACCTTCCAAGATTGACTTGAAGTCTTTAACTGTTTCTTCAACAGGAACGTATGAACCTGGAAGACCAGTAAATTGTTCAGCAACTGAGAAGTTTTGTGATAAGAAGAATTGGATACGTCTTGCACGAGCAACGACTGTCTTTTCTTCATCAGACAATTCGTCCATACCCAAGATAGAAATGATATCTTGTAATTCACGATATCTTTGCAATACTTGTTGAACTTGTGTAGCAACTTCATAATGTTCTTTACCAACAATTGCTGGGTCAAGAGCAGAAGATGATGATGCTAGTGGATCAACAGCTGGATAAATACCCATTTCAGTTAAACTACGTTCCAAGTTGGTTGTTGCATCCAAGTGAGCGAAAGTTGTAGCTGGAGCAGGGTCAGTATAATCATCAGCAGGAACATAAACGGCTTGAATTGAAGTGATTGAACCCTTCTGAGTTGAAGTGATTCTTTCTTGCAATTGACCCATTTCTGTAGCCAATGTTGGTTGATAACCAACGGCTGATGGCATACGTCCAAGCAAAGCAGAAACTTCAGAACCAGCCTGTGTAAATCTAAAGATGTTATCAATGAACAATAGAACGTCTTGTCCTTCAACATCACGGAAGTACTCAGCAATTGTCAAACCTGTTAAGGCAACACGCATACGAGCACCAGGTGACTCATTCATTTGGCCATAAACCATGGCAGTCTTTTTCAAAACACCTGATTCTTTCATTTCATAATACAAGTCATTACCTTCACGAGTTCTTTCACCAACACCAGTAAATACTGAGATACCACCGTGTTCTTCGGCGATATTGTGAATTAACTCTTGAATAAGAACGGTTTTACCAACACCGGCACCACCGAACAAACCAACTTTACCACCACGAACGTATGGTTCGAGAAGGTCAATAACTTTAATACCTGTTTCCAGGATCTCTGTAGATGTATTTAATTCATCGTATGCAGGAGCATTACGGTGAATACTATCACGTCTAAAGTCAGCAGGGAATTTCTCTCCGCCATCAATAGATTCACCTAAAACGTTAAACACACGTCCTAGGGTTTCTTTACCAACAGGAACCGTGATAGGACTTCCTGTATTAATAACTTCAGCACCTCTTTGAAGTCCATCAGTTGAACCCATAGAAATAGCACGCAAGGCGCCATCACCAAGTTCCAATGCAACTTCAACGGTGATTACTGATCCATCGCTCTTAGTAATCTTAAGAGCATCATTTAATTCTGGAAGATCTCCATCTAAAGGAAACTCCACATCAACAACGGGACCAATAACTTGAATAACTGTACCTTTGCTACTCATTAATTTGGCTCCTTTCTAAACTATTCTAGTGCCGCAGCACCGCCAACAATCTCTGTGATCTCAGTAGTAATTTGAGCTTGACGTGCACGATTATAGTGAAGCGATAAGCTGGAAATTAAGTCATCAGCATTATCGGTAGCACTCTTCATCGCTGTAACTGAAGCAGCATGTTCTGCTGTTTTAGCGTCCATCATTGCTCCAAACATCAATGATTCAATATATTGCGGAACGATCGCTGAAAGTACTGTTTCAGGATCTGGATCAGTAATATATTCACTGGCAATATTTTCTTCTTCTGCCGTAACGTCGTCAGGTTTATCTAGAGGCAATAATTTTTCATTAGTGAATCTAGATACCAACGAGTTAACGTGATGGTTGTGGTCAAGGTATATTTCATCAAATGTACCTGCTTGATATAACTGGAGGATCGATTTAACAATCGGAGTAATATCTTCGACAGTTGGAATATCTGGCAAGCCACGATATTCGTATGCAATGTCGTAACCACGAGCTTTAAAAAATTCTGTTCCGGTATTACCTAATGAGATAATCGTAAATTTACTTTTATCATTGTTATGTTTAGTACGGAAGATATCCATCATAGCTTTTAAAATATTACTATTGTATCCGCCAACTAAACCACGATCACTAGTTAATACGATGTAAGCAGTCTTTTTAACATCACGAACTTGAAGAATATTATTGACACTTAATGGATCGGCAGCATTGCTACAAGATGGAACATTTTTAAAAACATTCCCTAGCGTCAAGTGACGAACAATATCTCCAACTTTCTTAGCATAAAGTTGATAAGCTACAGATTGTTTTTCAATACGTGAGAGTTTGGCACCAGAAACCATTTGCATGGCTCTTGTGATTTGACCGGTTTTTTGAGTAGAAGTGATTCTTCTTTTAATGTCCATTAGGGACTCAGCCATGATTCAAACCTCCTGTATTATTTGTCCTGCTTATCAGCGCTCTTTGAAGCTAAAAAGTTCTTTGTGAATTCATCCACGCCGGCCTTCATAGCATCTTCATCAGGAAGAGCACCAGTATCTTTGATTGTCTTTAAGAGATCAGCATGATTGGCTTCGAAGTATTCAGAAAGTGAAGCTTCATAACCAAGGATATCGTCAACCTTTACCTTGTCCAAGAATCCTCTTGTCAAAGCAAATAAGATCAATACTTGATGTTCCACTGGCATTGGAGCGTGAACTGGTTGTTTTAATACTTCAACAGTTCTTGCACCACGATCTAGTTTGGCCTTTGTAGCTTCATCTAGATCTGAACCAAATTGGGCAAATGATTCAAGTTCACGGTATGAAGAAAGGTCTAGACGTAATGTACCAGCAACCTTCTTCATTGCCTTGATCTGTGCGTCACCACCAACACGAGAAACAGATTCACCGGCATTAATAGCTGGTCTTGTACCTGAATAGAATAAATCACTACTCAAGAAAATCTGTCCATCAGTGATGGAAATAACGTTAGTTGGGATATATGCTGAAATATCACCGGCTTGTGTTTCGACGATAGGCAATGCAGTCATTGAACCGCCACCTAGATCGTCACTCAACTTAGCAGCACGTTCTAGCAAACGTGAATGCAAGTAGAAAACATCACCAGGATATGCTTCACGCCCAGGTGGTCTACGGAGCAATAGTGATATTTCACGATAAGCATTAGCTTGCTTGCTTAAATCATCATAAACGATTAAAACATGCTTGCCGTTATACATGAAATATTCACCCATTGCACAACCAGCATAAGGTGCAAAGTAAAGCATTGGAGATGGTTGACTAGGACCAGCTTCGACAACGATAGTGTAGTCCATGGCACCATTTTTTCTCAATGTTTCTACTTGGTTTCTAATTGTTGATTCTTTTTGACCAATAGCTACGTATACACAGATCATATCTTGATCTTTTTGGTTGATGATTGTATCAATAGCAATTGATGTTTTACCTGTTTTACGGTCACCGATGATTAACTCACGTTGACCACGCCCGATAGGAACTAATGAGTCAACAGCCTTTAAACCAGTTTGTAAAGGTTCGAAAACTGATTTACGTTGCATAACTCCGGGTGCAGGAGATTCGATAGGTCTAGTTTTATCGGTTTTGATTTCACCAAGTCCATCAACTGGTTGGCCCAAAGAATTTACGACACGTCCAATTAGTGCGTCACCAACTGGAACTTCCATGATACGACCAGTTCTTTTAACTGTATCGCCTTCACGAATTTGATCATAATTTCCTAAAATGATGATACCAACATCATCACTTTCAAGGTTTTGAGCCACACCAAAAGTACCGTCTTGGAATTCAAGTAACTCACTCGCCATAGCATTTTCAAGGCCATTAGCACGAGCAATACCATCACCGACATATGTAACTGTACCTACTTCATCAACTGAGAGTTCATTGTTATAGTTCTTTAATTGTTCTTTGATTAGAGAACTAATCTCTTCAGTTTTGATGCTCATTCTTTTCACCTCGACTTAATTGTTAACTAATAGCAAATTCTTGATAGCAGTGTAACGTTTGAGCACGCTGCCGTCGATAACTTGATCACCAACACGGATAATGACTCCACCGATGATTGAAGGATCTACTATTTTTGTTAAGTTTACTTGTTTCACTGAGAAACGTTGTTCGATCACGGATTTTAATTTATCTTCTTGATCAGAACTCAACTCAATTGTTGAAGTTACTTCAACTTCAACAATTCCGTTATCAGCATCATATTTATCAATATATGCGTCTGCAATCTCATCAACGCAGTCCATTCTTTTACGATCGACTAACATTGATAAAAAGTTTTGCATGAGCTCGCCAAAAGGCTTTTTCAAGGTATCCATAATCTTGTTCTTTTCAGTGGCACTAATTGAATTGCCTGAAAGAGCAAAACCCAAATTTGGATTTTCCTTATAGATAACCTTGAGAGCTTTGAGGTCTTCAAGAATTTCGTCAACGACGTTTTCTTCTTGAGCGACTTCATAGAGAGCTTTACTGTAACGTTTTCCCACTTGTAATTTACTTATCTTCATTGTGTACAGTCAACTCCTTAATATAAGAGTCGATTAGTGACTTTTGATCGTCAGCGTTCAGCTCTTTGGAGATAACTTTTGAAGCAATCTCTAAAGACAAGCTTGCAATATCATTTTGTGCTTCTGACATTGCGTCTTGTTTAGCTTTTTCAGCGTCCGACTTAGCCTTTTGTCTTACAACTTCTGCTTCGCTATGTGCATCGGCAACGATTGATTTCTTTTGAGTATCACCGCTGTCCTTTGCTTTATTAACAATTTCAATAGCTTCAGCACGTGAATTGCGTAGTGCTTCTTCACGTTCCTTTTTCAGCTTTTCTGCACTAGCACGTTCAGAATCTGCATAATCAAGGTCTCCCGTGATCTTTGCAGAACGAGCATCCATCATCTTAGTGACTGGACCCCATGCGTAATGCTTTACGGCTAAGGTTAAAAGGATAAAAGATATAAGAATAAAAAGCATGTCACCCAAAGCTAACTTACCTGTACCTGCTCCAAGTACTAAAATACCTGCCATATTCTCAACTCCTTCCTCTCATATAAAACATAAAAAGGCGATCTATTATCGCCGGAAATAATTCGATGTTTATACGAAAAGAATAACGAAAGCAATAGCGATGGCGATGATAGGAACAGCTTCGATCAAACCAACACCAATAAACATAGTACCTCTTAGTTGGCCAGATACTTCGGGTTGACGTGCCATACCTTCAAGTGTCTTAGAGATAACGAGTCCGTTACCAATTGATGCACCAAAAGCGGCTAAACCAGCTGCAAGAGCTGCGGCGATTTCTTTCATAATGTAAAATCCTCCAATAAAAGTTATTCTTTTGTCATTTTACGTGCGATATAAACCATTGATAAGGTTGTAAATACGTACGCTTGGATGGCTCCAATAAATACTGAAAAGCCTTGCCAGATCATCTCGATCGGTATTGCTACCACAAATGAAACTATGCCAAAACTCTTAGCAACAGTTCCAATAAGTGCAAGAAGTACTTCACCAGCAAAAATATTACCATAGAGACGTAGTGACAACGTAAGGAAGTTTGTGAACTCCTCAAGAAGGTTAACTGGCGTCAAAAATGAGACTGGACGTGCAAAGTTACCAATGTATCCACCAAAGCCCCACTTCTTAACTGAGAAGTAGTGAGCAAGTAGTAATGAAACTAATGCTAACGACATGGTGACAATTGGGTTCGCAGTTGGTGATTTCAAATAGGTATATCCGCCAACTTTAACTTGTAAGATCAAGCCTAATTGGTTAGATATGAAAATGAATAGGAATAGTACAAAAGCATACAAGCTAAATCTGTTTCCAGAGTCACCTTGAAAGGCTTGTTTGACTATACCATTCGTGAAATCTATCATCCATTCCAAAACATTTTGTGCTTTGCCTGGTCTCATTTGGATCTTGCGTGAAAGCGAGAACACCAAAATGAAAACCAGAATTGCTGCAATCAATGCAGATAAGCAATTGGCAACATTGAACCGAAGGCCAAGGAAGTCAATAAACTTATATTTATCATCCAATAATAACCCCCCTTTCTTCGCTTATTGAAAATACATATTGATACTTCAAAAATAATAACACTTAAAAAAGTTTATTTAAATAGTGATTTATTTATTTAGTACCAAATAATCTATCTCCAGCATCACCTAGACCTGGGAAGATATAGCCACTCTCAGTAAGTTTTTCATCCATAGCAGCAGCATAAATATCAACATCAGGATGTTCTTTTTGAACTTCGCGAACACCCTCAGGTGCAGCAACTAAAACAACTAATCTCATATGCTTAGCACCACGTTTTTTCAAGGCTTCGATAGCCATGTTTGCAGAACCACCAGTGGCAAGCATTGGATCGACGATAAACAAGTCACGTTGATCAATATCGCTAGGTAGTTTTACGAAATATTCATGAGGTTTCAAAGTCTTTTCGTCACGATACATACCAATATGCCCAACTTTAGCTGCTGGGATCAATTGCAAAACACCATCAACCATTCCCAAACCGGCTCTTAAGATAGGAATAACAGCTAGTTTTTTACCAGCGATCATCTTTTGAGTTGACTTGCCCATTGGAGTTTCTACTTCAACGTCTGTTAGTGGAAGGTCACGAGTAATTTCGTAAACCATCAATTCGGCAATTTCATTCGCAACTTCACGGAATACCTTGGTACCTGTGTGTTTGCTACGAATAATAGTAAGTTTGTGTTGAATTAATGGGTGATTCAATACTTCGAATTTTGACATTTTAATGCTCCTTATTTTGTGTAGTGTTGTTGTCCTGCGGATTTATTCAAGCGGTTCGTATAAGCGGCAGAATGTTCAGTGTCAGGAAACCCTTGTGCAAGGATATAATCCATTTGTGAATTATCTAACTCTCTTAACCCTGCAAACAAGTGCTGCGACGCAGTGATGACATCTTTGCCCAATGAAAACTTGGGATAATTTTCAGAAATCTGATTTAAAACTTGATCAGTTGCAAGGATACCAATTTTAGAAGTCTCTTGAGAATATTTTGCAATTGCACTCTCAAAGTCAGCTTGGTTATCAATGATGATAACTTGGGCGTTGGGTGCATAATGCTTGTATTTCATCCCTGGAGCCTTTGGTATCTCCTCTTGAGTAACTTTATGGTGATCACTTCTAACGTCCCCTAAGACCTCGATCAAATCATCTTCTGTGACCATCCCTGGTCGTAATATCGTTGGAATATCAACAGACAGATCAATAACAGTTGATTCCACTCCAATCTTAGTTGGACCATCATCAAGAATCGCTGCTATTTTCCCATTTAAGTCGTGATAAACATGTTTAGCTTCAGTCGGACTAGGTTTACCACTAGTATTTGCTGAAGGACCAACTATTGGCTTACCAAATTGTTTGATCAAACTTAAGGTAACTTGATTATTTGGCATCCTAAATGCAGCAGTCTTCAAACCACCGGTAACTTCGGGCGACAAAGTTCCAGGCTGAATAGGCATGATGATCGTCAACGGACCTGGCCAAAAACGTTTCATCAACTTTTCTGCCAGCGGCTTGTAGTCTAAATCAGCATATTGCCAAACCATCTCCGGACCATCAACGTGCACGATCAGTGGATTGTCACTGGGACGGCCCTTTGCAGCATACACATCCTTAACGATATCTGGACGAGTCGCATCTGCTCCCAAACCGTATACAGTTTCGGTGGGAAAAGCAACTAATTTACCCTTAGCTAGGAAATTAGCAGCTTGAGCGATTTGATCATCGTTCAAAATAACTGTTTCCAACTTTACACCTTCCTTCTAAATGCTTTTAAATAACGAAAATTGCCACTAATATCCTTATAAAATTCTACCGCATATTGAGGTAAGTTTTTATCAAATATTTGCTTTATTTCAGTTTTTTGATGATATCCAAATTCCATGTACAGATTTCCCGACTCGCTGAGGTAGTTATCAACTTGTTTTGAAACCCGTTCATAAAAATCTAATCCATCATTTTCCCCATATAAAGCCAATTTCGGCTCATATTTTTTGACGCTCTCATCCATCACATTTTTTTCAGAGCGAGCAATATAAGGCGGATTCGAGACGATCACATCAAATTCCTGCGGTTTGATATCAGCAAACAAATCACTTTTTACAAAAAAAGCGTTGTTTGCTTGATAATTGTCAGCATTTAGTCGTGCGACAGAAATCGCATCTTCAGAAATATCCGACATTAAAACTTCATCATCAGGAAATTCAATTGCCAGAGTGATTCCAATCACGCCTGATCCTGTGCCGATGTCTAAGACCTCGGCCGAATCCTCTGTGTGGTCATCGATGATTTTCTGGACCATTTCTTCGGTCTCTTGCCTAGGTATCAAAACGTTTGAGTTAACTGTAAAATCCCTGCCCATAAAATAAGCATGACCCAAGATATATTGAACTGGTTCATTATTTTTGAGGCGGATCAAGCCATCCCGGAATCGATGAAGCACCCGCCCCGGAACTGGGTCGTTTCGATGCAGCTGCAACTGGGTGTAATTATATCCTGAAAGTTCTTCGAGTAAATACTGAGCATCCTCAGGAAACTGATCATTTTCCTTTAATAGCAAAAAAGCCCTCTTGAGGGCATTAGAATAACTTAGTCTCTCCACTTTGAATCTGCTCCAATTTCTTAGTTTGATCATAAACGATCAGCGCGTCGATGATCTCATCTAATTCACCATTCATGATACGGTCTAATTTGTTCAATGAAAGACCGATACGATGGTCAGTAACACGGTTTTGAGGATAGTTATATGTACGGATACGTTCAGAACGGTCACCTGTACCAACAGCTGACTTACGTTTTTCATCATATTCGCTTTGATTTTCCGATTCATAGTAATCGTAAACACGTGAACGCAAAATTTGCATAGCCTTTTCACGGTTTTGTTGTTGAGAACGTTGATCTTGCATGGCAACCACGATACCAGTTGGCAAGTGAGTCATACGGACAGCAGATGATGTCTTGTTGATATGCTGTCCACCAGCACCAGATGAACGATAAACATCGACACGAATATCTTTAGGATCGATATCAACGTCAACTTCATCGTATTCTGGCATAACAGCAACAGTTGCTGTCGACGTGTGAACACGACCAGCTGATTCAGTTGCAGGAACACGTTGAACACGGTGAGCACCATTTTCATACTTCAATTTTGAATATACTCGATTACCAGTGATCATGACAGCAACGTCTTTGTATCCACCTACTTCAGTGGAGTTCTCATCGATGATTTCAAAATTCCAGCCTTGTTTTTCAGCATATTTTGAATACATACCTAATAGATCGGCCGCAAATAAACTCGCTTCGTCACCACCGGCAGCTCCACGAATTTCCATGATAATATTTTTATCATCGTTAGGATCTTTAGGAAGCATCAAGAGAGTGATTTCATGTTCAACTTTTTCAAGCTCAGCCTTTGATTCATTTAATTCATCTTTAGCCATTGCTTGCATTTCGTCATCATCAGTCTCACGCAAGATCTCATCGCTATCGCTGATGCTCTGTTTTAATTCCTTATACTTCTTAAAAGCAGCTACGACATCACGCATGTCGGCTTCTTCTTTAGAAAGTTTCATGTATCGTTTTGTATCATTAATAACTTCTGGATCACTCATTAATTCTTGTAGTTCATTGTAGCGGTCTAAAAGTCCTTCAAGTTGGTCAAATATTTTATCCACTTTAAGAATCCTTTCTACTTATCTTCTAGCATTGGAGGATGATTGTAGTGGCGACGGCAAACTGGATAGTACATTTCGTTTCCGCCGATAGCAATCTGGTCTCCTTCATAAACTGGTTTACCATCAGACATACGCATGTTCATTGTAGCCTTTTTCTTACAAAACCAGCAGATAGTTTTCATTTCTTCTAGTTTATCAGCATATAGTAGGAAATACTTAGATCCTTCGAATAATTCATTACGAAAATCATTCTTAAGACCAAAAGCCATAACTGGTATATCTAAATCATCCACTACCTTAGTTGCTTGAATAACTTGTTCCTTTGTCATGAACTCGCATTCATCGATCAATACGCAAGCAGCATCGGTATTTTCCTCTTTAACAATATCATAAACGTTAGAATCATGTTGAAGAGCGATTGCCGAAGCCGACAATCCAATTCGACTCGAGATCTTGCCTTTTCCAGAACGAGTATCTAAAACACTAGTCATTAAAATAACTGACTTGCCTTGTTCCTTGTAGTTGTGGGCAACCTTTAAGATCTCAATTGACTTACCGCTGTTCATCGCACCGTATTTAAAAAATAGTTGAGCCAAATTTACGCCTCCAAATTTATTTCCTTGAAAATTATACCCAATGCACTACTCAAATAACAGAAATTTCAATAATTGTTAGTAAGTTTCTGTAAATTGAAATCAAAATTGTCTAAAATGTAATTTATATATGCTAAGATATTTCTAATAAATCAATTGAGGTTTAATAATGACACTTAAATCAAGCTTTGCAACACTCACTGGAAAAAGTTCTTATTTTATTCTGAGCCGTTTTTTTAACGGGGGCTCTTCATATCCAGGAAAAATCGCTTACAAGATCGACCCAGATATTTTGGCAACTTTGGGTAAAAATTACGAATTGATCGTCGTTACCGGTACTAATGGTAAGACTTTGACAACTTCGCTGATCAACAAGATGCTCACCCAAAAATATGATGACGTGTTGACTAATCCGACAGGTTCGAACATGATCCAAGGAATCGTCACTAGTTTTATCACCCATCGCAAAACTAGCAAGAAACCATTGGCTGTTCTAGAAGTCGACGAAGCCAATGTCGAGATCATCTGTCGTTATATCAAGCCTAAATATTTCGTCCTCACTAATATCTTCCGTGATCAAATGGACCGATATGGTGAAATCTACACCACTTATCAAAAAATCTTAAATGGTATCAAACTAGCGCCAGATGCTACTATCATTGCTAATGGCGATGCTGCTATTTTCTCATCGAAAGAATTACCAAATAAAGTCGTTTATTACGGATTCACAGATAAAGGTCATGAAAATGACGATATCAAAGCTCCAACTAATACCGACGGCGTCTTGTGCCCTAAATGCAACCATATCCTGCACTATCACAACATTTCTTACGCTAACTTAGGCAGCTACTTCTGCCCAAACTGCGGTTTCAAACGTCATCCTTTAGATTATCAAGTAACTGGCATCGAAACACTGTTGCCTAACAAAACTGAGTTTTCAATCGATGGAAATAAATTTACGATGAACATCGGTGGTAAATACAACGTCTACAATGCATTAGCCGCTTACGCCATTGCCTCAGAGATGGGCATTTCCACTGAACAAATTGCTAAAGCTTTTTCATATGATGAAAAGGTCTTTGGCCGTCAAGAAACAATTACCGTAAATGACAAAGACGTCAACATCATTTTGGTCAAAAACCCAGTAGGTTTAAACCAAGTTATTGAAACTATTTTAAGCGATAAGTCAGATTATAGTTTGGCCTTCCTACTTAATGCCAACTATGCTGACGGTATCGATACTAGTTGGATCTGGGACGCTAACTTTGAAGATTTTGACTATGACAAACTTCCGCTAGTGATCACTGGTGGAAAGCGTGTCAAAGACGTAACTTATCGCTTCAAGATTGCCGGACTCAATATGGACAAGAACATCGAAACGATTGAGATCGAAGATTTCGTTAAAGAGATCCCAAACATCCCAACTAAAAAGATATACGTCCTAGCTACCTATACTGCCATGATGTCCTTAAGAAAAACTTTAAGCGAACAAGGATATATTAAATAAGAGCGTGCCACAAAGTATGGCACCCTCCGCGTAACAACGAAGACGACCTAATTCAAATATGAATTAGGTCGTCTTTTACGTTAATGCTTGAGCGCTCACCATGCTTTGTCGCACGCTCTTTTAATTGTCTTCTTCTAAAAACGATTCTAGGATAGTCTTGCGTCTGAGCAAAAAAATCTCATTGTGTTCAATTGGATGAACTCGATTGGTCAAAACGACCATCGCTTTTTGCGTCTGATAATCTAAAGCGATGAAATGGCCGGTATAACCTGTGTGAAACAAGACTCTTCCCTGTCCGTCTGGCTTAACGTCCCACCCCAAAGAACGTCCAGGATCTAACTTAGTAAAATTATGGTACAAAAATTCATATTGAGGCTGCAGCATAATTTGGGCAAATTTTACGACATCGTCCAAATTTGAAAACATCCCCGCTGATCCACAGCGCCTGCCCAATTGACGTGCTTTGGGGTCGTTAGGAATTCCGATTAACATTTCCCCATTGACTGGATAAGTTGGCGTACAACGACTCTCAACTGGATCAAAGGTTGAATCTTCTAATTCCCAAGGATCCAATATTTCTTTAACAATAATATCTTGGACCGGTTCGCCATAAATTTTTTCAGCGATCAATCCTAACATGATCATTCCAGTATCAGTATATTTAACGACTTTATCAAAATTATCAGTTACTGGTAACTTCAACAACGCATCAATCAACTCTGGTGCATCTAACGAATCACGGTTCGGAATATATCCGGCAATACCTGAAGTATGCGTCAATAAATGAAAAATTTCGACTCGTTGATCTGTGAATTCGGGCAAATATTTAGAAACCGGGTCATGCAAAGAAATCTTGTTTTCGTCAATCATTTTTAAAATCAGCGGAATAGTTCCCATAACCTTAGTCAACGATGCTAGATCGTACAATTCATCGCCAGACAATAAGGTTTTTTCAGGTTGCCATGATTTGTATCCCAAAACATGTTTGTCCACGTGTGTGCCCTCTATGAAGGCATAACTTGCTCCAGGGACTATTTGTTGATTAACCAAGTCTCTTATTTGAGCATTAGTTTCTACAAAATTGTTCATCATTAATTATCTCCACAAAAAAAGACATGCGATGCATGCCTTAATTATAACAAATATTTTAAATAGCCACGTTACCAGCGAACTGACTGTTATAAAGGTCAGCGTAAAATCCGTTTTTAGCCATAAGTTCATCATGATTTCCGGTCTCAACAATTGAGCCTTCATTCATAACAATGATCTTATCAGCATCACGGATCGTTGATAATCTGTGAGCAACTACGAAACTAGTTCTGTTCTTCAGCAATCGTTGCATAGCATGTTGAATGTGGACTTCAGTTCTGGTATCAACGGATGAAGTAGCTTCATCAAGGATCAAAATTTCTGGGTCAGCGACAAAAGCACGAGCAATCGTGATCAATTGACGTTGTCCTTGAGAAATGTTTGATGCCTCTTCGTTAAGAACTGTGTCGTATCCATCAGGAAGTTGACGAACAAAGCTATCAACATGGGCAGCTTTAGCTGCAGCAATAATCTCTTCTTTTGAAGCATCTTCATTGGAATACTTCAAGTTGTCATAGATCGTACCTGTGAATAGCCAAGTATCCTGAAGAACCATAGCATAATGACTTCTGACGTCTTCACGACTCATGTTTCGGATATCGCGACCGTCAAGCTTGATCGAACCACCCTTAACATCGTAGAAACGTTCAAGCAGATTGATAACCGTCGTCTTACCAGCACCAGTTGGTCCTACGATAGCAATCATTTCTCCAGGCTTAACTTCCAAATTGTAATCTTCCATCAACAATGGCTTGCCCTCATATCCGAAGTCCATATTATCCAAAATAACTTTTTTATCAGTTTGAATATCTGGAACATCAACTGGACTGTCATCCATTTCAGGTTCATCGATCACTTCAAAAATACGTTCGGCAGAAGCAACAGTAGCCTGAATAGTATTAGCTAAGTTAGCCAGTTGAGTGATTGGTTGTGAGAATTGATTCATGTATTGCAAGAATGCCTGGATATTACCTAAAGCAATTGTTCCATTGGCAACTTGAATACCACCAAACATAGCAATGAATACGTATCCCAAGTTATTGATCAAAGTCATTAATGGCATGATGATACCTGAGATCATCTGAGCTTTCCATGAAGCTTTGTATAAAGTTTCATTTTCAGCATCAAATTTTGAAATTGCCTCATCTTCGTGGTTAAAACTCTTAACTACCACGTGGCCAGCATAATTTTCTTCAACTTGGTTATTTAATAAACCAAGCGATTTCTGTTGACGAGCAAAAAACTTTTGTGATGATGGTGCCACTAATCCGACTACGACCAAACTCAGTGGAATAGTAGCTAAAGCAATCAGAGTTAATTTCCAACTGATCGTGAACATCATCCACAAAACACCAACGAAGGTCACGGTACTGGTAACGATTTGCGTGATACTTTGTTGCAAGGTACCTGCAATGTTATCCATATCGTTGATAGCACGGGACATAATATCACCGTTTGAATGTTCATCGTAATAGCTGATCGGCAAACGACGCATCTTAGCTTTCAAGTCGCGACGCAACTTGTAGACTGTTCTCTGTGAAATTCGTGTCATCACAAATTGTTGAATGAAACTGAACAAAGCAGAGAATAGATACATGATGAAGACGATCAGGATGATTTGTTTGATCTTATCAAAATCGATTGGGAATTGATCCACCTTGATGCCGGCTTTTTGCTGAGCGACACCAGTCATGAATCCTTTATAAATTTCAGTCGTTGCTTGTCCTAAAATTTTCGGAGTCACAACAGAAAAAATTGACGATAAAATTGCCAAGATCAAAACGGCAATGATCCCCCAGATATAGGCGGACATGTATGATGCTAAGCGGCGCACCGTTTTCCAAAAGTTCTTTGGCTTATCAGGTTTTGGACCTGGTCCGTGATGGTTGCCTGGTCCGACATGTTGACTTGGTGCAGTGGTCTTTTCGTCTTTAGCCATTATTGTCCCTCCCTGATCTGAGACTCAATAATTTCTTGATAAGTCTTATTATTTTCTTTAAGTTCTTGATGAGTACCTAAACCAACCATCTTACCGTCGTCTAGAACCAATATTTGATTGGCATCGGCAACTGTAGAAATACGTTGACCAACAATTACGACCACGCTTTGATTGATTTTTTCATCATTTTGAAGTGCTGTTCTTAAGTTAAGGTCAGTCTTGAAATCAAGTGCTGAGAACGAATCATCAAATACATAGATCGAAGCATCCTTAACTAAAGCACGGGCAATTGCCAAACGTTGTTTTTGACCACCAGAGAAGTTGTCTCCTCCTTGTTCAACCACTGCGTCGAGCTTGTCGTCTAATTCATTAACAAAACCGTCCGCTTGGGCAATTTCCAATGCGTGCCAGATCTCATCATCAGTCGCATCTTCTTTACCATAAAGCATATTGGAACGAATCGTTCCTTTAAACAAGACGGCTTTTTGTGGGACCATGGCAACTTTACGGTTAATATCTTCAGTGTTCAAGGCCTTAACATCAGTTCCATTGATGCGTACAACACCAGTTTCAGAATCGTAAAAACGTGGGATCAAGTTGATCAACGTAGTTTTACCTGAACCAGTACCACCAATAATAGCTAAGGTCTGACCTTTATCCATCTGGAAATTAATGTTAGTCAAAGCTAATTTTTCAGCCCCAACATAACGGAAATTAACATCGTTAAATTCCAATGATGCCTCACCCTTGATCTTGGCAGGTTTTGCGACTGTATCGATAGTACTTTCTTTAGACAAAACCTCTTGAATACGTGCTGCAGAAGCTGAAGCACGTGGAACCAAAACAAAGATCAATGACAAGATCATAAAACTCATCAAGATCTGCATTGCATAAGTCATAAATGCAATCAAATTACCAACTTGCATTGATTGGTTGGCAATATAATTAGCACCTAACCAAGTGATACCAATGTTAGTACCACTCATGATCAATGTTACAAATGGCACCATCATGGCAACAATTGTGTAAACTTTGATGGCATTGTTTGTATAGTCGTCATTAGCGCCCTTAAAACGATTTTGTTCAAATCCATCTTGTCTAAAAGCTCTAATAACTCTGACACCAGTCAAACCTTCACGGAAGATCAGGTTCAAGCGGTCAGTCTTTTTCTGCATTGCTTTAAATAATGGAACTGCGAAATACATGACACTACCAACAACAATGATCAATGCTGGAATAACAATAATAAAAATCTTCGTCATCTCCGCATTTTTTTGGTAGGCCATAAAACTAGCACCAACTAACATGATTGGCGCCATGATCATCATTCTTAACATCATGACGATAACATTTTGAATTTGCATAACATCATTAGTTGTTCTTGTCGTTAATGATGATGTGTCAAAAGAATCAAATTCATCATGTGAAAAGAACAAAACTTTTCTGAATAAATCCGAGCGTAATTTTTGTCCTAAGCCTTGAGAAGCTTGAGAAGCAAGAAAAACGTTACAAACAGAGGCTAAGACTGTCAGAACTGAAATAATGATCATTTTCATTCCGGCAGTCATGATGTAGCCTGTATCACCCTTGGCAATACCGTTATTAACGATATCAGATGTAATATTAGGTAGATACAATGAAGCTACGACCTGACCGATCATGAACAAGATCGAGCCAGTAACTTGCCAAATATTCAGACGTCCTCGAACTATCTTAAACATTCATTCACTCCCTTTTTTCTAGACCAAAGCAGTCATTGTAGTATTAAATCACTATTTGCGATATTATTCTATAAATAGAATAAATAAGGTGGTCCCTCATTGACTAATAAAAATATTCAACCAAATCCATTTAAAAGTCTATTTCATATTATAGCCTTTATCCTACTGTTTTTAGTAGAGCAAATTCCATTAAGTATTTTAACGCTTACAAAAGCTAATCTTGGTAAAAACTATGACGCCTATATTCGAATCGCACCAATAATTTCATTAGTATTGATGGCCATTGCGGGAACGATACTATTCTTGGTCTTTCGACGAGCTCAACAGTTCGATACCATCCCGTTTTCAGGAAAAACTTGGCTGACAGTTTTAGCAGGGATCATACTTGCGATGTTAGTTAACTACGGATTGCTCCCGTTCATGCGGGCACAAAATTCCAACGTTGATGCCTTGAATACCCTCGGACAGAACAGTCAAGCTATCTTGATATTTTCTGTCCTAGTCATCTCGCCAATTTTTGAAGAGGTCCTCTTTCGAGGAATTTTGATGAATTGGTTTTTCCCAAATCGTCCGATCATTTCGATCTTGATCAGTGGAATCGTCTTTGGATTCGCACATGCACCAATTTCAAACGATACCGACTGGATCTACGCATTATCAAAAATCCTATTAGGTGTTATCCTGGCAACTGTTTATTACCGGACTAAGAATATTAAAGCTGATATTTCCGTTCACTTCTTAAACAATTTCTTGTCGATCGTCCTGGCTATCTAATATGCAAAATAAAAATAAACAAGAACTAGAAACTTCATATAAAAATACGATTCGAAATATTTTAGTCTACGCAATTTTAAGTATTGTTTTAATGGCAACGGGACTCGTTACCAAATGGATCATCTTTGAATTTGTCTCATTAGCATCAGCCGCAATTACATTTATCTATGTAATTTATTTAGTATATTTATTGATTCTTAAATTGAGGTTAAAAAAATGAATAAATCATTATTGACACAACAACTAACTTCAAGGTAAAATATCCTTTGTTGTTTGATTGCCCGTTGGTCAAATGGTTTAAGACGCCACCCTCTCAAGGTGGAGTTATGGGTTCGATTCCCATACGGGTGATATTTTTTAATCTTGAGAATTATTCTACTTTCCAAAATAGCTGTAAACGTTGAGTTTGTGGCTTTTTTATTTATTTGGAATTCCATAGAACTCTAAACTCTCAAGTTATTGTCACACATAAATCAAAGCATAGATGTAATTTTGAATGTACTATGATTTTATTGAGGGTATGAATAAAAAATAGGCCAATTAATAAATATAATCATTTTTATTAATTGGCCTATTTTTGTTGATCATGAATACAGATACCAAGAATTGAAATTGAGATTACTAAATAATTAGCTCAAATCGTTTTTCTATGCACACTTTACCATAAATTGTTTGAGCTAAACTTGCTCAATTATAAAAATACATTTCGATTCCTGAGCTTCATATCGCTGAAATAAAAACACCTTTTAAAAAAATAAAAACTTTGAATAAAAAATTTATATAAATAATAATCTCTACTCCTTTCATTCTAATTGGAATAAAAAAACCACACCATAATCAATTAGGTGTGGTTAATATTCGACTATCCCAAGAACATGATTTTACAACCCATACTCAATATATCCAAATTTCGTCATATACTCCATTTTCTTGATGGGACATATCGTACAAAATCAAAAATATAACAAAGTTTCATAGTAATATTTTACAATGTGATTGTATTATAAACAAAGGCCATACGATCTGTCTCTTAAAGATTTGAAAATCAATCAGATAGTCGTAACGTACAAAACAGATATGAGAGATGACCACGAGAATATTTACATCTGTTATATCAACATTGTGTATGCTGTCGTGGAATCTTATCTATGAAGAAGATTCCCTTGATTGTACAGGTAGAAATGTTCCCCTGAATAGGGGTAAATAACACCCCATCTTCTGGGATGGGTACAATCTCTAGCAATTGATTAAATTAATAACAATGAATAAGTAGCAACATTATACACAGATCTATTTAAAATTACCGCCACTATAATTTTCGCATAATCCGCACTGGAATTAGGAAAATGATCAATCTCAAATCTCTTTATTTATAAAAACCAGCATAAGACAATTATTTAGAAACAAAAAGCCGCTACTTAGTAGCGGCTGGTTTCGACATGAGAATGGCCATCCACACAGGTGGCTTACGTGATTGTCGCATTTTCAACATTTCGCATTTACTCATGAATTACGATAACCTGTATAAGTATATTACCTTTTAAGCTACATCTTTGTCAACACATATCCACTAACCAAAAGTTGCAATCACGCATACATTAATCATAATAAACATCATTACTGAATACTCTAAGTGTGTTATTTCTATATGGAAAATACATATTATATCGTGCACCAATGTCTTTAAGTAATACACAGTTTCCATTAATTTGAGAATCTTTATCCGCTAAACAAGCTCTAAATACGAGGTTTGCAAAAACATCTGCAACTTGAAGAACGTCTTTTTCTTTAGAATCTGCATAAGAACATTGCGAAACGTCGCTTAGAACACTAGATTCAAAACAGAACTTTATGGTCAAATAGTCTTTAAGACTGTTTATACTAGATACCGTACAGTTTCTTTCATCAAGTGTCATTTTTAGATTATAATCATCTTGATAGTTCTTTGGTATAAATTGCTTCAAATAGTTTCCAATAACATAATTGAAACACAACTCAACGTCATCGTGAAATCTCTCAGACAAAAAATTATTGTCAATAACAATATAATGAAACTTTGCATCCGTTTTTTCCAACACCTGATCGAGTATGTATCTTTTCATTTTGACCGGCATTTGCGATCCTTTTACTTCCACAGAATAGTTCATTTGAAGATTGGGATTATGGGTGATGAAATTTTTCTTTGCACGTCTAAAAACACGTCGAACCTTATACGGCTCCTCTGTTTCGACTATCGAAATAATGAAATAACGTTTTTTAGGATTTTTACTTCTAGTTATACTTCCTGATTCATCAATAAAGAGCATATTATTTCCCTTTTAACTTTGTTTATTCCCTTATCATACATATTTACTCCACCAATTGCCATTATTTCATGTACAGGGACCCTGAACTAATCAGCACTCAAAATCATTTGAACATCCATAAAATATTTACAATTATATTTCCATAAAATATTATATCTAAATCTCGAGGTAATAACGTATGAACGATAGTAGGCTAATCATTATTGGAAATGGTTTTGATTTAAGCCATAATCTCAATACTAAGTATCAGAGTTTTAAAAAGTTTTTGTATAATAAATCGTCAAAAGACGAAACATTTTTTGTGCCTGAACAGATTGAAGATCCTTATGGTGAAAACTTCTACGATGAATCTGAACTGTGTAATTTTTTATTTAATATATTAGACGAGGCAAATCGCCAGCAGTATGGAAAAGGAAATTCAGAATGGTCTCATTTTGAAGATTCGTTAGGAAGCTTGGATTTCACGGGATTTTTGCATTCATATTCTGATATCATGAAAAATTATAAAAATGAATGGTATGGTGAACATGAAAACGAAGATACCACATGTGATGCGCGAAATGCATTTATAGAGCTTCGACGAGAAATGTACGAATGGATAAAGAGTGCATCTCTCCATAAAAAATGTAGTCCTCAAAAAGAATTTCAAAAATTACTAACCCCTCGAACAACGGTTCTCAACTTCAATTACTCTTATACGATTGAAAAAATTTATAACTTCAAAAATGTAATTCATATTCACGGAAATATCTATAATAAAGATTCAATTATAATAGGTCACCAAAAAAAATCAACAATTGAAGAGACGGATCTGATTTTCCCAGGTGCATTCGGAATTTCCGAAATTAATGAATTTTTCACAAAGAATACCGATGAAATTATAAAAAAAAACGAAAAATATTTTCATTCACTTTCTAAAATTAATAGCGTTTATGTTTATGGATTTAGCTTTGCAGCTGTAGACATACCATATATTTCAAAAATAATTTCCGAGACATCGAATCAAACAAGGTGGTTCCTTGATGCTAACTCAATCGAGAGAGAAAATATACTTAAGTATGCCGAAATTCTCCACAAGAATAACTGTAAAAACATCTCAGTATGGAATAATTTAATATAAAAAAACAAATAAATTATTACCATATTTTAATTATGATAATGATTTAAATCAAAATAATTGATTATATCAATGATAAATAACTTATTATTTCGAATATTTTTACGAAAATGCATAATAAACGGCTTTTAAAACTTTTGTGCAATTTTCGATATTGAATTTTTTTATATCGCTTATTGTACGTGAAACCAAAAACTATACTGATATGCTTAATGTAAAACGTGCAACGATAAATCCAGTTATTGTAGATTTCCAGTCTATTCCAGTAGCCCAAGTAGCCATGGTATAAAAAAATAACATCTTCCACTATTGGACAAAATAATCCTACACATTGCTTGATCAGGTGCAAGAAGATAATTAATCAATGAGTATACTGTCAAAAATTTTTTCTATATCTAAAATATCGAGAGTTTACTTATTGAATTTCCCTACAAAGTTTCCCAATGTTTTTTCGCTTCTAAAAATCTAATAATCATCAGAATGATTAAAACCTCTTCAATGACCTGACAATATTGAGCAATGCGCAATTCGAAGTAAGTAATTCTTTTTATCTCTTTTCATTTACACATTACATATCCTCTAACCATCATTCTAGATAATAACCATTTCTTGAGCATGATATCTTTTTCTAATTGTTACACTCTGTTTGAAATCAACAATGTCATAATTTTCATCTAGATCCTTCATTTTGAATTCATTTTTTTATCTTTGTTCGTAGATTGTAAAATTAATCCGAACACTTCAGAAAAATTTAACTGACTTTAAGGCATCAAAAAAACATGTAACCTCTCAAACTTGAGAAATCCCATGTTGATAAAAGTATTATCTAAAGAAGTAAGTTAGGCTCCTGTTACGCTATTGCAGTTGAATAGTTTCACGTTTAATAACCGTGCCATCCATATTCTGGTCGATTAGCATCTTTCAATGAAGCCATGTCACCATAAGTTTTTATCAAAGTCGTGCCATCTGTATCGTAAAGATTTCCATGCGATTTAATAATAAAGGATTTGTGACCATACGCATTTTCTTTGGGTTTAATGTAATAGCCGCCAGGAACTGATGAAGACGTATAATTGTCACCAGTTTGATTGTCAAATTCAAATAAACTCAATGCTCCTTGTGCATTGCTGATCTTGTCGCATCCGCTGTTAACTTCATTTTTATTTTTCTGAACTTGATTTTCATTCTTTGATTCATTATTTGGTTTTAACGATTGTTGAGAGCTGCTCTGTTTAGGATTCGTTTTTCCTGATGAATCTGTCACATCACTAGTAGAGCCATTTGTAGAATTTACATTATTCTTTTCATCCTTATTTGAATCCTTTTTATTTACTTCAGCATTCTTTTTTGATGATTTTACTTCGGTACTTTTTCCTTAGTTTACTTATTCCCCACACTCTGATCACTAGCTTGTTTACCACATCCTGTTAGTGAAATACCGATTAATAGAGTTGCAAATCCGATTGCAATTTTATTAAGTTTTTGCATGTTTCTTCTCCTAAAGTTCAAATATATTTATCGATTCGACAAACAGGTATTTTACACTAAGCTTGAAATCCGAACAGCATAAAACGTCAAATTACGATATTTTTGTTTTGGTTTTTTAACATTTGCATATTCACGCTATTTTGATTTTTCTACTAGATAATTTCACCTTTCCTTTTAACTTTTAAAAATGAATCAAAATTAATGTGTGAAATAAATGATTCCACAATAATAATTAATGTAAATCTACACAAATTTCCTTGATCACATAACTCGAATCATATTGTTTGGAAATTTTTAGTCATCTCATTTTCGAGATATATCTTTTTCTACCATTAATCAAAAGAGAACCTGATATTATTAGGTTTTCTTTTTTTATTTTCTCTAGTCATTGATTAGTATATTGGAACTACCGAATTCAGTGTATTTTTGAGTACACTAAATAGACCCCGTTGTTCAATTTTTTTAATTTTTTTATGTTTCACTGAATTTCATGACATTTCAAGGATATGGTATTCACGAGATATTCATCAGAGCTAAAAAACAAACGGGGACAGGACGATAAGACAACAAAAATAATGTGGATTTTATTGATTGATGTTTCTTGCAAAAAATCCTCATTGGAAAAAATTTATTTGATGGAATAAATTAATTGATGAATATTAATCGCTATTACGAATAAATTATCTAGAATATTTTTATAACAATTAATTTCATATCAATTTACGTAAAATTTGGCGTATAACCCAATAACATTTTATGGGATAATTTCTGGACAATACTTGAAAGGTACTTATTAACTAATGTTCATTAACAATTTCACAAAAATCGATTCAAACAATGTATTTAAAATTATTATGAAAAAAAAAGCCTTGCCTGCACTCAACCACAGATTTCTATGCTTCAATATTTATTGTGTTCTAAGTATTCTACTCATAATATTCAATTGTTTAGTCTTAAATGGCGCTGATAATGATAAATGGCAATTATTAGAGATTCAAATACCATTAACTGCAATTTTCCTTTTGATTTTATACATCATCCTCTTCAAAACCATAAAGAAAAAATTCATCGCCAGTCTCCCAATTGGATCAACCATTCTTTTTATTGACAAACCACTTGATTTAAATAAAGCTTTACAAAATTACAATACAGACGATACACATCTAATAAAATTAGTAAATAATCTTAAAAAAGATTCGAATGAACTACAAATTAACTGCTGGTTAAAAAATCCGGATCAACCAAAATATAAAACTATAATAGACACCGAAAAGTATTTTATTTTGATAGGACCGTCATCTTCAGCTAAAGAACGATTCTTGTATGAAAAATACAAGATTACTGTTATACAAAAAAACTTGAGCAATTCCGAAATTGTAGGCTCAGCAATTGAACTTAGAACGTTGTTATATCAAGACATGGTAATCATTTGACGCAGAAAACAATAAATAATTATACAAAAATCCCCTTCAAAAGTTTTTTGGAGCGCCCCATAAATGTTGGACATAAATCTAACATTTATGGGGTATTTTTCATGACTAAATATAGTTATCAATTCAAATTGAAAGTAGTTAAGGAATATCAAGAAGGAAGAACATCTTATTCTGATTTGTCAGAAAAGTATTCGATGGATAAGTCTATTATTCGGGGGTGGGTTCGCCATTTCAAAATGAACGTCCCCTCGGGTCTCAATGTGAGAAGGAGTTATTTCAACTATACACAGGATTTCAAATTGTCCGTGGTAGGCTATTATCAAACGCATGACGTTGGTGCACTATTGTCGCTGCTCATTTTAATATAACTAATAGTCAAGTTTTCAATTGGACATATAGATATAGAAAAGATGGTGTAGCTGGTCTTCGCACAAATGTCAGAGGAAGAAAGCCATGACTAAGAAAAGAAAAAAGTTATCTCCCACGAAGGAAGAAGCCTATAAACAAGAAATCATGGATTTAAAGAAGAAATAATACAATGCAGAAATGGATCATGAATTTTTAAAAACACTAAAGACCTTGAGGGAGAATGATCATCGAAACTCGAAATAGCCCGAGTAATCCATAAGATGAGTGATGATCTTCTTAAAAAGTAAGGTCTTTCAAGGTCTACGTACTATGAACGTTTGAAGCATGATACAAGGCCCGACAAGTATAAATCAATAAAAAAATTCATAACAAAAAAATTTGAATCATCACGACAAACGTATGATTATCGTAGGATGCATTTTGTGACCATTAAAGCTGGTTTTCCATATTGTGAGGAAACCATTGGTAAGTTGATGCGAGAGCTTGGTCTCACAAAACATACGTCAACTTACCATTCATACAAAGGTACAGTTGGACGAATAGCTCTTAATTTCCTTAATCAAGACTTCAGTGCAATCAAACCGTTTACTGTTCTACATACAGATGTCTCACAGGTTAAGTTAACAGATGGAAGTGGGGATATATCTCAAGTATTGAAGATGAAACCAGTGGTGAGATATTTCTACCTTATGTCAAGGGTAAACAGCTATTTGATAGTATTTATAGTGATCTATTATTATTATTTCAAGTACATTAATTTAATTTGGAGTGTGAACTGGACCCAATTCAGTATGCTATTTCTAAATTTGCGTACACCAAATAAACACAGCCATGTTTCTTTAAAAAAATGGCTATGATATGATGATTTTAGAAACTAGATTAGTGTCTTGCGAGTGAAGCAATCTCATAATCATAGGTTTCGTTTTTCATTACAAAATGATAGATCGTTCTTATAAGACGACCCATCGCAGCTACTGCAATCTTCTTAGTCCCATGCTGAGAAGGTTGCTTTTTCTTTTGGTAATAATCATTGATGTGATTGGATTGATATCGAGATGTTGAAACCATAGCCATTACTGCCTGGTAAAGTATTTTCCTTGCATAGGGATTACCGCGCTTACTGATCCTATCAGATGTTGTGTAATTACCAGACTCGTAATGTCTTAGGTCAATACCAACAAAAGCATTGATCTGGTTAGTTGTTTTGAATCTTCTGATATCGCCTAATTCGCCTATTTGTGAAACTGCGATAACGATGGAGATTCCAGGAATACTTCTTAGTACTTCTAGTTCTGGAAGTTTTTTAGCTAGTTTTTCCATTGATTTGATTATTTTGTTTTCCAATTGGCTTATCTCTAGCAATCTTGTCGCATGGTGTTTGACTTGTTCAATTACCAATGAATCTATTGATACAGATGAAACAGCCTTATTCGAAAGTTCTACTAATTTCTTTGCGATATTAGTGCACGTCCCAACTCCAACATTGTTGCCGGAAAACTCATGTATCATTTCTGTTAGTTGCTCAACGCTGTATACGTCCACCATAGAAGGAATAGGGAACGTCTTTACGATGTTCCAATACATTGGACCTGTGGGATTTGAAAACAGCTGAGTGATATCCGGAAAAGTAATTTGCAAGATACGATGAAGGCGATTCTTTTCTTGAACAAGATCGCTTACTTGTTCTTGATAGAATCGACTTTCATCTTTTAGTTCAGAGTAAATAGGATCTTGAAGACGTGTCTTCTCACGATTTAACAGGAACTGTGTCTCGGCCAAATGAAAAGCATCATTTTTGTCTGTTTTGTTCTTTCTAAGACCGTTCAGCTCAATACTTGCCTGCAATGGGTTTAACTGTGCATATGACAAGTGATGCGTCTGAAGGAAATAAGCTAATCTTCTAGAATAGACTCCTGTGGCTTCAAAAATAACTTCAGGTTCTACAAAACTATTTAGGGCTGATTCTAATCTTCCAAACCCGATAAGGTCATTGTTTATCTTAAATTCGCTGACTTTGTTTGAATCTACTAACACACAAATATTAGAAGTAGATTTACTGACATCGATTCCAAATACTGTTCTCATATTATTCTCTCTTCTTGTAATTGTTGAGATGAAATCAATCTTTACTATGACCATCGTATTTAATTTTCTATACATGACCTATTGGCCGACAGACTAAGAGTAGATTCTAATGATCTTAGTAAGATTGCCTGTTTGTCGTGCGGCATCAAGTGCCGATCTCACCAACGACATTCATCTCACATTCACTTTAACAAAAAAGTGAGTAAGCTGATTCTCCGTCGAGAATTAACTTACTCACCTAACTTAGTCTGTTTGTCCGTCGCTATTAGCAATAGTCCCACTAAGAAACTTATTCGTAATACTAATACATTGATAGGACTCAAGACTAAACTATCAGCATCAATGAATCCGATAATTGATTCAGATCAAGGATGGCAATACCAAATGAAAGAATTTAGACAACAGTTAAAAGAACTGGGTATGACACAAAGTATTTCTAGAAAAGAAAATTGTCACGATAACGCACCAATAGAAAGTCACTTTAGTTTTCTTAAGAGAGAATGTTTGAACAGATACAAGATTAAGAATATCAAGCAATTACGACATTTAGTTAATGATTATACAGATTGGTATAATAACGAGAGAATCTCACTAAACAAAAATGGCTTGACCCCTGTTGAATACAGAAATCAAGCCATAGCAGCTTAAGGAAAACACTAAATAAAATGTCTAACATTTTTAAGGCACTTCATTTTAATTTTGGAGAAATTTTTTATAAACACCAACAAGATAGATTTTTATATGTAAGTAGATTATAAAATTAATCCGAACTCTTAATTAAAAAACTCTTAGTAAGTGCCTTACAATGATTAGTGGGCAAACAAACTATGAATAAAGACTTCTACAATAATCATAGCTCCCCCACCACAATTTGAACATGGAATAATAATCTAATTATTAATAAATGGCTGTTCCCATAATGGAATTACCAGAAGAATTTCCATTTCTAAACCAACTATTTACACTAAACCTAGTCGTTCCCATGGCACAAGCTAATACTGATTATAAGAGACGCACTGTGTATAACTGTTTTCTATCTGATGAACACAGAATTTTTTTGCCAAGAGCTACTTGCAATTAACAAGGTCTTCAGAAGAAACAGCTCTGAGCTTGTCTGTTGCATAAAATCAATATATAGTTAAATCTACCAAGGTGTTATCGATTTTGATCCTGGGCTATTGCCAGATAAGGCCAATCGAAAAAAACATATCCGAAATTCGTGGAACATTCAAAGTTTTCCAAACTATTGTGATTAGGCCAAACAGTATCAATAACCATTATAGTTTTGGCCATCGGTATGAGAACACCGTCTTCAGCGTCAAGAGGACAATCTAAGAACTGTCTAGCAACCATTATTGAATGCAAGACTGTTCTTTTGGGTTATCATGATAAATAATCGTACAAAGGAATCAATCTCTAAGACTTTTTTAATTCACGCGTCTATTTTGACATTTGTATGTTCAATCACTGTTGATTACTGAAAAGAATTCTCTAGATAAAATGGATTTAACAAGCAGTACGGTTCCCAGTATACTTTTGTTATCCATACTCACCCTGAGAGAGGAAACAACAAATATTTCAATCAAGTTAGGTATTACGAAATACTGAAAGTAATTGAATTAAACAATAGAAGGCCGTTGAAAGTATTAAATTAGTACACTGCGTTGAGACTGAGACATTTAGTTAGTACTTTTCAAAGTGTTCGGATTAAACCTGCAGCCTGCCCCTATAAATAGAAATTCTCCATATCTAATGCTAATTCACAAAACTACATTACTAATTTTAAAAAGGAATAAACAACAAGGAATCAATTTAAGATAATCAGTATTAAAACCAATATCATGATGTAAATTAATACCTAATTTTATATTATCAACTTGATACATAACTAGAATAAATTTATTGGACATATATTCCAATGGAAGAGTGTTTGTATAACAAGTATTCTCCATGAACCTTAGTTTGAAAAACATGGATTCATCACCACTAAAAAAATACACTTCTAGAAAACAGTATGACTACAAAAGAACACAGAAAAATAATGACAATATTAATTATATAAAATATACACAATGAATCTAAAGGAAAGTATGTATACATTAACTAATAAAAATTAAAATAAACGGACTCAAATAATTTGTAATAAATAAAAAGTCTCCTAATCGCGATACCTAATTAGAAGACTACAAATTCAATAACCACAATTATGATTACTTTAATTTGTTATTTAACGTACAACTTCTAGTGCTTTAACTGCCAGAACTAAAAAAGCAATAAGTTCCGTTGCAACTGAGGTAGCCGTGACTATTAATGCACCTGGCCCTCCAACACAAATCACAACTATAACTCCAGCCAATCCAATAGCAACGGGCATTCCCCAATGATCCAAAAAATCATCAGTCATAGCTAAAACTTCAACCAAAGCACCTGGAATTTCTTTTGGTTTGATGGTTGCTTGCAAAATAACCGAAAAAGCATCCTCAACCGGACCTTCCATCAATTCAAAAACTGTAACAGTTAATTTAGTGACATATTCGAAATTTGATTTTAATGTTGAAGAAATTTCCAATACTCCCTTTTTTATTTTTGAAATAAATTGCATTTTTCCAGTCTGATCAAAAATAAGTTGTCCAAAATCTGCATTAGTATTAAATGCTTTCGATAACCAACTACTCAATGCCGATGAGGATATCTTTCCGTTCTCTATCGAAATAACCCCATTATTAGAAGCATTTAAATTAACTTCCTTACTGGCCAATAAATCCACAGTTAGCCATCCAAAATTCATAAGATTCATCTTTTTTTCAAAACTGAATTTTAAATCTCCAAATAATTCATTAACTGCCTTGTGCGCGGGTATTGATACATTTTGAAATTTTCGAACACCATCATCTTTACCCGAAGAAGCAACTTGATCAATTGGTAAATCCCCAATTGAATATTCGATGAATTGATCAAACGACCAGTTATTTGGCATTTTGAAACCTAAATTACCTGAATATCCGGTTGACATGTCCGAAACGAAGCAAGACTTAGCATACCCTGCTTTCAACGCACTACTACAAACATTCCGTGTTCCGTATATCCCAATTTTAAAATCATATAAATTTTCACGTACTGCTCGGATATATGGAATAACGCTTCCTTGTATGTTACCACCTTCAATATCGACATCAACCGCAAAATAAATTGTTGATCCAGTTGGGAATCCCAATTTTAAAGCAGCACTTCTTGCCAGTCTCGCATCCTTGGCACCTTGTCCTGAAGTAAAATAACTTTGATCCCAACCACCATCTTGATAAATCGGAAAAATACTAATTCCCGCTTTATTTATTTTAGCAATTTCAGTGTTTGTTAGATTCTTATTTCTTCTTTGAGCCCCGACGCCAACTGTACCAGTCAAATATCTTCCAACGACATAAAATCCATATTTTTTTAATAATACAATTTGTCTTTCGTTTAATTGAGTTGACGTATCACATGCGATTGAATCCCTATTGGTATCTCCATTACTAGTTAAAAGACCCTTAATTACAGTTAAATCAGCAGTTTCGCTAATTGGTGACAAATTCATAAATTTTCGAAATGAAATAACCGCATCGGAAACTTTACTAGAAAATGTGCCATCAAAAGGACCTTCATAGAACCCATTAACTAACAATCCATATTGTAGAATTGTTACTGCTTCCCCAGAATCTCCTTTTCTCAACGTAGGAGTTTTATTAATTGTACCCGGACCATAAAATCCATTTGCAGTGGATGGGTCCATCCCTTCAACCGCTTGAAGTGCATATATTAATGCTGTGTTTGTATCTCTTTGATAGATTCCATCACACGGTAAAATTCCGAAATACTTGTTGTAAGAACCGTTTAAATACTGCTGCATAGATCTTATTTTTGAAGATCCACTTTGGACAAGTACGAATGCACTCATATCAAATAATGCCCTCATCAAATGTCCTGTCATCGTTCCATTAGCCGGAATTCCAGCATTTTTCTGTAATATTTCAATTGCTTTCTGAGTTTTGGCACTGAAACGCCCATCAAAATCAGATGGGCTAATTCCCTTACACCAAAATGCCCCCTGAATTAGTCTCACTATATTACTACTATAACCATTAACAAGTTTATTAAGTATATTGGAGACTCCTAATTCAGTAGCAGGACCATATCCTGAAGATACAGGGGAAATTCCAAGTTCGTGTTGCAAACCTTCTCTTAATGAATAAATTGTCTTCCATCCAGTATTGCCATTTTCTGGACAACGTTCGTATCCAGAGATTCCGGCATACTTTTTATTTACCCATTTTTGTGTTTTTAAAACCCATTCGTCCATATTAAGACCTCCGTTTCAAACAACATCAATATAGTTCAGAAATTAAAAGCAGTCCAGAATTGTGTACAACTAATAATCAATAATAAATACCAACACTTTTTTAATTTTCATTTAAAAAACGTAATACATTCTCTCGATTTTCATACAATTCTGATTATATTTATGGTATAATAGTAATTTTTAGTCTCTGACAAATAGGTTCTAATAGATTGCATCACAATAATTACACAAATATCTAACGATTGTGAGATACCTTTTGTATGACTAAATATAGTCCTAAACTGAAAAGAGAAATCGTTAACAAATATCTCAATGATAATTTGGATGTAAATTGCTTTCTAAAGAATATTTTATTCAAGACAGGTAAATCAGAAGATGGAAAGGTCCACTCTCAACGGAAAATAAACATAGAACCATTTTTGGGAAACTGAACGCCCCTACGCACTTCAATCGATTCCGGTAAGTGAATTCGATAAGGTAAAAAAACAAGCATCATAGTGATGGCACCAAATATCAAAAAATAAGTGTCAATAGGGATTAAAATAGTTAAACAAAAAAATATGGAGGAAAGCCAAAATTGGCTTTCCTCCATATTTAATTTTTTTGATGTCTCTTTTGTAACAGATTCATAATAAATCTATAAAAATAGACACCATTATATACTAAATTCAAACATGTAAAGGTGACCTATGAGAAGTCTAAATCACTCCATAAAAATCAATTCAAACTGCGTTTTTATTAATTAAATATGTTATGTACTATAACTTCCATTATCCGACCCAGACAGCATCATTCAAACGAATAAATTCGTTGGATGAAACTTTCCAAAAGCCACTGGATGTATTTACATAAGCTGCCCACTCGGTCCCTGTTGCTAACGACCTTCCAGTTTTTACCATTCTTCCCCATGGTGTGAATTTCCAGACCTCGGCATATGGACGGGCCGTAATGCGAATAGTCGTCAACAAATCTCTTTCTTGTTGTATTTCATTAGAAGCAAAGTTATTCTTTGCCGCGTAACTAATTTGATCATTTGTATAATTGTTAGCAGCATTTGTGTTAATCACTGGTGAAAGTAGAGGTTCACCGTCACGAGTACCTTCATGCATCTGCTTTGCATTAAAGTCAGTTCTTTCGTTATTTTGGTCTGCTTTTTCGTTGATCACGGATGCATTGGCATTTGATGGTCCACCAAGTATCATTCCTATGAACATCACCGATACAAGTGATGCCGTTACTAATAACTTTCGTTTCATATCCATAAATCTCCTATTCTTTTATGGTTTTAGTATTACAAAATAATGTATGTTTTTTTTATATTATATGTAAAGCCAATGTAAAGAATCCTTTACATTGTAAAGGACTAGACCCACATAAAAATAGAAACACAAATATTTTACCAGCGGTGTAAAACTTCTCTTATAAATGTAATATTGATATATGCCTTTTTATTCCCCTTAATTCATCATGACTCAGTTGCTCTATAAATTAGGAAAAGACTTATCATCATATTGAATCACTCGATATGATGATATACAAATAACTTAAATATCATTCCGATAATTCTTAATTTTTCATCAGCTGTTTTATCGGTTGTAGATGCCGGTATAACAGCTTTTTTAATGCAAAAAGCCTTTCAAAATAATGAAGTGCTCCATAAATGTTAGACAAACACCTAACATTTATGGGATATTTTTATGACCAAATATAGTTATCAATTCAAATTAAAAGTAGTTAAAGATTACCAAGAAGGAGGAGTATCCTATTTAGATTTAGCTATCAAATATTCAGTCCCTCACTCTACGATTCGTGATTGGGTTCATCATTTTGAGATAAACGGCATGTCAGGTATCAAAGTGAGAAGAGGTCATTCCAAACATACACAGGATTTCAAATTGTCCGTGGTAGACTATTATCAAACACATGATGTTGGTAATATAAAAGTGCCGCTCACTTTAATATATCCCGAAGTCAGGTCCAAAATTGGATATATCGGTATAGAAAAAAATGGTATAGTTGGCCTTCGTACAAAAACAAGAGGAAGAAAACCTATGTCTAAGAAACCAAAGAAAAGAAAAAAGCTATCTCCGACAAAGGAAAAAGCTTGCAAGCAAGAAATCACCGATTTAAAGACGAAACTTTACTACGCTGAGATGGATCGTAAATTTTTAAAAACACTAAAGACCTTGAGAGAAAACGAGCTTCGAAACTAGAAATAACCAGAATCATCCATAAGATTAGTGCTGTCTTCTCTATAAATGATCTTCAAAAGGTACGGTTTTTCAAGGTCTACGTACTATGAACGTTTAAAGCGCGATACTATGCCAGACAAATATGCCTCATTGATAATAAAGAAGTTTGAATCATCAAGACAAACATATGGCTATCGTAGGATGCACTTTGAGACAGTCAAAGCTGGATTTTCTTATTGTGAGGAAACCATCCGTAAAATTATGGGCGAGCTTGGTCTCAAGGTTGATATCTATTCAAAACATACGTCGTCTTATCATTCATACAAAGGTAAAGTTGGGTGAATAGCACCCAACACCCTTAACCAAGATTTCAGTGCAACGAAACCTTGTACTGTTCTCCATACAGATGTTACACAGGTCAAATTAATAGATGGAAAATGGGGATATATCTCAACTATTGAAGTGGGTAGATATTGTCTGTCGCTATTGATAACAGCGCTAATAAAAGACTTATCTGTAACACTTTAATAGGACTTAGATCCAAGTTGTCAACTTCAATGAATCCGATTATCCATTCTGATCAAGGATGGCAATATCAAATTGAAGAATTCAGACAACAACTAAAAGAACTCAGAATGATACAAAGTATGTCCAGAAAAGGAAACTGTCATGACAACGCTCCAATAGAAAGTCATTTCAGCCTTCTGAAACGAGAATGTTTAAACTGATACAAGATTGAGAACATCAAACAATTATGTCATTTGATTAATGACTATACGGATTGGTACAACAATGAAAGAATCTCACTATACAAAAATGGCCTGACTTCTATTGAATACACGAACCAAGCCATAGCTGCTTAGAATAAAAACTAATTTAATTGTCTGACATTTTTAAGGCACTTCATAATTTCGAGAGGTTTTTATTTTTTATAATACAAATGCTCCGACTAGTCCTGCGACTAATCCGAATGCAAAGACGCTTAATGCGGTAATTCCTAAACTCTTCCAACTTAAAACTGGTTTCAACAAAGCTAATGAAACGATGCTGACTGCAGGCAATGTCATCAGTAAGGCACCTGCTGGTCCACCAGTTAAACCTAAAGCAATCAATGCTTGAATAATTGGTATTTCACCCGCAGTTGGGATAACAAAAATTGTTCCAACTAATGCAAACAAGAGAACTGCTAACCAGCCGCTACTCAATCCGTTTTGAATAGCGGGGAAAAGTACGCCTTCAAACGTTCCTAGTAAAAAGACGATCACAACATAAGCTGGGATACTTTCAATAATCAAAGTGTAAAAAGCTTTCCACCAGCGCTTTAATAAACTCTCTGGATCTTCGTCAACTGGGTCGAAGTCAACGCCTTCAGGGACTTCAACTTGTTTTTTCGTACTTAATTGACCGACCAAGGTAGCAATCGACAATACCATTAAGATTCCAAAAACAATTCTAAAAATAGTGTATTTCCATCCCAACACTAACCCCATGAAAATCAAGGTTGCTGGGTTCAATAATGGATTGGCTAAAAAGAATGCCATGATGCTGTTGACTGAAGCCTTCGATCTTGACAATCCCACAGTCACAGGCGCTGAACAACAAGTACACATCATAGTTGGTACACCCATCAAAGTACCGATTAAGGTATTTCTGAATCTAGTTCCACCGAGATATCTGCGGACCCAACGTACTGGAATCAGCACTTGGACTAATGAGCCAACGATAATCGCTACTGCCAGTGCCTTCCAAACTGATAAAAAGTACGTGATAGTAAATGTATAACCGGTCTTTAATGAGACCCCAGCAGATTTAGCACCAACGCCAGCAATGATCGAGTCACCAACTGAATGGGTCGATGCAGCGGTAATAGCCTTTCCGTAATAAGGCCACCACTTAACGTAGAAAATCCCCAAGATAAAAATTGCAAAAAACAAGACTGCAAAAATTATTTGCTGCTTGTTTCGATGATTAGGAATCTGTCCTTCCATAATAAATCCTCCCCAAAATGTATCCGTTTTCGTACTGTTAAATTATATGATTTTTTTCATAATTTTTCTACAACTTTGTGATTATTTTCATACTGTAATCAATTTGTAAAACATTGATGTAGTATCATTTATCACTCTATAATCGATTTAAATTCAATTTATTGGCTATTTTTTTCACATTGTTTTGATCCTTGGAAGTCCTGGATTGACAACCCATTTCAGAAAAAAAGACCCGCCATATCAATGACGAGCCAAAATTATTAGATTAACAATGTCTCTCCCGTAAAATTTCTGCAGCGCTGGACATTGCGTTCATTTTCTTTTCAATTACATCGTATGAATTTAGCGAACGACTTGAGAATGTTGCAAAACCACAATCTGGATTTAACCACACTCTTTCAGGAGGCAGATACTCTAAAGCTTTTTCGGCTGAATTAACGATCGTATCCACGCTTTCGACTTCTTCGCTTCTTGGATTTACAACACCTAATCCTAAAGTAATCTTGTCCTTTAAGTCATTGTTCTCAAACAATGCTGAAATATCGCCGGCACGTGGTGTCGAGAATTCTAGCGTCAACATATTAGCATTGATCGACTCAAAGAATTTACCTAATTTATCATATGAACCTGACAACAAGGTATCCTCTTTAGTGGTCCAATTTCCACGGCAAACATGAATCGAACCCAGCGTGTCAGTTCCGTTGATCTCTTCAAACAAAGGTGCAATCAAATCATGTGCAAAATTCAATTCTCGGTCAACCTTGACCTTCGCAGATAAGGCACCTCAGTAGAATGAATTTTTAGAATCTGCATTATTAAACACAATATCCGACAAAATCGGCTCATCGATTTGGATCACGTCAACGCCGACGTCGATCAGACGATGGATCTCGTTAGTCAATAGCTTGACTACGTCTTGACCCAATTCGTGGCGATCTTCATAGAACTTGCCACTGATGTCCGGTAGCCACATCGATCTGGTCAGAAGATATGGACTTGGCAAGGTTGCCTTGATTGGATGATCAGTCATAGTCTTCATCCGTTTGATCTCTTCATAATCTAGGATGCTGTCAGTCCCAATTTTATCGACTGCAACTGGATTATGAATATTGGTATCACTTGCGTCCATCGACTTAACGCTCTCTTCAAAGCTTTTCTTATCAGTAGTCTTTTCGGCCATTTCTTCCAGTGACATCAGCTTAACGCCCTTGACCTTATTGGCAACAAATGACATGTAATTGTCACGAGATAACTCTCCATCAACGATTACGTCGATGCCTGAATCCTCTTCCAATTTAACAACGTCTTCCGTGTCTTTGAGCAACGTCTTTTGAAAGGCATCCTCATCACCATTTTTACGTGCATCAAGCAATTCCTTACTTCTGGGCATGCTTCCCATCAATGAAGTTGTGAACGGTTTGAATTTCAAGATAGTTCCTCCTTTCAGTTTTCATTAATTAAAATTTAGTCCTCACACGTAATAACACCATAAAGCTTGAATACTTTATGGTGTCATTAACTCATGCTAATTTTTTAACACAATCTGTTTATGGATGTACAAGCGTATTGTCAGAAGCTAGGATATCAACAACTTCTGGCATTGTTGTGATTCCGCCAACACCAATTTGGTCTCCCATTTCGTAGTAATCTGTACAAATACCACAAGAAAGTACATTTACGCCACTGTCAGCTAGTGCCTTTAAATCATTGAGTGATTCGGCATTCTTTTTAGCCAACTTAACTCCCAAGCCATACATAACTAAGTTTTCTGGTTTCTCTTTTCTCTCAGTCAATGTATGGATAAATGCGAGCATCAGATTTTCCGTTAATGCTTTGTCTCCTGATCCCATTTCAGTACTAGTTAATAACACATCGTAAGCCATAAATATTCTCCCCTTTTCTTGATTTACAAGTTCATTGTATCACAAAGATGGCTTTTTAAAAACGCTTTCATAAAACGATATGTAATCCCTTTTTGTTGCCAGAAAAGTAATTGGAAAATATAAATATTTTTGTGAAAAATTGAACTAGATTTTTCAAAATAAAAAAAATACAAGCATAATTGCTCGTATCTTTTTATTCTGTAACATCTCGATCATCATAATTACGATTAACTAAATAAACTGCTATCAGCATCACTGCAATGATTGCAACTATCCAGACGAGGAGTTGATAATGGCTTTCGATCAAAGCTGCTCCTCCGCATGAATAAATGATGGCCATTGGTAAACTCCCGATCACTGTCGCAATGACAATTGATTTTCTTGAAAGTTTCACATCTGAGACTGTCAAACTGATCACTGAAGTTGGAATAAACGGGATCATGTAGCCTAAAATGATACCTATCATGGGATATTTGATTTTCTGTATTGCCTTGATTATCCGTGGAGTCTTTTTAACATCAGCTTTCTCATGAAAATACATGAAGATTCGTTGGGCTAATAAGTTCCCAGCGATGATTCCGATTGCGTTGATCAGAGAACCAACCACTTGGCCAAAAACGACGCCAGTTAAAATCGCCACGACTGAAACTGGCGTGCCAGGAACGATCGAAAATCCAGCTAACAGAAAAAATAATAAAATAGCATCTGTTGGTGTTTGCTTTCGTAATTGACTCAAAAAATCCATTTGGTTCAAAGACGACATTGCCGCAGTAATGGTCTTAAATTCCCTCACTCCAAAAAACACCAACAGTATCACCAATATTACCGCCAGTATAATCATGAGTTTCTTTGATCTTTTTAACGTCATATGATCCCCTACTATCTATAAATAACTATGACTTCAGTATAAACAAAAAAGCATTCAAATAAACTGAATGCTTGAGTAATAATAATAAATTTATGCGATTTTAACTAACGCTATCAACAGTATATGTTTCAATTGGCAATTCTGTCATGCATTGTTTCATGAAACGATGTAGTTCTTGGTTGGTCAACAATTTCATATCAAAGATTTTATGCGATTTTTTGCAGCTGACCATTTTTCCAGAGCTTTGTTCAATATACATTGTTGTAGTGGATTTGTCCGTATTTCTGACTACCTGAAGTCTTAAGAATTTATCTTTGCTATAGTGTTTTTCAAATTCTTGTACAAACTGATCTGTTTCTCTCATCATAATCACCCTTACTTTTACTCAACCTTCCTGAGTGAAATCAATCGTAAATAGAATTATTTTTAAATGGATTAATATAATTTTATTTATCTACAACATTATAATAACTTATCACTAGATAAATATTAGGTCATTTTTTGTAAAAAATATTTGTGGTATATTCATTGAATTTAAATAATTATTTTTATTAATTTACCAAAATGGTCTAACAAATATCGTTGTAATATCAGGCTATGAACAAATTGGACTAGTTAATGATATATATGTTAATTTTGTTCATAATTCACGTCTAATCCTGTCAATAAACGGTGATTTTGAGCGAAAACTAGATAGAGTTTTTCTGAAATGGTCTATTTCAAGATCGGTAAATATATTTATTCAAACATAGTAGTTTTAAATCACTAAACGGTCATAAAATGTGGTTGTTCTCAGATAGAGGTACTTGTGGTTTCTACCAACGATCATAGTATTTCGATTGAGGACTACTAAAGCAATTTGTTTGTAATTTCAAATATTATTTCATGTGTTTCTCCCCAATAATTTCTCGCCCTCTTTTATTCAAAGAGGACTTTTTTATGCACTTTTCATCAATTTTAATTAGATAAATTGACTAATACTTTCTGTTATTTTAAAATAATGGCAATTAATAAACCAAGTATTTCGTGTTCAGATTGTCCAAACACTGATGACAGTAAAAGCTGAATGTATGGGGGAGATTACGATGACCAAGATCAAAGATTTCTTCAGAAAAATGTTTCGGATCAGTAAAACTATTAGAAGTGTCAAAGAACGGGAGATACTCTCGGAATTAGAAGCAGAGAATCGTAAATAAGCTACGTATAGTTAATGCCCACACCAATAAGGTGTGGGCATTTTTGGTATACATCATAGTTGGCAGCATTATTTTGGAAAGACTTGTTTTTAGTAGTTTTTCAACTGTAATTTCCTTTTTAAAAAAATATTGGTCTAATTAATCTTGAAATCTCTCAAAATTTTATTTATTTTTTTGATTCATTTTTATAGTTTATTTTGTAAATAAAGTGTAATATTATTTTAATATAAAATTTATCATGCGATATATGGTTTTAAGGGGGTAAAAATCATACATATCTTTACCAATGTGTTGCTAGTGCTCTCACTGACGACATTCATTTGTTATTTACTGTGGTTCTCGATCTTCAATTTTGAAAGGGTTCGAAATGTTAAAAGTCATAAGGGTAACGACCAATATGATTTATACATCATGGTGCCCTTACTCAACGAGGAAAACACCATTTTCTCATATGTTAACAACTTGATTAATGAACTAAATTCGGTGCATTCCACAATTCGGCCAAACATCGTTTTGATCGATGATGCCTCAAGTGACCGAACATTAGAGAACTTACACATCATCCGTGATGCCACTATGGGTATCCGGACTAACGTTTACGTATTGGAACGAAAATTTCCAAACGCACAACAAGGAAAAGGCGCTTCATTAAATTACGGTCTGGATTTTATTTCCAGCCTTGAACATCAATACGACCAACAACATACCATTATCGGAATTATC
Organism: Companilactobacillus sp.; assembly: GCF_022484265.1. Lineage (NCBI taxonomy): Bacteria > Bacillati > Bacillota > Bacilli > Lactobacillales > Lactobacillaceae > Companilactobacillus > Companilactobacillus sp. The sequence goes on from NZ_JAKVLR010000001.1 coordinate 633,779, forward strand.
GATGCTGATGGTTTCATGTCATCAAAAGATATGACCAATATTATAGGTACATTTGAAAACAATCCGGTCGGCATGGTGCAAAGTGCCGTAGCCATGAATCGTCGTGAATATAACTGGCTATCAAGGATGCAGGATACCGAATTTTTAGGGGCCAACTCTTTCATGCAAGAAAGTCGCAATCGTCTTGGCCAGGCTATTGCCAGTGGAAATGGACAATTTCTCACCATGGAAATGGCTCTAAATGTCCGTTGGGGAAATTCGTTATTAGAGGACTTCGAATTCACTGTCAGAGGCCTGTTTCAAAACTATCGAGCAATCTTCTTACCTAGCGCAATCGTTTGCAATCCTGGTTGCGATAACCTTACTGATTTTGATGACTGTTGCAACTTGGAAAGGTTCTACCATGACTGGAGACCTTGGATTGGCGATTTTTTCAATGATCCTAGTTAGTTCGCTGTTGTTTGCCTTTGCATATTTAACCGCCTCATATATCAGCGACAAATCATTTGTTTTCTTAGTTCTAGTGTTACTGGCAATCGCTTTGATAAAAGTTTTCCTCGTCTTGACCTATCGGATCGGACCCACATCTGATTATTGGAATTACCATTATTTAGCATATGCTAGAGCTTCGGGAATTCCTTGGACACGTAACATGCTAGGCGTTAATTCATCATGGCCACATGTATTGAATATCGCCTTTCTATACTCGATCCCATACTCATTAATTGGGACTAACTTCATCACTTCTCAAATTCTAAATATCGTGATCACATTCTTTGACGGACTACTATTTTACAAATTATGTGCATCGATCATAAATAAACAAGCTGGAATTTTCTCAGCATTAATTTTTTCACTAATTCCATCTTACTTTTTATACAGTATTTTAAATGGCGCCGAACCGATGTTTTTAACATTTGCCTTGGGGCTATTGATCACGTTTAATACTTTCTTTAGTCGGACTGAAAATAGTTCTAATTTAAGATGGTTCACTAGTGTACTCAGTATGACTGTCTTATCGATACTCGCCTACATGGTCAGACCGACAATCACGATTTGGTTAGTCGCCGGCCTCCTTTTCTTAATGTTTAAACGCGATACGAAAAAAATTCCGGCAATATTAAGATTAAAACGCTACCTTTACTACTTTGGATTTTTCGCAGTCTTTATGGTCTTTAGTTCATTATCGGCTAATATTTATTCAGCAGTTTACGGACTTCAGCTAGGTTCAAATCAGACTTTAAACAAATATAGTTTAGCAACTGGTACATCGCCAGAAACATCAGGTGCTTACGATAAAAGTATTTACGGCATCATGAATGACAACTATAAGAAATATTCCGATCAAACTGATATGGACAAGCATATTGATTCCGAGCTTAATCGTAGGATTCACGACAATGTAAATAATTTGAACACTCATGGAAAATGGGGAATCTTCCTCGATCAAAAATATACTCGGTTCGCTGCTGAAGACTACGGTTACGACTGGCTGCTATACAACACTTATAAGAACAATCGTCATGCTGCTACCTTCTATTCTATGAAAAAACCATTGGTTTCATTATCGGTCATTTTCTTTGAGTTTATCTTAGTGTCAGCAATTATCACGATGAGTTTTATCTTATTATTTGCACCAGTACTACCGCGTGGAGTTCTGATTCAAAACAAATTATTTTATTTTTCATTGTTGCTAGATGGCTTTATTCTAGGTTCAATGATCTTTGAAGTTCAGGGTCGTTACCATTCAATTCTCTATATCCCACTGATTTTAATACTTGGTTTGGGAGTGCAAATACTTACTGAACGGTCCCATAAATGGAATTTAACTTTGACGATATAAATAAAAAGAAGTCGAGATCAATGATCTCGGCTTCTTTTTTCCCAAATGTTTAACTAAATAATATGCTGGAAACAAAATTATGACATTAGTTTGATGATGTCAATCCACTGAACAATGATGAGAACAATGAACTGAAGGCTGAACCAATACTAGAATTAAATGTGGACAATGATGACCATAGATTTGATAATAGTGTCATAATATTTGCTCCTAACTTATTAAATTTGTTGTACAACGCATTTATATTAGCACTTTGCAAAAATCATATCAAATAAATTCCGGTTTTTCGCAATTAATCGCCATAATCATAATATATTCTTAAATCGAATTAAATCATCAAAAATACGAACATGATACTTAATTAATTTTGACTATAAACAAAAATCCCCCTACTCATAAAAATGAATAGGGGAATCTTTGTGTTGGTAAAAAGGTATTACATGTACTACCGAAAAACTATGAATCTTTGATAAATGAATCTCATTTATCTAATTACATTATCGCTATTTCGGAAATATATGTCTACATTTTTAACCTAAATTTAAATAAAATAATTCAAATATAATGGTGCTGTAACACAAATTACAACTATGTTAATAAATGTAATGATATAAGCAATGATAGCGCTTTTTATTTGGAAAATTGCACGTAATTTGACATTGCTTTCCCCGATCGTTCTCGTAGATAATATCCATCAAACGGAAGTTGTTTAGATGCTTCATTTAAAATTACATTCACTGAAGTTGTATTCATTGGTGAAATTGAGTAGATCCGTTTCATTTCATCTTCAGCGGGTTTATTTTGTTTAATAAATATTGATGATTGATCTAATAAATCGTTATTTACGACTTCTAGACTATTAAACGTGTCCTTGTTATATCCCTTTTTGAATTCGCTAATAAAATCGTCCAAAATTACTTTATTCATATAAACACCCCTAGCAAATATTATACGAACATACGTTTGCTTTGGCAACAAAAAATCGGAACATTTTTAATCGCTCCGATTTTGCACTTCCACAATAAACTCCATGATACTCGAGAATTATTCAAATGAAAGTCTTGTATTTTTAATATTGGACTGCTAAGGAATAGATCTGACTGGCCATCGGTTTGTTGTCATTAGCCAGTCTTTGGTAATTGCTCATCACTACAACAGCAGTCTGTCCATCGTCAGAAATATGAACAACTGATTGAAAACCATAACCCCATCCATTAGCTGAATGACTGGCGTGATTATTGTAAAATCCACCACCGTAAGTACTGATGCTGGCAGGCACAAATAAGATCTGACGTGATTCTTTGGTCAACATATTTCCAGAAACAATGTAATTTTCCAATTTAAACAAATCATGTGGACTCATAAATACTTGACCTGTACCCAATTCATCCCTAGTTTCAAATGGCTTCGTAATGTAAGGATTATGATAATTCAAATCAGGAGACAATGGGTTTCTATTCGTATATCCTTGAGCTTTATTGACGCCATGAGAAGATCCATATGCAAAAGTAGTCTGTTTTAAATGCAGCTTGTCGATATATTCTTTCGTAAAGACTTGTTTATAAGTTTTGTGAGTTACCTTCTCGACGATTCTTGCTAACAAAACGAAATTGATTGGCGAATATTGCCACTTGTTCAGCATAACTTTACTAAAGGTAATGCTGCCGATATCCGAATCAACAATCTTGTTGTCTGGCAATACTTTTTTCGGACCGTTTCCTGGCAACACTAATCCAGACTTCATGTCTAACATTTGACGTAAAGTGATTAAATTTCCTCCGGGAATATTAGGAAAATATTTGTTCAAGTGATCATTCAAATTAATCTTCCCTTGTTCAACTAGTTTCATAATTAATCCGGCCGTTAAATTTTTTTGAATCGAATCGATCTCATAAGTCATATTGCTGTTATTTTTTATCTTTTGAGATTTATTTGCGTAACCAACACTCTTAGTGTAGAGAGGCTTTCCATCTTCCATGACTAAAACTGAACCACAAAAATTATTCTTTTTTAATAAAGCATCCACTTTGCGATTAAAATCCGGATCGCCATTTTTTACAATTGGCGTCTGCTCAGTTTGGTCATCATATTCGTCCGCCAAAGCCACGGATGGCATGGTAACTACTGGTGATAATAGTGCAACGACGGCTGTTGTCATAGCCAAAACACGTACAAATTTTTTCATAACTATTCTTCCTAAGTCATAAAATCTTTTATCAACAACATTATAAAATTAGTTTCAAAAAATCACACGTTATAGGCTCGCCAATTTTAATTTACTTGCTAGTTTAGATTTAATACCTAATCTGCCTGATATGGTAAAATGTATCCAATAAACCCAAAGGAGAAAATAATGATCGCATTAATTATCATTGTTATTTTAGTATTACTAGTTGTAGCTTATGTTGCAATGTACAACGGTTTGGTTAAATATCGTAACCGTGCTCAAGAATTTAGTTCTCAAATTGACGTGCAATTAAAACGTCGGACAGACTTGATCCCAAACTTGGTCGAAACTGTTAAGGGATATGCTACCCACGAACAAGAAACTTTGACCAAGGTTGTCCAATCACGAAATCAATTGGTCGCAGCTGACTCAGCCTCTGACAAAGCTCAAGCCGATAACGCCTTAACGGGTGCCTTGAGACAAGTATTTGCTTTGTCAGAAAGTTATCCTAATTTAAAAGCTGATACTGAGTTCCAAAAATTAATGGAAGAACTTTCAAATACAGAAAACAAAGTTTCATATGCCCGTCAAGCTTACAATAGTCAAGTTCAACAATATGACACAGCTATTGAGACGTTCCCACGTAATATTATCGCTGGGATCCACCATTTCCAAAACATCGACTTTATTTCTATTCCTGAAGCCGATAAAGAAGTACCAAAGGTTAAATTTTAAACTTTAGGAGAAAATAATGCTCTACCAGCAAATTGATAGTAATAAAAGAAAAACTTACTTAATATTTGTAATTTTCTTCTTGATCTTGGCTGCATTAGGCAGTTTTATCGGCTATTTTTTCATTGACAATATTTGGTATGGAATTGCTTTTTCACTAATAATCGCACTGGTTTATGCATTGATCACGTATTTCCAATCGACCAGTATTGTTATGTCGATGAACAATGCCAAGAAGGTCAATTCTGAACAAGAGGCTCCGGAGCTGTGGCATATTATCGAAGATATGTCGATGGTGGCACAGATACCTTTTCCTGAGATCTACATCATTGAAGACCCTAGTCCTAACGCTTTTGCCACTGGACGAGATCCACAACACGCCGCAGTTGCAGTAACTAGAGGTCTTTATGACATGATGAATCGTGAAGAACTTGAAGGTGTCATGGCCCATGAGATATCCCATGTTAAAAATTTTGATATTCGAGTTTCCACAATATCGGTCGCCTTATCTTCTGCCATCATCTTGATTTGTAGTTTGATCGGTAATGCCTATCGTTTCGTTCTTCCATTTGGAGACGATGACGACGACCGCAATGGCAGCTGGATTGCTGTCAGAGCTGTGCTATGGCTGGTCGGTCTGGTGTTTATGATCCTTGGACCAATTATTGCCAACTTAGTTCAGATGGCAATTTCTCGAAATCGAGAATATTTGGCCGACGTTTCAGGAGCTAATCTAACTCAGAATCCACAAGGTTTGATTGACGCACTCAAAAAGTTGCAGAGTTACGATCAACCAATGAAAAATGTTGACGATGCCAGTGCTGCACTATACTTTTCTGATCCTAAGAAAAAACGTAGCTTTGCTGACTGGTTCGACACGCATCCACCTTTAGATAAAAGAATTGAAAGATTACAAAAAGCATTTATGTAAACAAAAACACGAGTGAGAAAATAAATTCTCACTCGTGTTTTTTGGTTAAAAAATACTCTTTCGATAATATACGACGACTCCGATCACTCCTGCTAATAAAACTACGCCAGAAGCAATTAAAACTGGGTGATTAGTGTCTTTTTTAGTTTTCTTATCCTTATCAGGATAAATCACTGAATCACCATCGTCAGATGATTTATCTTTTTTAGGTGAATTTTTAGAATTCAATTTAACAGGCTTTTTGATCGTCACCTTTTTTTCTGACTGATCAGTATTTTGGTCACCTGGATTGGCTGAATCATTGTTAGCCGCTTGTCCATCGGAACTATTAGCTGCATCCCCGTTGCCACCATCGGCACTCGCTTGATTAGCTCCCGAATTACCGCTGTTCAATGCCGGCACATTCAAAAATTTAAGATATACGATTGTATCCATATTTACATTGGCGACCTTGACATCCAAATGCATTGTCACTGGAATCAGCTTATTTAAGTCTGTGGTAGTAAATTTAAATGAAGCCCCATGAGCATTGTTGACGATTTGGCCATCGCCATTATTGATACTAGTATACGTCACAGGATGCGAACCAATCCAAGCTGGGACTGATGACGTCATTGACACGTAGTATTTACCATCTTGAATAATCACATTGGCAGGTTTATCCATGTACTGATCAGCATGACTTGTTTCCCCATTCGGCTGCAAAACCTGATATTGCAGTGAAACTGCATCAGCCTTATTCGACCATAACAAGATGCTGACTAAGAATAACGACAGGGCTAAGCCAATCGAAATCAGTCTATTCTTTCTCATAATAATCCCTCTTCACATAACTAATACAATTATTTTACTAGACAAACATTAATTGTGAAAGTGCTTAATCGCCTATTTGACCGCAAAAAAAGAAGTTAGTTTACACTAACTTCTCTGTACTTCCTATCAGTTATAGCATTTGTCATGATGAGATTCATTTATCATTTTTACAAATAATTATTTATTTTCGTTGTCAACTGCTTTTTGTGCGGCGACAACTACGTGATTGTCAGCATTCTAGGTCAACTTGAAGTATGCCTTAGCAGTTGCATACTACATGATAGAAAATTACCTTTTTCATACCATTGGATCTCAGTATCTGGGTTTTGTTTGAGAAGTCCTTCAACCGTCTCGTACCCACCATGAGATGAACCTACTACAATAACTTTCATATAGAAACCTCCTCTCATTTATAACTCAACCATAACTTTATAAATATCATTTTTCAAGCAGTTTCAATGCGAACGTATGGTCGTGTTATGATAAAATATTCATATCGATTACCAAGAAATCAAGCATATTTGCAGATATTATAAACTGCACTTGGTAAACTATTGGAGGGAGTACTACCTAATGTATATGTTATTAGTATTAGTTTTGGGGTTGGTCGTTTTGATTGCCACACTCATGACAAAACCAAAACGTCGCTTACGCAAAAAGTTATTCACACTCGGACTGTTATTATTGGCGATTGGAGGTTCTGGAGCCTACAAATCGTTCCAAACTAGTTCCAACAGTAATGGACAGCAACAAACTTCTGAAAACGTTAAGTCTAAATCTGAATTGGCAGGCTTAAATTACAATGGAACGCAAGAGATCCAAGTCAACAACAATCAACCTACTTTTTCACAGGCTGACCTGAATGTATCTAAAGGTGCTTGGCAAGAATTCGCCGACCTGGACAATTTGAACCGAGCCGTTCAAGCTGACGCGCTGCTCAATAAAAGCTTGATGCCGACAGCCAAAAGAGAACCGCTTTACGTTAATCCTACCGGTTGGCACAATAAAAAGATTAACGGTGGGTGGCTCTACAATCGTTCTCATTTGATTGGTTACCAACTTTCTGGACAGAACAATAATCCCAAGAACTTAATGACTGGGACGCGTTCTCTCAATGCTCCAGAAATGTTGAAACACGAAGACGATATTGCTTATTATCTGAAACAAAACCCCAATAATTACATTCGTTACCGTGTTCAACCTATCTACCGAGGAAACGAGCTATTAGCCCGTGGAGTACAGATGATGGCTGAATCTTTGGATACAAATGGGACGCTTGACAAACAAATTTATTTTAATGTATACATTTTCAATGTTGAGAAAGGCGTCAATATCAATTATGCTGATGGTACAAGCGTAGTTAATAATAATTAAGGAGTGATTCAATGAAATACAGTAATGGTGATAAAGAAGTTTTTGATCTAATCCAAAAGGAAGAAGATCGTCAAAACCGTAACATCGAACTTATTGCATCAGAGAACATTGTTTCTGACAATGTTAGAAAAGCTCAAGGTTCAGTCTTAACTAACAAGTATGCTGAAGGTTATCCTGGACATCGTTATTATGGTGGTTGCGAATATATCGACCAAATCGAACAAATTGCAATCGACCGTGCCAAGAAATTATTCAACGCTGAATACGTTAACGTTCAACCTCATTCTGGCTCACAAGCTAATGCTGCTGCCTATCAAGCAGTCTTAAAGCCTGGCGATACAGTTTTAGGTATGGATCTTAATGCTGGTGGTCACTTAACTCACGGTTCCCGTGTCAACTTCTCAGGTAAAATGTACAACTTCCATTCTTATGGAGTTAACGCCGATGGTTTGATCGACTATGACGATGTACAAAGAATCGCTGAAGAAGTTAAACCTAAATTGATTGTTGCTGGTGCTTCTGCATACAGCCGTATCATCGATTTTAAGAAGTTCCGTGAAATTGCTGACTCAGTCAATGCACTTTTGATGGTTGATATGGCTCATATTGCCGGACTAGTTGCTGTTGGTTTGCACCCTACTCCAGTTGGCGTGGCTGACATTGTTACTACAACTACTCACAAAACACTTCGTGGACCTCGTGGTGGAATGATCTTAGCTAAGGCTGAACTTGGCAAGAAATTAAATTCTGCTGTCTTCCCTGGTACACAAGGTGGACCTTTGGAACATGTAATTGCTGCTAAAGCTGTTGCATTTGGCGAAGATCTTCAACCTGAATTCAAGACTTATATGGAACAAGTTAAGAAGAATGCCGCAGCCATGGCAGAAGTTATCAACGATGCTGATGACCTTTCTGTTTTAACTGGTGGTACCGACAATCACTTGTTGAACGTAGTCTTAACAGAAACTGACTTAAACGGTATGGAAGTCCAAAACTTACTTGATTCGATCCATATCACAACTAACAAAGAAGCAATTCCTAACGACCCATTGCCACCTAAGTTCACATCTGGCCTTCGTTTAGGAACACCTGCTATTACTTCACGTGGATTTGATGAAGATGACTCACGTGAGGTTGCGCACATTATCGTTGATGCAATCAAGTATCACGATGATGCTGACAAGCTTAAAGAATTAGACGCCCGTACAAAGGCATTAACAGATAAACATCCAGTAAAATAATCACTCTTAATATTGAAAAAGCATTCAGACAATTGTCCGAATGCTTTTTTGATTTAATTTAGATTTTTATTCCGTTCATGACGTGCATATGCACCGTACAAGATCAAGGCGATAGCTCCGAATAGAACTGGTCCTAGAATTGTCCAGAATGCATCCATATATGCGTGTTCGATGATTGGTTCTAACAGTGTAAAGATAATTGCAAACAATACTACTAAGAAGACCAAAATCGAAGTTGCCCACATAAATTTCTTATTTTTAAAGAAACGATATGGCTTTTCGATATCATCATTCATGCTAAAGAATGGAAAGGCTCCAACCAAGAATAAGTATGGAACACTTGTCGCAACGTTAGCCATCAAAGTTAAGACGGCATATAAGTTTTTAGCATTACGGCCACCTAAGAAATCAACCGCTAAAATAACAACACAGACGAAAATTGCTTGCATCCACATTGCATATGCTGGCATCCCTTTGTCGTTTAACTTAGTAACTTTTTTAGGCCAGAAGTCTTTTGGAGTTCCTAAGATAAATGATTTTAGTGGCGAGTAGATCAACACGAAGAATGCTCCCATGTAAAGAACGAACATATCAAGAGCCGTAAATCGTGATAACCATGCACCTAACGTTGTAGCTGCAGCGGCACTCATTCCGATATGCGTACCGAATGTATATCCTAAATTACTCATCATGACATAAGTAATATTAGCCAAGTTAACGCCGTTCTTACCAATTACGTCATGCCAATTAGTACTGATACCCCAGAAGAAGATCGTCAATGAATACAATATGGCGATGATTCCGGCTGAGATCAAGATTCCACGTGGGAAATCTTTTTTAGGATTTTTCATACTGTCGGTAACTCCACCCATGGATTCCAAACCACCATAAGCAAAAATTGCATAAACAATAAATGACAGCATTCCGATTGGCGATGCGAATTCCGGATTTGGCGAGTTGATGAATGTGCTGATTCCGTGAACTGGTTCAGCCATATGGAATCCTGATAAAAAGATCATTGCAATACTGAGTACAAAGAAGATGACGTTTAAAATGATCATCATCGTTCCACCAAATGAAGTGAACTTAGAAATCTTATCGATTCCTCGTGAAGCTGTGAATGTAACAAAAATTATCCATAAAACAGCTAACAAACCGATAGTTTGCGTCGATGACAAACCACCTAAATGCCAACTTTGTGTGGTATCATGACCGGCAAAGAAAGTTGACATTGGGATCCAAACTTTTGAAGAAGTTGAAACTAGCCAAACTTCCCAAGAAGCTAACCAGATAAATGTTCCGGTAAAGGCTAATCGAGGTCCGATTGCCCCTTCGATCCAAGAATAAATTCCACCTTTTGCTTCGTTGTATGCTGAACCGTATTCGGCAAGCATGAATCCAACTGGCAGGAAGAAGAAAACTGCCGCAAATAAGTACCAAACAATACTAGCTAATCCCATTTGCTCGTAAGCAACGGTTGTATTAGCAAAACCATATACTGACGTAAAAATCATCATGATCAAACCAAACATCGTGATGGTTTTTTTCGTCGAATTACCTTCGTCCATTTTTCAAAAATCCCCTATTCCCTCATGTAATTATAAATTCATATCTGTCTTAAAATTGAGCGGTGAAAAGTCAGTCGAGTCTGTGATCAGCTTGGCTGTCAATTCCTTGTATGCATCTAAGGCAGTTTTTGACATCTTATAAGAAGCCGCAGTCAAAAATCGTGGTAGATCTTCGTCTTCTTGTGCTAATGCCTGGATATCGTAATCACGCAACATTTTTCTTAACGTGATATTGATCTCCTTTTGTTTTTCTTCAAACATAGCGCCAAATTGTTGATAATGACCGTCTAGTAGCACACCAGCTAGTTTATAAGTCCAATAAGCTGATTTACTATCATATGGCAAACCGCCAATTTGATACTCCTCAGGCGTATCCTCGATGCCCATATAAAATGGCACATAAACGCTTTGAGCAGAAACTCCCATTGATAGCCACTGAACGCAGGCAATCTCTGGTTTTAGATCCGGTCTGATCTGTAAGACATGCGACTCTTGCGTCTTTGCCAAACTGATTGGACGATAACGATGATTATTCTCACCCTTATTTAAAGGATCAAATTCAGTCCCCTGAAAATGAGAACTCAAATAGTTTTGCACATCGTCGACACTCAACAGACGATCAGCTTTTTTGATAAAGTCGAGGTCTTGGCTTTCAGGACTCTCATCTGTCTTACCAGAAAATTCTTGCTGTCCCCACCAGACACGTGGCGTACTGTAAATTGCATCCGACATGTCGTGAGTCCCAAAGATCTTACGGAAATTGAAGCTATTGGGATAAGGATTCAAGTTGTAGTCATTTACAAAACCTTGAATATCTTTTTTATATAAAAAGTTGTCTGGGTCGTTGAAGTCAATGTCTTGAATTGCCAACTGATTTGCGACTACCGCATAGCTGTCATCTGGTATCCGTTGTGCGACCCAATTGTGACCAGAGCCGTTTTCAAAATACCAGACCTCGTTTTGGTCAGAGAACAATACACCATTGGTTTCACTCGTTCCGTGTTTTTCAATGATCTGCCCCAATCGTTCGACACCTTGCCGAGCTGTTTTAACATAAGGCAGCACAACTGTGACCATTGCCTCTTCACCGATACCATTTTCAACCAATGGATCAACGCCTAAGACGCGTTGATTTGAATATGCACTTTCGGTCGCACTCATCGCCACGCCAAACTCATTGAAACCATCCTCTTCAAACAGACCCTCTTTATCAGTCCATTCAGGAGTAGCGGTATATTTGAATCGTTTCTTCGGCAGTTTCATCTCAAAACCATTTTCTTTAGAAACGTACTTTTGAGATTCTTCAAATTCCTCATATGGATGGACTACGAAATGTTTTGGCCAGGAAGTCTTAGCGTCCTCATTACGGCCGATCATCGTTGATCCACCAATAGAAGCTTTCTTACCGACTAATATACTGGTACAAGCCGATAATGAACCTTTATTGTATTCTAATGTCATATTATCACCTTACTTAAATTTAACTGCAGTACCATATGCAGCCACAGTTTCCATATCTTGGCTGATCGAATCGGAATCAAAACGCATCATTACTACAGCATCGGCGCCCATCTTCTCAGCATTGTCACGTAAACGGCTGATGGCAATATCACGGGCATCGCTCAATAATTCTGTGTAAGCCTTGATCTCGCCACCGATGATATTTTTAAACCCAGCACCAATATTTTTGACGACGTTTTTGGATTGTGTGGTCAATCCAAAGACTTCGCCAATAATCTCATATTCCTTTCCAGGAATGTTTTCTGTTGTTGATACTAATATTTTGTTATTATCCAAAACTTCACCTCATAAAGATATATAATTCCATTAAATAAGATACCACATAAAGTGGTGATATTATCGGAAATTAAAGCAACTTTAACTTGACACAATCCAATATTTTGAATACAATTTTTTAAGTATTCAACATTTCTGGGCAATCGCCAAACGGTAAGGCAGCGGACTCTGAATCCGCAATTTGTTGGTTCGAACCCAACTTGCCCAATAAACAAAATACATTTGATCGATTCGACCACAGGCAAAATTGCTTGTGGTCTTTTTTAATATATTTAGATCTTATTTTGAAAATATAAACAGTGTTGTTTAAATCAAAAAAACCACGTACGCAGTTGTACGTGGTCTAATTTATTAAATTGTTATTACTTTTCAGTATTTGAAGCTTGATCATATTCTTGGTCGGCTTCATTTTTTTGATCAACGTAATCATTCATGTTAACAGTGTTATTAGCTACCGTCTCATCTGTACTTGTTGCTTGAGTTGAATCTACGTTGTTATCGAAGTTTGCTTGATTATCTGTATCTGTATTGTCGAAATTACCATTTTCAACAGGTGTTGGATTACTATAACTAGTGTTGTCAACTGCTGATGAGTTGTCGTAATTATTATTGTCAACTTGATTGTTATTATATTGATTTTGGTCGTAAGCTGCGTTGTTTTGAACTTGACCATTATTGTTGTAGCTATTTTGGTCATACGCTACATTTTGATTCGCATCGTTATTGACGTATCCGTTTTGATCATAATTAACTTGGCCATTATTAGCATAGCCGTTTTGATTGTAGTTCATATTGTTGTTTGGATAATTATTTTGGTTTGGCGTATTGACGTAGTTATCACCATAATTACCATTTTGGGCAGGTGCAAAATTCATGTTAGCTTGCGCTGGCATTTGTCCACCGTTTTTACTGATCAATATTTGGTTGATTGCATCTCTTTCAACTATTGTTTTATTATCATTCAACCAATTATGAATAAAGAATACATCCACGAGTCCCCAAATTCCGGTAATAATTGGACCAACGACTCCTCCAAGGAAAAATAATGGAGCACCAATCCAGAACAGTAATGTCATTATGACCGCAGAACCTGTTTTCCCCATATAATAACGATGGCCACCCATCCAGCCGAAAAACCACCAAAGTAAATAGGCAGCAACTGCGGATTTCGCATTTCTTTCCACTGTTGAACTTACCATCATCAGTTCCTGTGCTGATAATTGACTTTTTAAATAAGCATTTTGATCCATAATATCCCCCCGAAAATAACTAAAAATAGTATACACTTTAGCAATTGATAAATAAATTTATTTTTCGCGAAATATAGTTTAATTTATCAAGAAAACGCAATCATTGATATTCATGAGTATATTACTTGAATTATTCTCAAAATCATTGCAAAATAATACTTCAAAGAAATCAACTTATTACCGAGGAGATTTTTACATGTCAAAGAAATTATTTAAAGAATTACAAGCTAGAATGCAACACGCACTCAAAGAATTGGATGGATCTGATGAAATTCCACTTGAAGATTTGTTCCCTGACGAATTCATTCGCGAACATACTAAATTCAGCACCGTTGATGACTTTTTAAATCGAGTTAACTTATCTAGAACTGATTACGTTGAAAACATCCCTGAAGATGAATTAGACAATATGATCGATCAAAATACTGACTTTAACGATTGGGAACAAATGAAATCGATTGCTGAACAAGAGTACGTAGCAAATAAACTTAAATTTGAATAGATTGCCAATTACAAACCTCACATTCATTTATGTGAGGTTTTTTTGTATGATGTTATTAACAATTTTATGTGGGGGAAATTATGTCAAAAACTTTATTATTGCTGGCAGACGGTTTTGAAGCCTATGAAGCCAGCGTATTTACTGACGTTTTGGGTTGGAATTTATTTGAAGGCGACAAATCAACTGAATTAGTCTCAGTCGGAATGCAGCCAACGCTTCGTTGTACATGGGGATATTCAGTCGTCCCCGATCAACAACTGGATAACATAGATTTAAATGATTTTGATGCCTTAGCCATCCCTGGTGGATTTGCCGAAGCAAACTTTTATGATAACGCGTTCAGTCAAACATTTGGTGATGTCATTCAATATTTTGACCAAGCAAACAAACCTATTGCCTCAATTTGTGTCGCTGCACTGGCATTAGGGCACTCGGGAATATTAAAAAATCGACCAGCTACAACCTACTCTTTTCCAGGCAACATCAGACAAGATCAATTAGCGCAAATGGGTGTAAAAGTTGATCGTTCAGCAGATACAGTTATTGATAAAAACGTGATCACTTCTTCTTCACCTGCGACTGCATTGACAGTAGCTTATTGGTTACTCGAACAACTTACCGATTCTAAAAACGTCAAAAATGTTAAACAACGTATGGGTTTTCGAAATCAAGAATCTAAATAACTTTAGTCCCAAAAAAGCTCTAGTAGTATGATATATGTAAGTAATAAATTAGGTTCAATGTTGATTGGAGAAAAATATGAATGCCACTGATAATGAGTTAGTCCATGCTTTTAAAACATACTGGGACGGACATAGCAATCCTCCAACTGGGCAATTGCAAAACTATATTTCTCAGTGGAGAATGTTCCATCTTCAAAAAGCAATTTTATTTCTAATTCTGACTGTGGCCTTGATTTGGGTCAGTTGGTTCATCTGGAAAAAATATTTTATTCGACGTAAGCCATTATCATCTAAGGGAAAAGCCTTCAGTATCCTAGAAATATTTACTAGTTTAGGAGCATTTCTGACCTGGATTATTGTGGTAGCAAATATTCAGGGCTTAATTAATCCCTATTCTTCTCTGATGACTAAGATCATCCCTGCAGCCGATTCAGCGACGAAATCAATTTTTAAAACGATGAAACCACAAATTCATACTGGAGATATGAATGGTAAAACTGCTTATCTATTGCATGATTTCACCACTTACCATTTGGATATTGCGATTCTAGGTTTGATCACCCTATTCATCTTGTTATGGATCGTAATTTACCTATTCAGATTTGTTCGTAACAACACGCTGCCAACGCTGCAGCAAATCGTAACATTGACGATGTTAGCGATTTTTACACTATTACTGTTAACCGACTTACTGATAACAATTGCAAACTTTGGGACATTTTTTGAACCAGACTACGCATTGATCGATGCTCTGTCTGGTAATTTCTAATCAAATAAAGAAGCTCAAGACCAATTAAGGTCTTGAGCTTTTGTCATTTTATAACATGTCCAAAGCTTGCCCGATGCGACAAAGTCTGGTTATTAATACATATTTTCAGCTTGTAGTTCAGCAAGCACGATTTTTTGTTTAACGTCAATTTCTTTGGGAGCGGGGGCAAAAATTTGTTTAATCATTTGGATTAGTTTCATGATCTCATATCCTTTCACATTGGGTATTTGCAAACCATAAACAACTATCTGGGAACAATTAAATAATAACTTTTTACGATAACAATTATTCGTCATATTACAAAAATTATATTTACAATTGATGCACTTTCAATAGTTAGAAGTTAATTATACATCATGAATATGGTCGTTTTCAAAGCCTTTTTCATGACAATTTGGTATCAATATAGTGACTATTTTGACCAAATACAAACGCTTTCGTACAATGATTACAACTACTACTTAAGGAGATTAAGATGGCCTACAAATTAATTGCATTGGATATGGATGACACTTTATTAACCAGTCAAAAGTCTGTTTCTGAAAAAAATAAATTGATGATTCAACGTGCTCTAGAAAAAGGTATCAAAGTCGTTCTCTGTTCAGGACGTACTCACAATGCCGTAATCAATTACGCTAAAGAACTTGGAATTAATGGTTCTGATCAATACATGATCACTAACGGCGGTGCGATGATCGAGAATATGGATGAGAAAATCATGTACCAAAATACCCTTCCCAATAGTTTCTATCGCCGTTTCGTCAGCTTTGTTAAAGAAAATAACCTTCATTATAATGTCGTGGATACTCAAGCCAAGACTTACACTAGTGCTGAAACTTGGTTCGATAAATACACCATCACCCAAGCATTTGAAAATGACGGTGGCTTATACGTTCGTGAGCCTGATGACCTTCCTGATGATTTTGAGATCGTCAAAGCAATTATCAACGGAAACGAACAAGAATTAGATGAGATCTCGCCGCTTGTTCATCAAACTTTCGATAAAGACTATTTTGTCGTCCGGACTGGCGTTGGCTTTCTTGAGATTTTTCCAAAAGATGTCAATAAAGGTGAAGCAGTTAAACATCTGGCAAAAATTTTAGATATCGACTTGTCCGAAGTGATTGCGATGGGCGATCGAGATAATGATATCCCAATGATTTCGATCGTGGGGCTTGGAGTTGCCATGGAAAACGCTCAACCAGAAGTTAAGAAAGTGGCCGATTACATTACGACTGACAATAATCATGATGGCGTTGGTAATGCCATTGAAAAATTTGCTCTATAGAAAAAGCTCTCGAATGCTGAATTACTAGCAAACGAGAGCTTTTTACATTTGTTTGATCATGCTATGGGATAACGTGAACGAATTTATTACCGTAACTAATGCAGTCACGACCACAACGATTGAAAAATCTTGAGAAACAACGCTGATAATCAAACCGATGACAGTCGCTATGGGAAAAATCAGTTTAACATGCAAAAGTTTATGCATATCTTCTAAATCGTAATAGTCAGCTAAAAATAATCCTAAATAAAATAAGATAATTCCGGTATATAACAAACTAATTGAAAAAAGCTGATTGATCTCTTCTTCGTGGATAAAGGATAACGAAACTGTAATCAAACTGATCCCAAATAAAATCGGGTAATGCAGATAAATCAGCCGGTTTCCAGTTTCGTGAGTTTTATTCTCATCTATGAAATGATCAAATTGAGTGATATAAGTCATGAACAAGGCACAGACAATCACAAATATCAAAATGGATAAGTAATTAAATTCTCGAAGGTCAAAGTATGGTGCAATATCAACGATAGTTTCACCGAACAAAATAATGATTAAAGCAGTTAATCGTTCCAATAAATGTGGAAAATTGATAGCACGTGGTTTCATCACTGGAGTGAATATTCCAGGAAGGACCCAACTGGCAAATACGCCAATCAGCGCTACGGTAATCCCAATTTTCAGCGGTAAAAAAGCACCAACGAACAAAAAGATAGCTCTGATGCCAACAATGATCATGAACAAACGAGCAATTTGCTTATCTGCCGGCTGTTCTGCGTTTACATAAACCATTAAATATTGCAGGACTAAAGTCAAAGTCAGTAACGATGCCGCAATGGCAAACGGTTTAAACCAGTCACTTAACGGACCAACAAAATTATTCGACATAAACAATAAAATTGCCATATCGACCATAAAAAACAAAATATTTGGGATCGAATTTTTACCATATCGATTAGTAAAGACTGTTTCGATCATCCAAGTGTTAATGAAGATGATCATAACGACTGTGAAGATGGTAAATTGCTGCCAAAACGTCGAATTGTCCGGTATATGATGAATCAACCCAGTTGTTTGAGAAATCGCATAGACAAAGACTAAATCGTAAAACAGTTCTGTCAGTTCAACCTTTTTCGGTAAAATTTTCAACTGACATCCCCCCTGTCAATTTATTATTTATAGTATAAATCAAAAAAATCATCACAACCATAAGGTCGCGATGATAGTAGTTAATTTTGATAATAGCTGCGTTTTTCTTGTTCCCAATATTGTTGATCTTGTTCAGTGATTTTTCTGATCACCCGACAAGGATTGCCAGCAGCGACAACATTGTCAGGAATGTCCTTAGTTACCACTGAACCGGAGCCAATTACAGTATTATTGCCAATCGTTACGCCAGGATTAACCACGGCATTGCCACCGATCCAAACATTGTTTCCTATACTAATAGGTTTACCAAACTCTAGTTGTTCATTTCTGATGTCGGATACGATCGGATGACCGGCAGTATACAAACTGACCCGAGGTCCGAACATACAATTGTCGCCAATCTTAATGGGTGCAACATCAATAAAAATATTATCGTAGTTGGCGTAAAAATTTTTCCCGATAGTCGTATTTATTCCATAATCAGTTCGAAATGGTGGCTCGATGTAACTTGGCGAACCAATTTTGTTGAAGAGGTCAAACAATATACCTTGTCGCAAACTAGCATCATCCTCAGTTGTTGCATTGTATTGACGAGTCAACTTCTTAGCATGACGAGTCTCCTTATCTAATTGACTGTCAGAAGCCTTATACAATTTACCAGCTAACATTTTTTCTTTATCAGGACTCATGGCTTTCCCTCCTATAAAAAAAATCGATCCTAATAAAAACAGAATCGATTCTCGTATTTTTGTATATAAATTACTGTTTCCCTAAAATTCTAAAAATAAATGAAATCAAGACGTAAGCACATGCGAAGCCGATGACAAATAATGAAACGAAGCTTAACAACCAAGTTCCTGAAATAGCCGCATAAATTAAGATTTGGCTATTGGCAATCAAAAAAATCATTGCAACCGTAATGCTTAGAAGGATTTTAACGATATTATTGTTAATAAAATTCTGGATTTCCTTTCGAATATCAAAGCATTTTGCATTCAATGACGACACCCCTTATCTATTACTCACTTTGTTATAAGTAGTGTAGCACTCTTTTTGATATAAGATTATTGATATTTATCAATTTCTCAATTATATTTTCAACAAAAAAATCGATGCTCAGCATCGATTTTTATTTGATCGTTTCTAAGAAATTTTCCTTTAAAAATTGTGACTCTCCGTAACCACTGTCCAAGAAAATGTAATGTTTCTGATCGTAGTCAAAACTGATCCGACTGCCGAAATCTTGATTCTCAGTTAAGTGTTCAACTTCACTGATTGGAATCTTGACACGAACAGTCCGTCTTAACCCTGTCATAAATGACAATGTCAGAATCCCATCAATAAATTCAAAAGCAGCGTATCCGTTAAAAGTCTTGTTATTTTCATCAATTATTTGTATGTATGCGAACATATCAATCACTATCCTTTGTCCTTTTTTCTTTACAAATTCAGTGTATGGTATGAAACGCGTTTTATAGCAAGGGTTTTATACAAAAAAATTAATATCTTTTACCTACTAGTTTTCGATCGAGGATTTGAATAGCCTCGTGATAATCGGAATACGAATTGATATCGAGAAAATAGTCTGTCCCAGTTATCATTGCTGATAATTGGCTCTTATCTTCGTTATGCAGGATTATTACTGGCTTCTTGATCATTTCAGCATATGCTAATTCGTAGCCCACACCTAAGCTTGGAACTGTCGTGTCAGCTATTACTAAATCTGCTTCCTCCAACCAAGCAATGTCACGATCACGTATCTCTTTGTCGCTGAGGTCGATTTCACCTTGATCATCTAGTTGAGTATCTCCAACGTGTTCAGTTAATACTTGATTATCTTTTTTTAAATACTTAACGATCTTCTTGTAGGTTTTGGATTCATCTCTTCCACCTCTGATCGAGGCTGCAAAATATATCTTCAAATGTCCTTACCTCTTTTCCTGTTACATTATACAAATAAAAACATCTCACAGAAGTATCTGCGAGATGTTTTTTTTAAAAGATCGCAATTACGAAAAGGATCAATGTCCAAATACTAATATTGATCTTAGCTTGACGACTAACTTCAAGTGAAGTCCAGTTAAGCCAACCTAATAAACCGTAAGTAATAACTCCAATTAAAACATTAGCTAAAGTGTTAGTTGAGGCTGAAGTTGAAATCATGACGATCGTTTGTAAAATTGCTCCGATAGTCAAGGTTGCGGCTAGGTTAACAATTAATACTTCTTTATACTCGACATCCTCTTTACGCAATATCAATTGGTAAATGTAATAAATGATAGCTAAGAATATAGCTGCTGCGATTAAAGCGATTGCTACCACAGCGTATTTATTGAACTTTTCAAATTGCGTTGACAACATAAAGTTGCAATAAACTGAAGTGAATTCAGTGATCAAAGCAATTAAGATCACACCGATGAGTGAGCTTCTTTTAACTTTATATAAAATTCCCATAATTGGTTACTCCTCTTTTAATAATCCGACTAGTGATTCCTTGGCAGCTTTGTTTGATGGAATAAATCCAAACAACAAACCAACTGCACTTGAGACCAACAGTGAAATTAATATTGAATAGATTGTGATCACAGCCTTGAACGGCAAGAACGAGTTGATCACAAGAACTACTAAGTAACCGATGATGATCCCCAAGATTCCACCAATTACACATAAAACAATACTCTCAGTTAAAAATTGATTCCGAATATTGGCACCCGTTGCACCAAAGGCACGTCTGATACCAATTTCGTTACGACGCTCTGAAACCGTAATATACATAACATTCATAACACCAATTCCGGCAATCAACAATGAGATGCCAGCAACTAATGCCACGAAGTAAGTAACGTTGTTCAAGACCTTTTGGAAGGACTTCATATCTTTGGTTGGATCAACGATCCCGTACTTACCTTCGTTCTTGTATTCACCATTTGCTTTGATTTTCTTCAAAGCAGCCTTGCCAACTGTCTTTTTATTCTTACCGTTTTCGATTGTCAATTTAGCTAGAGTTTTAGCATTCTTGGCATTAAAGATACGATTATATGTACCCTTTGACAAATAGACGTTAGGAGAATATTCATCAGCACTGAATGTACCTTTAACAACAAACATGTTATCGCCAATTTGGACTGGTTTATTCATTGCCGATTCAGAATTAAATAGCTTCTTTTTCATGCTATTTGATATCAAAATGTCAGATGAATTCTTGTCGCTGTTCAAAAGCTGTTTATTGCTTTTAGATACATCAGCAGATTTCTTGATAGCGGCAATTTCAGTTGAAGCACTATTCTGACGATAACTTAACTTACTAGTTACTGAATTATCGTAGCTACTCAAATTAACGCTATTAACGCCAGGAACATCTTCAAGGACTGCCACGTCCCCTTGTGTAAATCCATCTGTACTGTTCATATCAGAAGACTTACTTGAATATGACAAGGTAACTTTATTCGATGCATTGTCCCTGCCTAAACTCTTGGTTACCGACTGAGTGAATCCATCACCAACAGCCAAGATACTAATAACACTAGCGATACCAATGATGATACCTAGCATCGTTAGTAAATTTCTATTTTTATTTTTTAAGATTGAACGTAATGCAATAGTCAAGTTTTCCATTAGCTACGCACCACACTTTTCTCATCATTATACAAACGGCCATCACGAATATAGACGGTTCTCATTGCAAAATCAGCAACTTCTTTATCGTGAGTAACCATAATGATCGTAGTATCAAAGGTTTCGTTTAGATGCGTGAAGATATTCATGATCTCTAAACTAGTCTTTGAATCTAAGGCACCAGTTGGCTCATCGGCGATGATGATGTCCGGATTGTTGACGATAGCACGAGCAATCGCTACACGTTGTTGTTGTCCACCAGATAATTCTTTTGGCAAACTGTTTTCTTTTCCGGATAGTCCAACTTGTTCAATCACTTCATTAATCACGCTCTTACGATCTGTGATCGTTTTAGTTTTACTATATATCAATGGAATTTCAATATTTTCGTAAACTGTGTATGAATTCAAAAGTTTGAAGTTTTGAAAAACAAAGCCGATCTCATCGCCACGTACAGCTGACAATGTAGCATCGTCGCTATGTTTATAGTTTTCGTTTGATAGGAAGTAATCACCTGTGTAATCATTGTCCAAAAGTCCCAAGATATTGATCAGAGTCGACTTACCTGACCCAGATGGTCCCATGACTGCAAGAAATTCTCCATCAGCCACTTCGAGATTAATATCAGTTAGAGCTTTGAAATTATTACTGTAGGTTTTTCCAACATTCTTAATCCTCAGCATTAACTATTCACCCCACTCCTAATCCAAGACGAGTTTCTGTCCAGCTTTAAGACCGGAATGTGTATAGTAGAAGTCTCCACTCTTGTTAAGGTCGAGATAAACCTTCTTCTTTTGACCATCTTTGAGAACGTAGACGTAGTCGTCATCATGAACAGCATTAGCAGGAATCTTGTAACCCTTTGACTTAGCCTTGATTTGAACGTGCATACCAAAGGTCAAGTTTTGATCAGCAGTGATTTGGAAATGATAGTAAGAAACTGATGATGAAGAATTGTAAGGTGCTTTGTCAATTTCAGTGATCGTACCGTACATCTTGGTACCGTTGTTCTTGTAAACAATGACATCTTGATTATTCTTGATATTGCTTAATTCAAATTCATTTACATTTCCCAAAATAACTGGTTTGCCATAAACAGCAAATGATCCAGAAGCATCTTTGATCAAGGTACCGGCAATTGGAGATGTGACGGTTCTATTAGCTTCTTCGTTCAATTCAGCTAATTTACTTTGATCGCTAGTGATTTGAGAATTATTTTGAGCGATTTGCATACTATTATCTACAGATGTAGTAGGTGTAGATGCAAGACTATCAGTTGAATCTGTTGAAGTGCTTGCTGCAGCAGTAGCTGATGATTGTTGTGCTTGCAATGTAGAATTCATCGATTGCAATTGTTGAATCTCAGCATTAACAGAACTGATCTGTGCTGTCATATCCTTACTAAATGTAAAAATAGTTTGACCCTTAGTAACTTTTTCACCATTTTTCATTGGTTGCGAAGTTAAAGTTTCTTTGTCTAATGGTTTGGCGCTAACAGATTGTTTATCTTCCGGTGCGACAACACCACTGTAGTATGTTTCTTCACGGGCTTGTACTGTATAAGTTTGGTATTCTTCTTTACCGTTCTTACCGTTAAAGGTAGCAACGACAACAACTGCCAAAACGAGAAATAGCGCACAAACGCCCCAAATTGCGTAATCAATTTTTTTACTCATAATTTTCCCCATATCTAAAATCTTCAGAATATAAATCCATTATATATGTAATTGGTAATAATGTACCAGCGATTTAGGATAACTGTCCAAAGTTTCAAAGAAATTTAAAATATTTTTATTTAATTTTTTGAATTTCTTAAATCTAACTCATATTTTGCGATTATCGGAGTGAAAATCCTTGCTCCTTCAAAAATTTTCCAACGTCTGGACGACGAACTTCCTTGAAAAAGTCGAGATTCTTTTGAGTCCAGTTTGTGTTTGCTGGATGACTCTCACGGTTGGCATAGTATTGACTAACAGTCTGATCATATTCATCCAAATCAGTAGATTTGTTAGCATCATAAGTATTGGTGGAAACTTGGATCTTTTGTGGCAGTCGTGGTTTGACCTGATTCTTGCTGGCGGGAATCCCAACAGTCAACCCAAATAATGGGAAAGTATATTTAGGTAGGTTCAATAATTTTGCAATTTTAGAAATATCATTGCGAATTCCACCGATATAGCAAATTCCTAATCCCATTGCTTCGGCAGCTATTGCCATATCTTCGGCTGCGATTGTAGTATCAACCGTTGCCACTAGCAACTGTTCCATATGTTTGATTCCATCAAGCGATTCTCCTGCTTCATTTAACATTTGCGACTGACGATATAAGTCAGCGACAAAAACATAAAACGTACCTGTTTGATTAACGTAAGAAGCGCTGTTAGAAATTTGAGCGATCTGGTCACGCAATTTTAAATCAGTAATTTCGATGATCGAGAATGCTTGAACAAAATTAGATGACGAGCCGCTTTGAGCAGCAATCAATAATTGACGTTTCGTATCATCGCTTAATGGTTCATTTTTAAAATCTCTAACTGAGACATGCTTTTGCATATTTTCAATAACTGGGTTCATTGTTTACACTCTTTTCTAAAAAAATCTGGACAACAAAATTAAATATGATATTATTTTCATATGAAATTCATATCATATGTTTTTGAAGGACATCTTGAAAGACATTAAACTAATCGATGCAAATTTACTAACTGAGGCCCAAAAAATTATGAAGGTTCTCAGCAATCCGACTCGGATTCAAATGTTAAATGTACTAGAACAACAGGAACTCAATGTCAGTGACCTGGTAAATCTATTAGATATGGAGCAGTCTGCCGTGTCGCATCAATTGGCATTACTTCGTGAATATCAATTAGTTAGTACGCATCGGATAGGAAAATCGAATTATTATCAATTAAATGATCCTCATATTTTAGATGTTATCAATGAGACACTAGAACATGCCGATCACGTTATGAGGGGCAAAAAACATGGTGAATAATCCTAGTTTAATTAATCGAAGTTTGAAAATCGAATATTTTTCTACAGCCTGGATGGCATTTGAATTTGCAGTTGGATTTTATTCCGGAATCACCGCCGGATCAATTCTTTTAATTGCTTTTGGTTTAGACAGTTTTTTGGAAATAATTTCTGGTTCAACTCTGATCTGGCGGCTTAAAAAAGAAGCTAATCACGCCAGCAGTGAAGAAATTCAAAAGGCTGAGAAAAGGTCATCATTGATTGTTGGAACTATCCTGTTGCTACTGTCAGTTTACGTTATTTTTGTCTCCGTCTTTAATTTAATCACACATAACACCGCCGATACTAGTCTGAGCGGTATGATGATCGCAATTGCGTCAGTGATCTTGATGCCAATCCTAACAGTCAAAAAGCGTCGACTCGGCAAAGAGATCCATTCAGACGCCTTGATCGAAGATGGCATGTGCAACATTACTTGTGCCTATATGGCAGCTACTGTTTTGATTGGTGTCGTCTTGACTGCACTCTTTAATCTTTGGTGGATCGATTCAGTCGCAGCTTTAGTACTAGTTTACTTCATCGCTAGCGAGGGAATAGAATCATTGCAAAATGGATTACATGCCGAAAAATAAAAATATGGGAACCTGATTTTTTGATCAGGTTCCCATATTTTATTCTGTCAGTTGTTTTATGATTTTAGCTGGTACCCCACCGACTAAACTGTTGTCAGGAACATCTTTGGTGAGTACTGCACCGGCAGCAATAACCACATTGTTTCCAATTGTTACGCCGGGAGTGATCGTAACCTTTCCGGCAATCCAAACATCATTGCCGATGTTGACTGGTTTAGCTTTAGCTAAATAGTCTCGTCGGCCCTTAGCTGTCATTGGATGATTTACGGTATAAATATCAACATTAGGACCGATCATCACATTGTTTCCTATATTAACTGGTGCAATATCCAAGATGGTTAGATTGTAATTGCTCAAAAAATCATTGCCAACGTGAATATTTTTTCCATTATCACAATTAAAAGTTGCTTGAACAGAAATATTCTCGCCGTAAGATCCTAATATTTCTTTGATCTTGTCGGTTTGTTGTTCTGGTGATGTTGCTGGTATTTCATTAAATTCTTGGCATAGCTTAGCAGCTCTGGCTTTTCTAGCAGCTACCTCATCATCCAAAAAATAATACCACTCGCCCTTATCTAATTTTTCAATTTCAGACAATTTGAAAACCCCCTAATTTTTTCAAAATATGTGTCATTTATTAGTATTATTATACTCAATTGTTATATTATAGAGCCATAGAACGTTATTAATATCACATGAATAGAGAGAAGAAATATGGTTTATACAATTAGTGATGTCGCAAAAAGAACTGGTTTAAGTTCATATACATTAAGATATTATGATAAAAAAGGCTTGTTGCCTTTCGTTGACCGCGATGAAAATGGTCGTCGTAAATTCAAGGATCACGACTTCGAATTTTTACAAGTTATCAACTGTTTAAAAAATACTGGCATGAGTCTCAAGGAGATCAAGCAATTTATCGAATGGACGCAACAAGGTGATTGTACCTTAGAAGAGCGTCGTGACTTCTTCATTGAACATCGTAAAGATGTCGAAAAGCAACTGGCTGAGGTTCAAAGCTACTTGGATACAGTCGACCATAAGATCGATTATTATTCACGTTGCGTAGAAGCCGGCACAGAAGATTCAGTTTCATGCGACTAATCAAAAAGATTGACCCGTCTTGGTGGAAACGGGCCGATCTTTTTTAGTGTTTTAGATTTTTACATATAGGTCAATCATTTTATGGCAATGTGTTGCCAGCTGCAAAGTAGACATCGTACCATTCTTGTTTTGTTAGTTCAACGTCGGCACCCTTGGCACTGTCAACAATGTAATCAGGATTCATGGTACCAATAATAACTTGCATGTTTGCTGGATGTCTTAAAATCCAAGCTGTGGCAATACCATTCTTGCTGACGCCATATTTCTTGGCTAATTCCTCAAGCTTTTGGTTTAATTCTGGGAACTTGTCGTTATTGATAAAGGTTCCTTCAAACATACCGTATTGGAATGGAGACCAAGTTTGGATGGTTGTCCCTTTACGTCTTGAGAACTCAAGTAGTCCCCCATCATGATCGATTGAACGATCATCAGTCATGTTAGTATGCATCCCGAAATCAACCATTCCAGTATGCATGATGCTAAATTGCAACTGATTGATCAATAATTTCTGATCAACGTTTTCTTGAACGAATTCAAATTGTTGCGGATTAAAGTTTGAAACACCGAAGTGGCGAACTTTACCAGCCGTTTGTAATTCATCAAAGGCTGCTGATACTTCAGCAGGATCCATGAGTGGATCTGGACGGTGCAATAAGAATGCATCCAAGTAGTCGATTTGCATTCTTTCCAAGATTCCATCAACTGCTTCGATCAAATGCTTTTTAGCGAAGTCGTAACGTTTTCCGAAGACAAAGCTTCCATGACTTCTTTCAGGATCAAATACGATTCCACCCTTTGATTGAATGTAGAGTTGATCACGATTTACGTGTGATTGTTTAAGTGCTTCACCAAAAACTTTTTCAGAATTGCCCATGCCATAAATATCGGCAGAGTCAATGTAGTCGATACCAGTATCGTAAGCAGCGTCTAGTGCCTTGGCTGCATCAGCAGGTGACAAAGCTTCCATACGCATGATTCCTAAAGCAACAGCGGAAGTTTTCCAGTTTGTGTTTCCAATATTAACTTGTTTCATTTTTTGAACTCCTTTGCTTTAATGACTCAAGAATAATTCCTAGACCATAGTCTAAGTCAAGGAAACTGTTCAAAAAATTTTTCACGAAAAAAGAGAAAACCAAATCACGTCTGGTTTTCTCTTAATTTTTATATTTATTTAACGTATTTACGCCATTTGAGACGTTTTAACCAAGTTTGTTGAGCAGAAATGCCAAATGTCTTGCGTTTCTTGAAATATTCACCATTTGTATTTAAGAAATAGGAATTCTCAGTATCACGAATATACATATTAACTATCTTGTTCAACTTTCTCTTTGGTCCATCTTCGACAACTGGCACGGCAACTTCGACACGACGTTCAAGGTTTCTGGTCATCATATCCGCAGATGAGATCCAAATTTGTTCATCAGAATCACCGTATTGGAATCTGAAAATACGACTATGTTCCAATAATTCGCCAACGATACTTTTAACGACAATATCTTCTTTTTCGCCACAAAGACCGAGTTTCAATGAACAAGGACCTCTGACAATCAATCTAAATGGCAAGCCTAAACGAGCAGCACGATAAATGGCATTGATGATGTCGATGTCGGTCAATCCATTGACCTTCAAAAATACTCCACCCTTGCCGACTCTTAAATACTCTTTAGTTGCTCGTTTAATATTTTCGATGATCATTGCTTTTAAATTCTTAGGAGAAGTTACGAATAAATCGTAATCGACCTTCTTGCGGTCGGTCAATCTCTCGAAGAACTTAGCTGCATCGTTAACGTAGGTCTTGTTGCTAGTAAAGTAACTGATATCAGAAAAAACATTTGAGGTAACAGCATTATAATTACCCGTTCCAATTTGAACATAGCCTTGATCTTTAGCACCTTGCAAGACTAAGCAAACTTTTGAGTGAACTTTGTTAACGCGGTCACCATAAATGACTTTGACACCACTAGATTTCAGAACTTCTGAAACTAGCAAATTGTGTTCTTCATCAAATCGAGCTCGCAATTCAACTAAAGCAGTAACCTTGATACCTTTAGCAGCAGCTTTTTGCAAGAGCTTAACTAGTTGCGAATTCTTCTCTGTCCGATAAATGGTGATACAAATATCGGTCGTACGTGGATCATTAACAGCTGTTTCCAAATAAGTTAAAAAGACACTGAATGAATCATAAGGATATTCTAGCAACATTGGAGTCTTATCCAAATAATGCAAGATATTCTTCGAATCTTTCCACTTGCGAGCGTTAAATTTAGGGAATACTAAATTACTGCGATGCTTGTACAGCTTGAAAAATCCGTCCAGCAACTTGAGGTCAACTGGTCCAGGAATCTTATAGACGCTCTTTTTGCTGATCTGGAATAGTTGTGAAAAATAGCTCCGACCACGTGGTCCATCGCACCAAAATTCCACTCTGGTGATCTTTCTAGGATCACGGCTATTCAAATACTGAGTCATCTTTTTCAAGTATTCATCGTCGGTTAATTTTTCATCCAAGAAATCGTACTTTTTATTCTTATCGTATGTGACTCTAAAAACGTAGCACTTCAAGGCATCGTACTTATGATAAATTTCATCAGCGCAATTTAAGATCACGTCTTCGATCAAGATGTAATGATCATCCACCCCAGTTGGAACGATTCGATCAAATTCGTCTGGAATTGGGAATGTATAAGTGTGACCTTGCGATTGCATTAAAATGTTCAAGTTATGACGGAATCTGTGTTCATTGGAAAAATTTTCCACCAACAATTCATCTGCAAGTTCATTTTGATAATAATCTTGAATATGTTGCTTCTCAAAATCGTTTAATTCATCATATTTCAACAACTGGAAGATGCCTTTATCGCGACATTTTTCCATCAATAATGAATAAGCTTCATATTGCTTCGTCAGATTGCGACGATTGAATTCATGCACTAGATCAAGCACTTCACTACCAGTCAGTCCAGTACGTTTTTCAATTTTAGGACTACCGATCATGCTATGAATATTGTGCATTCGTACTTTGAAAAATTCATCCAAGTTGTTAGATGCGATTGCTAAAAAGCGTAATTTCTCTAACACTGGAACGTTGGGATTGTATGCCTGATCGATCACTCGATTGTCAAACAACAGCCAACTTAGATCCCTATTATAATATTTACTCTTCATCTCTTAGTTCCTTTTCGAAAGACTCAAAATCATATTCAACTTGTTTTACATAACTATTGGTAAAATTCATCAACGAGTTTGCGATATCCGCATACTCTTCCCCAAAACCAATAATTAATGGGTAGTTTGGTGAATGTGAATGTGCTCTGGCTAACAAGATCACACACACTTTGACATAGTCTTTAAAGGATTCAAAATCAAGCTTATCTAAATTGATCGACGACTTCATATCCTTAAATTGACGCATGTAGAAACTATATTTTTTCGTATCGAATGCGCCTAAGAATGGATCAGAAGAACTTTGCAAGATCAATTGGCTATCAACGATATTTTGACCCTGGCTAGTATTCTTTTCTGAATACAATTCGTCATTATTATAGATAGGTAAAGCTTGTTTAGCTTGTAGTACCAAGTAGTTTGAATCCAAGTCTTGAAGCAGAATAAGATAACAGAGTGTCCCGACACTTCCTACACCTACGCTGTGACGAACGACATCAATGATGTCAAAATCTTCTAGAAATAGTCTAACGTCGCTGCGTTGGTTCTTTTTATATCTCTTATATCCGTCAACTAAATTCTTGTAATCCTTCTCGCTAATGTGTTGAGTAACTGGCTTGTTTTCAACGAATCGACGTTGGCCATCGCTATTGATCTCGGTATATTTTTCGATCACTAGCTTAGAGTTGCTCTTTTGTGCCTTTTTAATACTCTTGGCAATAACTTTGTTGAAGGACTCTTGAAAATACTCCTCATTATCTTTTAATTTACCAAAGATCTCAGTAATATTTTGGAGCGTATTTGGTAAAATAAAACGTTTCATTTCGGAAATTTTTGTCATATGTTTTAGTGTATCGAAATACGTATCAACCACCGATAGCAAAAATTCCTGAATGTCTGATTCCTCAAATCCATGATCACGTGCAACTAACAATGCGCTGACCAAAAGACGCTTTAAATCATATTCCCAATGACCTAAATGAGCTTCATCAAAGTCATTCATATCAAACAATAATTGACCTTCAGAAGATCCGTAGAAACCGAAGTTTCCGATATGGGCATCCCCACCCACTAAAACTTTGATCCCACTATTTTCATGACGTGAAAGATCGTAGTGCATCACATCGACGGTTCCTCTTAAAAATGCAAACAGTGATCCCGACATTCTTTCACGTTTAACGGCTAGTAGTTCAGGAACTAATAGCTTATTTTTGATGTTAAGAATTTTGTGGATATTACGTTTTTTGGGTTCGAATTGATTAAAGGAGTCTGAGACTGTGGTAGCAAAAAATCTCCCCTTAATAATTAATTGTTCTGTACTTTTGAATGCGTCAGTATCCTGAAATGTATATGGTGTCTGGCTCATGCCCTCATCTCCTTATTTTTCATTATACAATAGCTTAGGAAGATAACTATTAGCTTTAGTCACTTTTTTTAATTAAAGTTTGTTATATTCAAATATCTTTTTTAGGTATGGTTAATTTTGTTGAGATTTATATTGATTTATTTGCGGTATGGGACCCGGTTCCAGACGGAAAGCGATTGCCTTTTGGCCGGCATCCTTGGTTGTTCGTTGGCGTAGCCAACATTTTAAACAGTAGCGCACGCGCCAAAGGCGACGTACGTTCCATTATTTATGTCACTACTGAGGCCGAGCGCTCCACCACCCCGAAGCCTAAACAGAGTTACTTCAAAATCTCTTCTGCTTGTTTGTCGGGGGTATGCTAATTTTTCTTGCAAAGAATTTGGGTTGGTCGGTTCACTGTGGTTTTGTATTCGTTCGTTGGGCTTTGCCCAACTCAATCTCACTTGTTCCTCGTGAGATTATTCAATTCTTCAAAATCAAAACCTTTTTGAAACCACTCAAAAAGTCCCTCCTCACATTCGCTTTGCTCATGCTCGTTGGGACTTCTTCTTTTACATCTCAGTAAATCGATATTATCAAATATTTTTTTCTATTCTATTTCTGCTGTCGGTTTTTCTTTTGTTAATTTTGCGGTTTTCCCTGTTACTTTGAAATAATCTTCGCAGAGTTGTTTCAACTCGATTATTGCGTCATCGCTTCTTTTGGCTTGTTCATCGTTGATTGCTTCGATTACCATGACGGCGTTTGTCGTGTCTTCTGTCAACATGGTTCTCTGCGCTTCTCGCCAATTCATGCAGCGACAAATTGCACCTGTCTGATCATAGTAAATAATCTCACCTTCTAATGCTGGTGAATCTTCATCGTCTCCTAATGGTCTAAAGCCTTCTCCACCTTTTGCCATTCCTAAGTGCAAATCGCCATCCATCTTGTCGACATTTTCGCCTCCACATGGTGTTCCATATTTTAACGAGATGCTGTTGTATATATCAACTAGTGGATTGATTGGTGAAAAGCTTTTACCTTGCGAGACTCGTTTTAATAGTGCTTCGATCGATGAGCGTGCGCCCTTTTTTGTTTTGAATTTTCTCAGGGCTTCTCGCCATTGGTCTACTACTGGATTTAATCTGAAGGTATCGTCAGTCAAATACTTCTTTGATTCTTCTGTGGCATCGTCTAGTAACTTTTGGAAGTATGGGTCGTCTTTTTCGTCTACCTTATTGTCGATTCCTTGTAGTGTCAAAATGCTAATTTGTCCTTCTGGGAATAAGTTCCAGAACTCTGGGTCGATTACGATATTTTTCATGTATTGCTCCTAGTTTAATTTTTTCTGGTAAATGTAGTCTGTTTGGTCGTCTTGTCCTAATTTGAAAACGTGCTGACCGATTCTTTTAAAGCCCATCTTCTGGTAAAAAGCTAAGGCGTTCTCGTTGTGTTCCCAAACTCCCAAATTGATGTGGTCGCAATGTAATAGCTTGGCCGAACTGATGGCGTGATCTAGTAATAGTTTGCCTAAGCCGCTTTTTTGATAAGCTTGCAAAACATAGATCCGTTCTAGTTCGAATTCGTTGTCCTTAAAGTTGATCTTGGTGTAGCCGGCGATGTCCCCATCAATTTTTACAATATAAAATTGTGAATTAACATCATTTAATTCCTGTAAAAGTTGCTCGTCGCTGTATGCATTATCAAGAAACTCGTTCATATTCTCAGCAGTGTTGTATTCATCGAACGTATCGCTGAATGTTTGGCGCGAAATTCTTTGAATTGCATGTAGATCATCTTTATCGCACGCTACTATTTCAATTTTATTCATAATTAATAATCCCTCTTATAACCTGATTTAACTAAATTCCAATCATCGTCAACGTTTAGTGAGACGCGGTCTAAATATTCAAAAAGCTGTGCTTGTTCTTCATCGCTAAAGCCTTTTAATGCCACGGAATTTGAATAATTCTCTTCACGTTTTAAAAGTGGATAAAGCGATTCACCTTTGTCAGTTGGAAAAA